>NZ_CP020028.1:2293125-2615000 GCF_002240415.1 Paenibacillus kribbensis
CCGTCAGGATCATGATCGCTTCACCACCAACAATTTTACGTCCTACTTGCATGGAGGCGATATTGACGCCGTTTTCGCCAAGCAGGGTGCCGACACGGCCGATAATACCTGGCTTGTCATTGTGGGAGATGAGCAGGAAATGAGCTTCTGGTGCCACATCAACCGGGAATTGGTTCAACTGAACGATACGTTCGCCATAACCTGCAAGCAGGGTGCCAGCTACACGTTGCTCTTCGCCACTTTGCGTTTTAAGCGTAACGGTGATCAGATTCGTAAAGCCCTTGGTAGCCGGTGCCTGAGATACGACCAGATGGATGTCACGTGTTTTGGCAAGATGTACAGAATTTACAATGTTTACATCACTGCCCAGGTGACGACTGAGTACACCTTTCAAAATATAACGTGTCAGCGGCTGTGTATCTACAGAGGACAAATCGCCAGCGTAATCCACATGGATTTCACGTACAGCCTGATTTGTCACCTGTGCGGCAAAGCTGCCCAGCTTCTCGCCAAGCGAGAAATACGGCTGCAATTGCGTCATCACATTGGATGGAACAGGAGGCATGTTGACCGCATTTTTAAACGGCTCGTCACGCAAAATGTGCAGCACCTGCTCGGATACGTCGATGGCTACGTTCTCTTGCGCTTCGACCGTCGAGGCACCCAGATGCGGTGTGACGATAATTTTCGGATGGCTCAGGAAAGGGTGATCCTGTGCTGGCGGTTCCGACTCGAATACGTCAAAGGCAGCACCGGCCACAATTCCGTTATCAATGGCTTCAACGAGAGCCATTTCATCGATAACACCGCCTCGAGCACAGTTAATGATACGCATACCTTTTTTCATCACTTCAAACTGTGGGCGTGAAATCATATGCTTGGTTTCCGGTGTTAAAGGTGTGTGTACGGTCATGAAATCTGCGTTGCGAATGATTTCGTCCACGCTGGCCAGCTTGATGCCCAGCTTCTCGGCACGCTCTTCCGTCAGAAACGGATCATAGCCAAGGATGTTCATGCCAAAGGCTTTGGCGCGTTTGGCTACTTCGCTGCCGATGCGTCCCATACCTAGGACACCGAGCGTTTTGTTGCGCAGCTCGACACCGAGGAATGTTTTACGATCCCATGTACCGGCGATGGTTTTGGCATATGCCTGTGGAATATGGCGTGCCAGAGCCATCATCATGGCAAAAGTATGCTCACATGTTGTAATTGTGTTGCCGTCAGGAGCGTTAATTACGATAATCCCGCGTTGCGTTGCTGCCTCAAGGTCGATGTTGTCCACTCCGACACCGGCGCGTCCGACCACTTTGAGGTTTTTACCTGCGGCCATGATGCGTTCGGTTACCCGGGTTTGGCTGCGGACCAGCAGTGCGTCATAGTCACCAATAATCTGAACCAATTCATCCTCGCTAAGACCTGTGTTCTTGTCCACCGTGACATCGTCTGCATCCATCAGCTGCTGAATGCCCAGGTCACTGATTGGATCGGATACTAACACTTTAAACATTTGGTTTCCTCCTCAAAGTTAACTTCTTTTATGGACAGGATGTACTTCTAACTGAAATACATTCCATAAAGAACATGAAAAAACTTGAAATGCTTCTAAAAGTACAGGAGAGCGTGGTTAACACTTGTGTGATAACGCATTGACGCAGAAAAGGGATAAAATAGCATTACACACCGAGCTTTCGGTCAAAGCTAATGGACAAAAGCTCTGTGGGGAACCGCTTTGCGGTTTTCGGGCATCAAAAAAACTCCCGAATCACATACTATCTCCATAGTAAGGGACGAGAGTTATCGTGGTACCACCCTAATTCGCAGCCATTTCGCAATGGACTGCCTTCAGCGGTCATATAATGACCGAAAGGATAACGGTTTTCTGCCGATTGCATCTAATGCCGGAATAAAATTTCCTAGGCCTCGGTGCAATAACTCAGGAGCGCTGAAGAACATTACTTCGCCATCGGCTTCCACCCAAGCACCGATTCTCTGAGGACGAAATCAATATCTTTTCTCCATCAAGGTTGTTGTCGTAAATAATTTTTTCATAATGTATCACGGCTTACATGGCCATGTCAATAGGAGATGCGACATGTATAGATAGCTGGCTAGAAAGTAGCTATAACAAGCGGAATAATTAAGAATTAGGTCTTCTTGAATCCGCCTGACTTTTTGGCTATGATGCTAATGAAGACTATGCAGAGGACTAACTAATCATGAAAAAGCTTAAAGTGAAATGGAAAAGAGCGCAAATTCACGAATTGAATGACCGCTTGCTGCTTTACAATTTGTATCTAACCCAGGGACTGACCCTGCTGGTCGGTGCAGTCTGGATTATTTTTCAGCAAAGAAATGTGTTGGAACTGTTTGCCTTGCCGAACAGCTTACATGTCTTATGGTGGGGACTGGGATTGGCCGCTGCTATGCTTCTGGTGGATCTGGTGTTATCCCGAGTTATGCCTGAGGATGCTATGGATGACGGCGGTATTAACCAATTGCTGTTTCAAAATCGACCGATTTGGCATATTATTTGTATAGCGGCCGTCGTCTCGATCTGTGAGGAACTTTTGTTCAGAGGTGCGATTCAGTACAGCTTTGGACCTTATTGGACAAGCATTTTGTTTGCAGTTATCCATATCCGATATTTGCGGCATTGGATTCCAACAGGCTGGGTATTCCTTAGCAGTTACGGATTGGGCTATATCTACGTAGAGACCGGCAGCCTATGGGCGCCGATCATTTGTCATTTTGTGATTGACCTGATATCCGGTTTAGCGTTGCGTTTTCGGAGGTATGAAGAATGAATCAGGAGCTTAGCAGAGTGCAGACCTATGGTAGCCGTCGTAATGGTCGCAAAGTCAAGGAGGAGGACAGGTCGAAATCAAAACCAGTCCGTTCCCGTGCTTCACGACCCGTGCCTGAATTGGCCCACGTTGACGTTGCACCAGAAGTTGCTGTGATGATGGAGGATGACGCTCCTGTCAGTGAGTACCGTACGCGGGCAGAAATGTTTCCGTCCCGCCGCATCCGGGTAAGCAAGTGGTTTTTAAATTTTTTGAGCACGCTTTTTGTACTTATTACAGCAGCGCTGCTATGGTGGGGCATTAAGGGAGCACCACCTATCAGTAAATTGCTTTGGTAATAAAAGGGAGTATAAAAAAGGCCTTTATCTCCGCACAAGCTTATGCGGAAGATGAAGGCCTTTTTGGCAATTATCGCTGATTATTGACCATAAACCCAAATTCCTGTTAGTCGGCAGGAACCTCAATGCTTTGCGGATCAACAAACCGGTAGCCCTTTTGCTCCAGGCGAGTCAATAGACTGTCCAGCGCCTCAGCTGTCCATGGCAGTTCATGCATCAAAATGTTGCTGCCAGGATGTAGCTGCTCCGTTACATTTTTGAGAAGCGCATCCGTTTTGTTAGGCTGACTCTTGTTCATAGTCCAGTCCAGAGAACCGACGGACCAGGTCATGTACAGAAGTCCGTTTTCCTTGGCAACCTTACGGCCTACGTCCCCGCCTGCCCCATGAGGTGGGCGAAAAAACACTGGTGCTTGACCCGTTATATCCTTGACCATTTTTTGGACGGTTTCAATCTGCTTTTTGACCTCAGCCTCCGATTTGTTCTTTAGCACGATGTGATCCCAGCTATGGTTGCCGATGGGTTGTCCGCGGTCATGGATAAGCTTGAGCAGCTCAGGATGCTCCTTCACACGGTAACCGTTTACGAAGAAAATAGCTTTGGCCTTGTGCTTGTCCAGCGTATCAATGATTTTATTAATCATGGCCGCTTCCTTGGGCCCATCGTCAAAGGTTAGCAAGATTACCTTTTTTTCCACTCCTTCTTGGTTGGGAACCACATTATACGCTTTGTCTAAATGATAAGTTTTATTGATGGCAGCCACCGTAGCTGAATTCTCCGATTTGCTGTTGTCAACAACGGACTTGTCATGTTGTGCTGTTGTTTTACCTGCTGAGTTATGATCTTTAGGGACTGTTTGACTGCCGTTGCTTGTGTCAGAAGCTGCCGAAGTTTGATTGTTGCCGGTAGCCGCCGATTCCGGCTTGTTCGCCGAGCAAGCACTAAGCAGCAGACATGCAGTCAATAAAATGGCTGCTGTTTTTGTACCCATTAATTCATCTCACCTTCCTGTATTTATACCGTATGAGTTTGTCTTTCCTGACGAACACTATGCTTGATTCTACCACAAAGGGAGGTTCTAATTGTGAAGACATCTTCATTTTTCCTGGGAATCGTTTTGGGCGCTGTCGCAGGCTCTATGATCTCCCGTAACCGCAACATGCTGGGCTTTTCTATGAACATGGATGGAAAAAAAGGCGAAAATTTGGTGCAGAAAGCCCGCACCAAAATGATGGACGCTGCGTTTCCCGGAATGGGCGATATTACGCTAAACAAACATGATACCCATGAGGATCATGATCATCGTTCCAAAACAGATAAAACCGTTCATACTGTCCAAAGCAAAGAAGAGAATATGAAGCTGATTAAAGACTTTATCAGCAGTAGTCCCGATGTTAAACGTGAGGTCGAGCAGATATTGAAGGAAACTCATACAGCCGTACCGGGATTATAGCCCCGGAACCCTCTATCCCGAATCATTTTGCGGCTTTTTTGTGAAAGCCGTTCAAATGATTCTTTTTTTTCTCATTTTTATTTCGTGCATTTACGATTATAAAATGATAACATGATTACATAGAACCATTTTCATCACAGGCAACATAATTGCATCATAATCTGTTAATAACACTCGGCTGCCAGGAGGAGGGTCCAGTATGAAAATAGAAAGATTAAGTCAGGACAAGATACGGATTTTCCTTACCTTTGACGATTTGAGCGAACGCGGTATTCAAAAAGACGATATGTGGCAAGAAATCCCAAGAGTCCATGAGCTGTTCACCGAAATGATGGATCAGGCATACAGCGAGCTGGGCTTCGATGCCACGGGACCGTTAGCTGTCGAAGTCTTTGCGCTTCCTGCTCAGGGAATGGTTGTTATCGTCACTCGGGGAAAATACGATCACCAGCAATATGGTTCGGGTCCCGATGAGGAGCTTCCAGAAGAAGTCTACGAAATGGAAGTCACGATGGAACACAGTGATTCCATTGTTTACGCGTTTAGCGATTTCGAAGTACTCATAGAAGCGGCTCACATGCTCCGCAGCAACACTACGGAAGCAGGTAAGCTGTATCATTATAGAGGAAAATGGATGCTGCATTTGGAGCCAGAAGAGGTAGAGGAGTCCAAGCTCGCCGCCTTGATCGCGGTTCTTGCCGAATTCGGGGAAGGCTCATCCGTAACACCAGCAATGCTGGAGGAGTACGGCAAGCTGATCATTCCTGAACAGGCTGTTGCTGTCATCTGCACTCATTTTGACAGCCGTTCTTAATCGGGCTTTAGAAAGTGATATGAAGTAAATTTGTCGGCTCTGCGCTGAATGCAGGGCCGACTGATTTTTATGGAGGGATGATCGGTGCTTCTGTTTTCGGTTTTAGCGGCAGCCACAGCGCCGGGTCTTGCCTTATTGATGTATTTTTACTTGAAGGACAGATATGATGCGGAGCCGCTGCACATGGTTGTAAAAGTGTTTCTACTCGGCTTCTTGGTGGTGTTTCCTGTTATGATTTTTCAACGCGGGCTGCTGCTTTGGCTAGGGGATAACACGTTATTCCAGGTGTTCGGCATTTCGGCCGGAGTGGAAGAGTTTTTTAAATGGTTTTTGTTGTATCACATTATATATAATCATACCGAGTTCGATGAGCCTTATGACGGCATTTTGTATGCGGCCGCGGTCTCCCTCGGATTTGCTACGGTTGAAAATCTATTGTATGCCTGGGCGGGGCATGCTTCTGTGAGCATGATGCTGATGAGATCACTGCTACCTGTGTCTGGTCATGCGATGTTTGGAGTAATGATGGGCTATTACTTGGGAAAAGCCAAGTTTTCAGAGGGGTGGAAGAGCAAATACATGCTACTTCTGTCATTGGTGCTTCCATGGTTTTGGCACGGTGTATATGATCTGATTTTAACGGAATTCCAGCATGACTGGGTTTGGTTTATCATTCCTCTGATGGCATTTTTGTGGTATGGAGGCATGGCGAAAATCACTCATGCTAACAACCGTTCTCCTTTCAGATTATTAAAACGGGAAGAAAAGGTTAATATGTAACAAAAAGGGACACACTGATCTGACAAACCTGTTAGAGAAAGAGGTGTCTTTTTTGCGTATTAAAGTGAGAATTCATTGTAAAAGATGCGGGGAACGCTTTGTGCTTAGAGGACGCATGGAGCAAGGGCGAATTCAGACTGGCTTTAAGCGTTGTATATGCGATCATTGCGAGTTTATTGTTGAACTCATGGAAAACCATGCATAAGAGAGCTTTCTTCTTGTCACACTATCGGTAGTGTACTTGAAGAAAGGAGACTCCCAATATGTATAAGCGACTTAGTTCCGTATTGTTCCCGATTGTTGCCCTGCTCATGATAGGAGCATTTGTGTGGGGTTATCGGGAAAGCCAGATGAGAAAAGAGGTATCTCTTCAGGCCAAAAGCATGTCGATTAAAACGGAAAATCAATACCAGCGTGCGTTTCATGATTTGTCGTTTCATATGGATCAACTGCATTCCCAACTGGGTAACGCAGTTGCTGTCCATAATACTTCACACGCGATGCATCGCAAATGTTTGATGAATGTGTGGAGGATTACAAGTGAGGCCCAAAGTGAGGTTAACCAGCTGCCTCTCAATGTGATGCCATTTAACCATGCCAAGGATTTGCTGTCACATTTATCTACATTTTCGTATCAGACTGCCGTGCGTGACCTGGATCACGAGCCTTTAACGAAGAAAGAATTATCCAATCTGAAAACGTTATATAACAATTCCAGAGAAATTTCGAAAAGCATGCACGAAGTTCGAGCAAAGGCCTTGAGTAAAAACTTGCGATGGACTGATGTAGAGCAAGCCCCAGGCGCCCAAACCGGGCCAAAGGATAACACGATTATTGATGGCTTCAAAACCGTGGACAAAAAGGTGGAGGGCTACAAGGAGCTGGATTGGGGACCTTCCGTGGCCACCATTTATGCCAAGCGTTCTGTGAAAAATTTGAATCTCCCGGTCGTGAGTGCCGAGCAAATTAAACGGAATGCTGCTGAATTTACAGGCAAACCGGAAAGCCAGATTCGTGTCCATGAAAATGGTAAAGGAACAGAATGGGCGTCCTATACGGCTACCCTGCTCAACAACAAGCAGAAGCCTGTGGCCACCATGGATTTTACGAAAAAGGGCGGTAAGCTCATCTCTTATCACGATATGAGAGAGGTAGGTCCCAAAAAAGTCACCCGCAATGAGGCGATTCGCCATGCTAGTGATTTTCTCGCACATAAGGGCTATAAGGGGATGAAGCCGGTTGCTTATGATGAAAGAACAAATTTAGCTGCCATCACATATGCAAGCGTGCAAGGGGACGTGATTATCTATCCAGAAAAAATCACAGTTAGATCGGGCCTGGATAACGGAACAGTGACCGGGCTTCAAGCGAGCGACTATGTGCACGAGCACAATCCTCTCCGACGTATCCCGAAGGCCAAACTGGATTTGAAGGCTGCACGAGCGAAGTTGAATCCCGAGTTTCATGAGACCTACCACCGGAAAGCATTGATAAAAAATGAACTGTCGAAAGAAGTTCTGTGCTATGAATTCGGCGGAAAAATCAATGGCTCCGTTTATCGGATATACATTAATGCAGATACAGGAATGGAAGAAACGATTGAGCAAGTGAAAGACTCGGATGAGCCTCAAGCCAAAGCGAAAAATGCATATCGCTAAAGGTACAAGGGATATAAATCCTTAACCGCTCTAAACCTCCTTAAATTAAGGGGGTTTTTTGCGCTTTAATCATGGTTCCAACAAATAAAATGCTTAATATAGGCATAAAGTCGTGGTATTATAGACCTTAGTTAAAGCTTTTAATGGACAAGGACGGTGAATGGTTTGTTTCCTAAAATTAACGATGTGTTATACATACAAGTGGCTGGCAACGATCACAAGGACGAGCTTTTTGAATTCAAGTCGCGTATTGCGGAAGAGGAGTCACAGAACTTTCTGATTGAAATCCCCATGTCACAAACGAGTGGGCGTTTGAAAAGGCTCTATCTGGGGGAAGAGCTATCCATATTTTTCATGAGCGAGGGTGGAATTAAAAACTATTTTAATACTCATGTAACGGGTTTTAAAGAAGATGTGCTGCGGATGGTCCGCATTCAAAAGCCGGACCCGGACAGCATCAGCAAAATTCAGCGTCGAAACTATCTCCGTGTTCAGGCCAATCTGGAAATTGCGGTAAAACATGGTGTGAACGAATCAAGATTTGTAGCAGAGACACATGATGTGGGAGGCGGGGGCGTTTCTTTTCATACTCAGGAAGCGCACCACCTGGAAGAAGGAGAATCGTTGTCCTGCTGGATTTTGGTTCCTTATAGAAACGGCACGCTGGAGCATGTTTGGTTCCAGTCTGAAGTTATACGCATTCAGGAGATGGAAAATGGCCGCAGGCTCATCATGTTGAAATATGAAAAAATTGCTGATCAGGAGCGCCAAAAGCTGATTAAATATTGCTTTGAGAGACAGCTGGAATTTCGGGAAAAATCGTAATCATCCGGGGGTATTCTTTTTCAGTAAACCTGCCGTTCATTTTGCATCGTCTATAAATGTGTGGTATAATTTTCACGTCGCAGGCAATGCCTGCTTTTTTCTTGAGGATAGGTTAGGAGGAATTCCCCGTTGGCAAGGCAGCAAGTATCTTCAAATAAAAAAATAAATGTAGCCATTGACGGACCTGCTGGTGCAGGGAAAAGTACAGTGGCCCGCTTGGTGGCGAAAGCACTTTCTTATGTATATGTGGACACTGGAGCCATGTACCGGGCAGCAACGTGGTATATGATATGTAAGGAAATTCCGGCGGAAAATGTAGAAAAAGTGCTTCAACATGTACCTGAGCTGGTGATTGAATTAGTACCGGACCCCACAGGTCAAAAGGTTTATTGTAACGGGGAAGACGTAACTACAGTAATCCGTTCGATGGAAGTGACCAGCAAGGTATCACAGTATTCGAGTATTGCAGGTTTACGCACACGTTTGACTGAAAACCAGCGTGAAATGGCTGCGCGTAAGGGCGTCGTTATGGACGGGCGGGACATTGGAACCACAGTGCTTCCAGATGCGGAAGTTAAGGTGTTCATGACTGCAAGTGTTCAGGAACGTGCCTCTCGCCGTTTTAAAGAATTGAACGGAGCTGATGATATCACTCTGGAGCAGCTTGAACGTGACATTGCGGCACGTGACAAGTTTGACGAGGAGAGGGAAGTATCCCCGCTTCGTTGCAGTGAGGATGCCATCGTACTGGATACGACCCATATGGGCATTCAGGATGTCGTGGATACGATCGTATCTTATTGCGCGGCGAAGAAGGATGGGGAGATCAGCCAATGATATATACGGTATGCGCCAGTATTTTGCGACTCATTTACCGCATTCTGTTTAGACTTGAGGCGGTAGGCAGGGAAAATGTACCTGCTGAGGGCGGAGTATTGTTGTGCTCTAATCATATTAGTAATCTTGATCCTCCTACAGTTGGTATTTTGCTGAAGCGAAAGGTTCACTTTATGGCAAAAGCCGAGCTGTTTAATATTCCCGTACTGGGTCCACTGATTGACAAGCTGGGAGCTTTTCCAGTCAAACGCGGTGGTGTGAGTAAGGAATCCATTAAACTGGCATTGAACATCTTGCGTGATGGAAAAGTGATGGGGATCTTCCCGGAAGGCTCTAGAGGAGCTGGAGGAATCGGTAAAAAGGGTGCTGCCAGCTTTGCGCTGCGCAGTGGAGCGGCTGCCGTTCCGGTCGCCATTGTAGGTGATTACAAGCTTTTCCGTAAAACGAAAGTGATATACGGCAAGCCTGTCAATTTGGAGGCTTACCAAAAAGGTGCCGATATCGAGGGAGACCCGCTTGAACTGGCGACAGAAGCAATTATGTCCCGCATCCGTACGATGAAGGAAACTGGCAAGCCTACGAATAACTGAAAGGCTTGCATGAATTATGTCTAAGCTCGGAAAACTAGAACAAAAGTTTAATTGATGTTTTGAACTCTGCCATGCGCAGGTTTAAATAAATGGTTTTTTTGAATTGAGGAGGGTATTGACATGTCGGAAGAAATTAAAAATCAAGAAGCTGCTGAAGCGGCTAATCAAGACGAGCTCGATCAAATCGTCTCCCTGAAAAAAGGTGACACCGTTAAAGGTACGATCGTGAAATTGGAAGATAACCAAGCGGTAGTAAGCATTGGATATAAATACGATGGAGTTATTCCAATTCGCGAGTTGTCTTCTGGTTTGGATAACGCAGAAGAAGCAGTACAAGTAGGGCAAGAAGTCGAAGCTAGAATCATTAGCATCGATGATGCCAAAGAAAAGCTTGTTCTGTCCAAACGTGCAATCGACAGCGAAAATGCTTGGGAAAAGCTGGAGCAGCTGTTCGAAAGCAAAGAAGTATTTGAAGTCGTAGTAAACGATGTCGTTAAAGGCGGTATCGTAGTAGACGTGGGTGTGCGTGGATTCATTCCTGCATCCATGGTAGAACGTCATTTCGTTGAAGATTTCAGCGATTACAAAGGCCGCACATTGCGTGTTGTTGTAAAAGAGCTGGATCGCGAAAACAATAAAGTGATCCTTTCTCAAAAAGACGTTCTGGAAGCAGAATTTGAAGCCAACAAGCAGAAAGTAATGGCTGAGCTGAAAGAAGGACAAGAAATCGTAGGTACGGTTCAACGTCTGACTCAGTTCGGTGCTTTTGTTGACGTAGGTGGCGTGGACGGTTTGGTTCACGTATCTGAAATCGCTTGGACTCATGTTGATAAGCCTTCTGATGCTGTTTCCGAAGGGGATCAAGTAAAAGTAAAAGTCCTGAAAGTAGATCCTGAAAAAGGAAAAATCAGCCTGAGCATGAAAGCTGCACAGCCTGGTCCTTGGGAATCAGCTGCTGGACAATTTAATAACAATGACATCGTAACTGGTGTTGTAAAACGCCTGGTTAACTTCGGTGCATTCGTTGAAATCGCTCCTGGTGTGGAAGGTTTGGTTCATATTTCCCAAATTTCCCACAAACACATCGGAACTCCACAAGAAGTTCTGGAAGAAGGACAAGAAGTGAAAGTTAAAATTCTTGAAATGAATCCTTCCGAAAAACGTGTTAGCTTGAGCATTAAAGAAACTGAAGAAGCTCCTGAAGCTGCTCCAAAAGCAGAAAGAGCGCCACGTGCTGCTCGCGCGCCTCGTGAGGAACTGAACAATCCGAACGTTTCGCTCAGCAACTCCGGTCTGAGCATTACGCTTGGCGAACGTTTTGGCGATAAGCTGAACAAATTTAAATGAGTTTGAATCAATACACTTTATAATAAGCATAACGTACACCATCGGCGGACCCAGAGGGTTCGCCGATTGTTGTTACGTGACGATATCGCCAATAGGTATGTTTTTTGCTATGATGAGAGCTGAGAATGACAGGAGGAGTGAATTTATGGCAAGACCCGTTGTGGCTATCGTTGGTCGCCCGAATGTGGGAAAATCCACTATTTTTAATCGGATTATCGGGGATCGTTTGTCCATCGTGGAAGATAAACCCGGAATCACCCGTGACCGTATATACGGTATATCGGAGTGGAATGGAAAATCCTTCAGTATTATCGATACCGGTGGTATTGAGATTGATGGTGAAGATATCATATTGAAATCCATCCGTATGCAAGCTGAACTGGCAATAGAAGAAGCCGATGTTATCGTATTCATGAGTGATGCGAAAGCAGGAATTACGCAATCGGATGAAGAGGTAGCTCAAATGCTGTACCGTTCGGGTAAACCGATCATTGTAGCGGTAAACAAAGTGGACAACCTCAATCGTGCCGATTTGATTTACGAGTTTTATTCTTATGGATTTGGAGATCCTATCCCCGTTTCCGGTAGCCATGGTACAGGTATAGGTGACCTGCTGGATGCAATCACGTCCAATTTGCCTGAGCTTGAAGAAGAGCACTATGATGATGACGTTATTCGTGTCGCTTTGATCGGTCGCCCGAACGTTGGCAAATCTTCACTTGTGAACGCCATTCTGGGAGAAGAACGGGTTATTGTTAGTGATATTGCAGGCACGACACGTGATGCGATTGATACGCCTTTTGAAAAAGACGGTCAGAAATATGTACTGATTGATACGGCTGGGATGCGCAAACGCGGTAAAGTATATGAAACGACAGAAAAATATAGTGTAATGCGTGCGATGCGTGCTATCGAGCGTGCAGATGTTGTCCTGGTTGTTATTAACGGCGAGGAAGGTATTATTGAGCAGGATAAGCACATTGCCGGCTATGCTTATGAGGCGGGTAAAGCGTCGCTGTTTGTTGTTAACAAATGGGATGTCGTGGATAAAGATGATAAAACGATGCATCAGTTTGAAACTAAAATCCGCGATCACTTCCTGTTCATGACGTATGCTCCGATTGTGTTCTTGTCTGCCAAAACGAAGCAACGCTTGCAAAAGCTGCTTCCTGTAGTGCAGCATGTAGCCCAGCAGCATGTCATGCGTATTCAGACGCATTTGCTGAATGATGTCATTTCCGATGCAGTGGCGATCAATCCTCCACCAACAGATAAAGGACGTCGTCTGCGCATTAACTATGTGACCCAGGTTGCTGTCAAGCCGCCTACGATGGTTGTATTCGTTAATGATCCGGAGATCATGCACTTCTCTTACGAGCGTTATCTGGAGAACAAAATTCGCGCCGCCTTCAATTTTGAGGGGACTCCAATTCGTATCTTTACACGGCGCAAGTCTGACGAAGGTTAGGAGCGAATAGGTTGATTTTACAGATCGTTGCCATCGTACTCAGTTACTTGCTTGGCTCTGTCAGCTTTAGTTTGCTGTATGGAAAATTAAAAGGAATCGACATTCGCCAGCATGGAAGCGGCAATGCCGGTGCGACGAATACGCTGCGCGTGCTTGGAAAAGGCCCGGCTATTCTGGTATTGCTGCTGGATGTACTTAAAGGGGTTATTGCGGTGCTGATTGGGCACTGGCTGGGCGGAGAATCTACTTGGTTGCCGGGTTTGTGCGGAATCGCGGCGATCGCGGGCCATAACTGGCCAGTATATTTTCACTTTCGCGGAGGAAAAGGGATTGCTACCGCTATTGGTGTATTAGCATCGCTGGCCCTGCTTCCCGCTTTATATGCCGGGATCATTGCGATTCTCGCCATCGTAATAACCCGCTATGTGTCCCTTGGATCACTGATTTTTGTCATTCTGACTCCATGGATTTTGCTTGTGCTTGGATATGAATGGCCGTTCTTCTGGACAGCTCTAGTCATTTGCTTGTTCGCTGTGTGGAGACACCGTACCAATATCGTCAAGCTGGTACGGGGAAACGAAAATAAGCTTGGCTCTAAAGGAGGAGATCGTCTTGTCTGAGAAAATAGCTGTGCTGGTCGCGGGTAGCTGGGGGACAGCCCTGGCTTCCGTTCTTGCGACCAATAACAACGATGTCTCTGTCTGGACGAGAAATGAGCAGCAAGCAGCTGAAATCAATGAAAAGCATACGAATGAGCATTATTTACCCGGCTCCATTTTGTCAGATCGTATTTCCGCTACAACCGACATGGAGACTGCCGTATCTGGTGCCAAAGCTGTTATTATCGTATCTCCTTCGTCTGCCGCTCGTCAGGTAGCACGTAGTCTAAAAGCTCACTTTACCAAGGATATGTTGGTGGTGCATGCCATTAAAGGCTTTGAAACCGAAACGCTCAAGCGTATGTCCACGGTGATCTCGGAAGAACTGGAAATCGCAGAGGGTGATATTGCCGTGCTGTCTGGTCCGAGTCATGCAGAGGAAGTGGTGCGAAAATGCCCAACAACGGTCGTAGTAGCTTCCTCCAATGAGCAAGCTGCACGGGCTGCGCAGGAGCTGTTTATGAACTCCTATTTTCGGGTATATACCAACCGTGATTTGCTGGGCGTAGAGCTGTCCGGGGCGTTGAAAAACATTATCGCTCTAGGCGCGGGAATGTCGGACGGACTTGGCTTCGGTGATAATGCCAAAGCGGCTTTATTGACGCGTGGATTAGCAGAGATTACCCGTGCCGGGGTTGAGATGGGCGCTAATCCATTGACCTTTGCCGGCCTGGCTGGTATTGGTGACCTTGTTGTCACTGCAACGAGCCGTCACAGCCGCAACTGGCGCGCAGGCTCGCTATTGGGACAGGGTCAACAGCTGGATGCTGTGCTGGAATCCATGGGCATGGTGGTAGAGGGCATTCGCACAACAAAGGCGGCATACGCGATCTCACAAAAGCTGGGTGTTCAGATGCCTATTACAGAAGTGTTGTATGGGGTACTGTTCGAAGGACGTGACGTCCGCAAAGCGGTCGAGGCGCTGATGGGTCGCGACCCTAAGACCGAGATGGAAGTTATGCCGCTGCAAACTTGGGAGCAATGGCATTCATAATGGCTGGGTGATCCCAAAAATATAGTAAAGGCTGTCTCGTAAGTAGATTTTTTCTACGAATGAGATAGCCTTTTTAGTTAGGCGTTAGGCATGTCCTTTGTAAGCTTAATCACCTTTCATCTTCACCATTCATAGACTGAGTTGAGCAATGGCGGAGGAGGGGAGATTGTGAGTAAAAACTTTCCGAAAGAAGCGTTGAAGGCCATTAACAAAAAAGGCGGAAAAAACATATCCGAAAATGCGGTGAAAAAGCTGGCAGGCACGGTAAAGGCGGACACGCTTCAAAATGAAGCGCAGTTGCGTCAGCTTATCAAGCAGGTATCTGCGATGGCCAACATTCCGGTGTCGGAAGATACAGTAAGGGATATTGTCAGTGCCGTCAAAAAGAGCGGAATGAGTTCTTCCAATATGGAAGCGTTGATGAAAATGATGATGAAAAAATAAAAAGTTGGCCGCAAATGGTCAGGTTTCACCGTGAACCGGGTGGGTTCGCGGTTTTTTTTATATGTTCACGTTTTTTTATATATTGAAGCAGGCTTTCGCTTGCTTTTCACTGCACAAAATATCGAACTACCATGCCGAACATGATATAATGATGCCCAATAGGAAACGGGTTGAAAGACAGTAAGGAGGAAACAATGTTGAAAGAGGCCATATCATCGGCGCTATTAAACGGGCTGCCTCACGATTTGACAGCTGCGCTGAGTAGCTTGGCTGATCGTTGGTCAACGGTGTCGGTTCCGTGGATGCTGGGAGGAAGCTGTTCACTATTAGTGCAGGGAGTTGAGCTGGATCGCCTGCCGCGGGACATTGATATTTATGCGGATATTCACGCAGCAAAGCAGCTTCATGCGCACCCTCCGGGTGTAAATATAGATCAACAGCAGGTTGACCGCAGCGGCTCGTACGTTTCATTACTAAGCCATTATGAGCTGGAGGGATTTCCCGTTGAGTTGGTGGGGGGATTCGAGGTGCTCTGTGACGGAGCGTTATACCGATTGGAGGTCGAAAAGCTCCTCTGGTCAGCGGGAATCCAGCTTGATTTGGAGCGTGCTTCACTACATCTGATGCCGCTCAGTCACGAGTTGCTATTTAATTTGTTGCGAAATCGCCCTGACCGATATGGAGCAATTGCAGAGGTCATGAAGCGTGATCCACAGCGTCATCTGGTGGTACTCAAGCAACTGCTGATCAGTAATATCTGGGCAGAGGAGCAGTTGGACAGGCTGGTAAAGCTTTTGCCTTGGCCGGAGTTGCATTCCATCATCCGGATGGGACATGATGTATAAGCTTCGTATGCTAAGAGGAAAGACGAAGGGAGGAGCTCGTTCATGAATGTGAAGATTACGTTCAAGCCGTCAGGCAGGCGCGTACGGGTTGGTCAGGGCACGACATTGCTCCAGGCTGCCCGTAAAGCAGGTGTATATATTCCCACTCGCTGTGACGGGAAAGCGGCCTGCCTCATGTGTAAGGTATATATTTCACCGGAATGGGCTGCATTCGCAGGCCGTCCCAATGATGCAGAGCAGCGTAAGCTGGGACCTTTATTGGAGGAAGGCATACGATTGTCCTGTCAGGCTCGTGCTCAAGGTGATGTAGAGGCTACGATACCGGAGGATAGGCTTAAGGCTGCTATCAGGCGGCAACTGGAGCGCCAAGCGATGGATGACGAACTGTGGTAATCGAAAAATATAACAACAAAGGATGTTATCCGACGCTTACAAAGAGGTCAGGAGAACATCCTTTTTTATATGGCGCGTGGCGCCGAAGTCATGGGAAACCCTCTCTCCGCATATATTAGGTGAGTGGACCCAAACGTAAAATATTGTTTTTGCAATGATGGCTGTGGCCTGCTCTATTTTTTTAAAAAATTGAACATATTTTACGGAGGGGATACATATGATGGTATCAGTCCAAATGCATGTACGAGTTTACGCCGTTTCGCCGATTCCATCAGTCTCCTGAATCTCGGCGGCGGACGACTTCCGGGCATTTTAAAGGCTGTTCTGCCGCATCTGGGATCAAGCAGTTGGTTGAACACGAAGCGGATGCTCTTTAAGCATTTTTCCTTCGGAGACTTTTGAGGAGGGGATTTCATTGGAGAAAGTGGACATTTTTAAAGACATTGCCGAACGCACCGGAGGAGACATTTATCTTGGGGTCGTTGGCGCAGTCCGAACAGGAAAATCAACGTTTATCAAGAGGTTTATGGAGACGATTGTTCTGCCAAACATTACAAGTGAGGCGGATCGTGCCCGCGCCGTAGATGAGCTGCCGCAAAGCGCGGCAGGGAAGACGATCATGACGACGGAGCCTAAATTCGTACCGAATAATGCCGTCCAGATCAAAGTAACGGAAGGACTGGAGGTAAATGTACGTCTGGTCGACTGTGTAGGATACGCAGTAGAAGGAGCGAAGGGCTACGAGGATGAAAATGGTCCGAGGATGATCTCCACACCATGGTTCGAAGAGCCGATTCCATTTCAGGAAGCAGCGGAAATTGGTACACGCAAAGTTATTCAGGAGCATTCGACGCTTGGTGTTGTGGTCACGACAGATGGTACGATTGCTGAAATTCCGCGCAGCTCTTACGTGGAATCAGAGGAGCGTGTCATTGAGGAGCTGAAGGAAGTTGGCAAGCCATTCGTGCTGGTCATTAACTCCACGCATCCGCGCAGTGATGAAACACTTCAGCTTCGCAGTGAGCTGGCTGCCAAGTACGATATTCCGGTCATGACACTCAGTGCAGCGACAATGACAGAGGATGATGTTACAGGCGTACTTCGTGAAGTATTGTATGAATTTCCGGTGCATGAGGTGAATGTGAACCTGCCGAGCTGGGTCATGGTACTGAACGAAGATCATTGGCTTCGCAGCAATTATGAAAATTCCGTTCGCGATACGGTTAAAGATATCCGACGCCTGCGTGATGTAGATCGGGTGGTCGGTCAGTTTATGGAATATGAATTTATCGACAGGGCCGGTTTGAGCGGGATGAATATGGGGCAGGGCGTAGCTGAAATTGATTTGTATGCGCCGGATGAGCTGTACGATCAGATTTTGGTTGAAGTTGTAGGGGTGGAGATTCGTGGCAAGGATCATTTGCTGCAAATGATGCAGGATTTTGCCCATGCCAAACGGGAATATGACCGCTTCGCTGAGGCGCTGGAAATGGTCAAGACAACGGGATATGGCATAGCCGCTCCGTCACTGGCCGAGATGGCGTTAGACGAACCACAGTTGATTCGCCAGGGTACGAGGTTTGGGGTGCGGCTCAAGGCGACTGCGCCTTCCATTCACATGATCCGTGTCGATGTGGAATCAGAATTTGCTCCGATTATCGGTACAGAGAAGCAAAGTGAGGAGCTTATGCGCTATCTGATGCAGGATTTTGAAAATGATCCGATCAAAATTTGGGACTCAGATATTTTCGGACGTTCGCTGCATTCTATTGTACGTGAAGGCATTCAGGGAAAGATCGCCATGATGCCGGACAATGCACGCTACAAGCTGCAGGAAACGCTGGGTCGCATTATCAACGAAGGCTCCGGCGGTCTCATTGCAATTATTCTCTAAGTGTAATCAAATGAAAAAAATGCAATAAAATGTAATGAAGGTCTAGACTGACCCACAAAAAATGAGACAGCGGTAGCTGCGGACGAGGAAGTAAGGTCCCAGGCTGCCGCTGTTTTATTGAACTGATATTCCCCTTTGGCAGAATAGGGTTGCTATTGCAACGATACGACTGAAATGAGTTGTATCGCTCAAGAACCACTGACTATTGATTGACAGCGTAGTTCTGACACTCGGCAGGACACCCCAGGTATTCAAATACTCTATGTGCAGGATCGTCAACTGGCAAGTAAACTTCAATTCCAGGATACATGCGGCTGCTAACAGAAAGATGAATGTGCTTGTAGCGGATGGGGACTAATTCCCCTGAGGTATCCCTTCTGGCCAAAATGGTCTTCGATTGCTCAACTTCGTTTGCCAAATCCTTTGGCTGCTTATTCCAATACTTATTAATATCGTCGTATTTCTGTAATCTATTAAATAACTTTTTATACCAGTGATCATAGCGG
This sequence comes from Paenibacillus kribbensis, assembly GCF_002240415.1. Taxonomy (NCBI): domain Bacteria; kingdom Bacillati; phylum Bacillota; class Bacilli; order Caryophanales; family Paenibacillaceae; genus Paenibacillus; species Paenibacillus kribbensis. The sequence continues at coordinate 2,311,775 of NZ_CP020028.1, forward strand.
GAATACATGTTATTTCTTTTGAAAGCTTGTATACCGTAAATGGCATGTGACTCCCACTGTTCGAGCGACGCCGTATCGAAGGTAGAACGGGGACGAATGGGCAAATCCCGATTAAAATGAAAATCAGCCATATTCAATTTGTCATTCATAAAAGAATCGAAGGGGATGTCGAATAAATGGCGAAATGGCTCATTTAACCCCTTGATATCTAAGGTATGGGTGACGATCATTGCCGGAAACGGCAAATTACTCATGATCTGTTGCGCATGCTCCAGTGCCAGCTCCAGAGACCGTCCTTCCAATTCGTGATGGATCGGAAGATACTCGGCGGCCAGGAGCAGATCGTTGCGCTCATCGGAAGTGCACTCCAGATATTCAGCAATTTGGATAATCGTTTGACGATCCGGCACTCGACGCGAACGTCCAACCAAAAGATTTTTATACGTAGGACATGCCTCATCATTAAGCTCCTGTTGAGTAAACCGTTTCAACAGCGGGTGAGATTGATCAGCATATTCCCGTTGACGTTTCATGCGAACAGCTTCAATTTCTCCCAATACGATTTTTAACGTTTTATACTGGAAGTTCTCGTCCTTATGCACGGTCATCTTTTTTCAATCCTTTTCGCATTAATGAGGTGTAGTTCTACACTTGGTGCAGATGATCCACCACAGTATACTACATTGTGAAAAAGGGAGCTATTTTACAAAAAGCTCTCAATTACGCTTATGGAGGAGATCATATGATTCGTGCAATTGTAACAGATCCGTTTGCTTCAGAATTTTTCAGTATAAAGGAAGTTGCTGCTCCACAAGCCCAGCCTTGGGAAGCGATCGTTCAAGTACAGGCTTTTTCTCTTAATCGGGGTGAAATATCAGATGCAATGGATAATAAAAAGCAGATGAGACCAGGCTGGGATTTTGCCGGGGTCGTCATCGAGCAAGCCCAAAATGGCACTGGTCCGAAACAAGGAAGCCGCGTCGTTGGCCTTCTCCCGATGGGAGCATGGGCAGAACAAGTTGCCGCCCCTACCTCATTACTGGCCGAAATTCCCGATGATATTACCTTTGCCGAGGCCGCTACTTTACCGGTAGCCGGCCTGTCGGCACTCTATACGCTTAGAAAAGGAGGAATGCTGCTTGGTAAGCGAGTATTGATCACTGGCTCGACTGGCGGAGTTGGCCTTTTCGCACATCAGCTGGCTGCGCAATCCGGAGCTTTTACAGTAGGTATAGCCAGAACAGAGGAAAAAGCCTTACTTGTTCAGGAAGCTGGTGCTAATGAAGTTATCGTTGGAGATACGGCGATTTCATCGGTCGATACCTTTGGACCATATCATTTAATTATAGATTCAGTAGGCGGTGATACACTAGCTGCCTTACTGCCTCAGCTTGGACCAGAGGGGATATGTGTATCCATGGGACATTCGTCCTCACCTTACGCAACGATCAATATCAGGGGGTTAGGCGGTAGAACTTTGTATAGCTTTTTTCTAGGAGAGGAGATCAATCGCTATTCGCCGGCGGAAGATCTAAAATTACTGGGCGAACTTGTTTCAAAAGGCCAGTTAGTACCTAGGATTGAAGTGGAGGCATCCTGGAAGAAAATTGGAAACCTTGCCCAACAACTGATCGAGCGGAAGTTTTCCGGTAAAGCAGTGCTCCATATAAATTAGATGTGAGCTACTCCATTTTGAAAATGACAAAGTAGACAGTACTAAAAAGACCACGTTTTACAGCAACCGCTTTCCGGTATTCAATCGGGGAACGGTTGTTTTGTTATATAAACTCGGAAAATATTTTTATATTCATAAAACCTATTTACATACTTGGTTTAACGCGATATATTAAATATCAAATTTGAATCATTTTGTGGATGGAACGAGGGGGAAATGAAATTATGAATATCCAAAAAGAGCTGCAAAGAAACAAAAAGCTAGGACTGGGGGCCATGATGCTGCTGGTGCTGGTTTTGCTGGTCACTGCATGCGGCGTGCCGAAAACAGAGAGCGGCGCTCAAGGGACAAGCACTGCGGGATCGAGTGCAGCAGACGGAAAAACGGGCAAATCAAATCTAAAAGGTAAACGTGTTGCACTGATTATGGAGTTTAACACGGGCACATTCTCGCAGCAGTATGTTCAAGGTGTGGAAGAGGAAGTTAAGAAATTTGGCGGAACACTGACTAAGTTTGTGGCAGATAACGATAAGGCTAAAATGGCCTCCTTGCTGGATAGCGCGATTAATCAGCAGTTTGATGTGATTTTAACCGATCATGGTGATGCCCTGCTGGAGCCAGGACTGAAAAAAGCAATCTCTCGCAATATTCCGGTTATCGTGTTCGATGCTGCCGTCAACGTTCCAGGTGCGGTAGTGCTCTCGCAGGACGATCAAAGCATGGCTGAGCTGACGCTGGAGCAAATGAAAAAGGATATTGGCGGCAAAGGCAACATCGTCAAAGTATGGGTTGCCGGATTTGCACCGATGGAACGCCGTCAGATTGCTTACGATGCATTTTTGAAAGCTAATCCGGATATAAAAGAAATTGCGACTTTTGGTTCGGCGCAGAACCCTGCTTTGGACACACAAGCGAAAATGGAGGCCATATTGAAGCAATATCCTAAGGGCCAAATTACAGCAGTATGGGCTGCATGGGATGAATTTGCCAAAGGTGCAGCCCGTGCCATCCAACAAGCGGGACGTACGGAAATTAAAGTCTATGGTATTGATATGAGCGACGAGGATCTGCAAATGATTCAGGACCCGAAAAACCCTTGGGTGGCTTCGGCAGCCGTAGATCCAACAGATATCGGGCGGGTACAAGTACGCTACGCCTATCAGAAGCTGCATGGGGATAACCCGGAGGAGAAAGTGGTACTGAAGGCTGTCTATGTGCAGCGCGAAGCACTGCCAGATAAGCAAATTTCCACATCCGAGCTGTCTCAATATGTGAAGGGATGGGGCCAAAGCGAGCAAGGCTATAAGGATTGGATGAAGGAATATGAAACGTCTAAATAAAATGTAAGCATCATGCACAGGCGCGCTTTGGCGCGCTTTTATCATAAGCAGGCGTAAGGGGGTTGCTATGAGTAATGAGTTCACAAGTATATACGCTCGAGATGAAGAGAATCAGCAAGCAGTTTGCTGGTGTGGATGCGCTGCGAGCCGTGGATTTTACAGTACATGGCGGCGAGATTCACGCTCTGTTAGGTGCTAACGGGGCAGGCAAAAGCACATTGATGAAAATATTGTCCGGCGCATATCGTTCCGATCAGGGAACCATCGTAGCTGGTGGCAAGGAACTGAGCATTAACTCACCGTGGGAGGCCAAAAGAGCCGGGATTCACTGTGTATATCAGGAGGTCGATTCGGCGCTTGTGCCGCAGTCAAGCGTCGCTGAGAACATTATTTTAGACGATTTGTCAGCACCTGAAGGACGATGGTGGACCGCGCCGGGCTCTATGTACAGACGAGCGCGTGAGGCGCTGGCACGGCTGGAAGCTGATATTGATGTACGGCAATACGTGTCTGAATTAACGTTGGCAGAAAAACAGCTTGTACTCATCGCACGTATTTTGACACAGCAGGCGAAGACGATCATTTTTGATGAGCCAACAGCACCACTCAGCGAGGAAGAAACGCGCCGCTTGTTCCGCACGATCCATACCCTCAAGGATGAGGGGGTTGCATGCATCCTGATCACGCATCGGTTGCCGGAGGTTATCGAGCACAGTGACCGTGTGACGGTGATGCGTGACGGTGAGCGAGTGTTCACGGGCTCTGCCTCTGATTTAAGTGTAGGAGACATTGTTACACATATGCTGGGGAAAACATTTGAAGAGGAGTTTCCGAAAACTGAAAGTCCTATTGGGGAAACGATATTGGAAGCAAGAGGGCTTCGCAAGGGGTTACGAGTTCACGGCGTTGATTTGCAGGTCAGACGTGGAGAAATTTTGTCTATTGTGGGTTTGGTCGGTGCAGGCAAGACGGAGTTGTCACGGCTTCTTACAGGGGCAGACAGACCCGATCAGGGGGAGCTAGTCTTTAAAGGCCGTTCCATTCGTTTGAGAGAGCCTGCGGATGCGGTAGTACAAGGGATTGTGTCAATACCCGAGGAACGGCGGAAGCAGGGAGTACTGATCGAGGAGAATGTCGAGCGAAACCTTAGTCTCCCGCTCTTGGGCAAGTTGAGTGTTCTTGGTTTCATCTCTCGAGCAAAAGAACGTGCTAACGGTAATAAGGTTGTCGCATCTCTTGGCATTAAGACACCCTCTCTGCGCCAGAATGTTAAATACTTGAGCGGCGGGAACCAGCAAAAGGTAGCGATTGGAAAATGGATGCATTCCGGAGCGGATGTGTTTGTTTTTGACGAGCCGACCAAGGGTGTGGATATTGGGGCAAAAAGCGATATTTTCCGTATCATTGGTGAATTGGCGGCGCAAGGTAAAGCAATCATTTATCTCACCTGTGAATTTGCTGAAGGGATCGGCATTGGGGATCGGATTGCAGTGATGTATGATGGCAAAATAATTAAGGAATTTACGCGGGGCGAAGTGGAACAGGAACAGCTCCTGTTGTATGCTAGCGGCGGTGAAGAGGTGCTTTCATGAAGGAAAAATGGTTAAATGTCTCATTTCGTTATGGTGCTGTAGTCGTCATTATTGGTGTGTTGGCGTTCTTTTCAGTCACATTGCCCTATTTTTGGACGTATGATAATTTGATGGACATTCTTGGCTCTATTGCGATTGTGACTTTCGTCGCTATTGGTGTAACGTTGTCACTTATTGTGGACGGTTTTGACCTGTCGGTTGGAGCTACGGTATCTTTGACGACGGTAGTTTCAGCTTCTTTGATGGTTTGGTATGAACAGCCAGTGGCCGTGGTTATCGTAGTGTCCTTGGTTGTCGGAGCTTTGGTTGGACTACTGAATTCATTGCTGATTATTAAGCTGCGTATTCCCGATTTGCTGGCAACCCTCGCAATCATGTATATTGTAAGTGGGATTCATAAAACGTATGCACAGGGTTACACCATTTACAACCATATGCAGTTTCCTGACGGCAGCAAGGCGCCGGGAGAGATATCTCCTGCATTTCTTCTATTGGGGCAAGGAAAATGGCTTGGCATTCCGATTTCAGTTATTTTGCTGCTGTTGGCTGTGGTGGCGGTGCATATTTTCTTGACTTACACGAAGCATGGGCGTCAAATGTATGTGACTGGGGGCAATGAAGAAGCTGCTCGTTTGTCAGGCATACGGGTAAAAAAAGTCCGTACACTAGCCTACGTGGCTTCGGGCGTATTTGCGGCAATAGCCGGTATATTGTATGCTTCCCGTGTAGGCTCCGGTCAAATTGATGCAGGCTCTCCATTACTTATGGAGGCAGTTGCTGCAGTTTTCGTTGGTTTTTCGGTCTTTGGAGCCGGTAAACCTAATGTCATCGGTACTTTTATTGGTGCGGTGCTGATCGGGGTATTGGTCAATGGACTGACAATGATGAATGTGCAATATTTTGCTCATGATATCGTCAAGGGCGTCGTGCTGGTGCTCGCGTTGGCCGTTACTTTTTACGTGTTAAACCGTCGCCGTACTTGAAATTGTCTGTGGACTGTATTACTATAAACCTTGTTCCACGCAAGAAGGGTGCCATTAAACGCCAGTTTCGGCCTATATTGCGGAGGTTAGGTATATTCTATGTATATTTAACGACGAAACGGAAACAGATGATAACATTATGGAAGGCAGCATGCCGCCCGCGTTATTTTATACAGGCGTTCGTTCGGTCTATTGCACCGATAACCTTAATGCTGGACTACACTTGAATTAGGAGGTGAAAATTATGAATAAAACGGATTTGATCAATCAGGTTTCTGAAAGCACTGAATTGTCCAAAAAGGACGTAACCAAAGCCATTGACGCTGTATTTGAGGCGATCTCCGGAGCGCTGCAAAATGGGGACAAGGTACAACTGGTAGGTTTCGGAAACTTTGAGGTTCGTGAACGTTCCGCACGTAAAGGACGTAACCCGCAAACAGGAGAAGAAATCGAAATCCCTGCGAGCAAAATTCCGGCATTTAAACCGGGTAAAGCGCTCAAGGACGGAATTAAATAAGATTTCTTACATATTCCCATTGCGCTGGAAAGACCGTGAATTTGATTCACGGCCTTTTCTTTTTGTTCTGTTTACTCCAGGATAGATTTACTTCAGGGTAGAGGTACTTTGGACAGAAGAAGAGGAAGCTGTCTTGTCGTTCCGCGAGGCATATGCGATCAGGACCAGTGGTTCACCTGTCAGCTCGGCGAATTCTTGCTCCAGCTGTTGGAGTCGCTCGATTTGGGCAGGACTGAGATTGGCCGGAAGATAGTTTTTCATCAGATTTGCTCCTTTCGTTAACATATGAGGCTGCACGGATAGTATGGCTCGTGATACGCTAATTGTTGCAAGTAACGCCGGAGGCATACAGTTGACAAAACGAGCTCAAATCTCCATCATAAAAAGTATAGCTTCGGCTCTCAGGGGGGAAAAGAAATGGAAGATAATGTGACAGGCAATAGTGAGTACGTCGTAATTAAAGCAAAAAGCAGCGGATGTCAGGTTTTTGGTCTGACCAGAGGCCAAGATACACGCTTGCATCATTCAGAAAAATTGGACAAGGGCGAGGTGCTGATCGTCCAGTTTACGGATCATACCTCTGCTATTAAAGTTCGCGGTAAAGCCGTAGTGATGACCAAACATGGAGTTGTGGATACAGAGGATTAAAATGCAGGCATAGCCTGCTTTTTTTTGTTGTACAATGAGAGTGAGGACCTTTACCGTAGCAAGTTCCTATTATGGGGTAGGGGTCAGGGGAGGTTTGGATGAAACCTTGGATTGTACTCGGCAGCTCGATTCTCATAACCGCTGCGGCAGCAATATTGCTGCCCTCTTTACATATGCTGGATTCGGGGACCGCGACTGTCCGTGAGACCCAGGCGGCGATATCGCCTCAGCAGCGAGTGCGGCTGACCGATGACAATCTGGTGGATACGCTCAAGGAGCTTCCTTTGACAACACCGATCGCCAGGGTAAGCTGGGAACATTCAGTCCTGACCCTGGATGTAAAGCTGTCAAAAGAAGAAACTGCACCGCTGGAGATTTATCAAAATATGGCGGAGCTTGTTGCCTTTAGCTTTTACGGAACGACGAATGTACAGCAATTGCTGCTCCGTGTGGTGACGCAGGACAAATGGTCGGGTGAACGCCATTTGCTGCTGGCATCCGATATACGCCGGAATGAGTGGACGAACGAAGCGCTGGAACAGCTGAGAAGCCGCGAAGGCGCAGAATTACCGGAGCAACTGAAATCCCGTTTCCGCATTACAGTTACACCCATGTGGCAAAAGAGGTTTGACGGTGTATATATAGATTAGATATTTCTGCCGTTGGACCTACGGTACTTTAGTCGCGAATCATTTTAAATTGTGATATAATATAAGGCATTGCAATTATTTGATACACCAGAAAGTCATGGCTCGGAGGCTTAGGATGAAACCGTATCGCGTACCCCAATTAGCAAGGAAATATGTGGAATACGACATGATTCAACAACATACGGAAATGCCGGCTTTTCCTGACAGCCGTACCCGCTTGCTATTTGTGTTTTTGAACCGGAATATGCAGGAGCTGCATGCCAGCGAGGATGAGCTGTACGCATTGGTCACCTCGCTTTTGCAGATGGGGCTGGATACGCATGATATGATCGATACTTTATCCGGTATTCGAAGTCCGGAGGAGATGCGTTCCAGACAGCTGAAAGTGTTGGCCGGGGATTATTTTAGCAGCCGCTTTTATCAGCTGCTTGCATTGGCAGGCCGCATTGCGACTATTTCAAAGCTGAGTGATGCCGTATGTGAGGTCAATGCCGGTAAGATGAGCCTGTATTGGGGGATGAAGCATTTCCGCCTGGATGCGGCTCAGTATTTATCCCAGATGCTTCGTCTTAAAAAGGAGCTTTTTTTATCTCTAACTTCACTTGTAGCAGAACAGGATCGGGAAATTTGGGAGCAGCTTCTCCACGAATTCGCCCTCTGTGATATGCTGGTGGAGGAATGGGACAAGCGAGCAGAACCGGACAAATCCCGTTTCGGATATATGTTCTGGCATGTATACAGTAACGGGGACCAGAACGAGCAGGCGCTGCTTTCAGAGAGTGGTACTGATATTGAAGCATGGCGTAATCTTGTTCTGAAGTACAAGGCCGAGGATGCGATACTGGACAAGCTTCGCACGGCTGTTATGCACATCCGGCAAATTCTGTCTGATGATCAAAATACGGGGATCGAGGAAATTGAACGCATGCTGGAACCTTTCCTGAAGCTGCTGAATAGTCCGCACCCGGTTGTGAGGGAAGGTTAGGTGAACGTCATGGGAGCAAGCGACACCAAGCCGAAAGAGCAATTCGTTCATGGCGTGTTTGAAAGTATAGCAGGCAAATACGACTTGATGAACGATATACTGAGCTTTCGCAGACACAAGGCTTGGCGAAAATTTACGATGAAAAAAATGAACATGCATCACGGGGATACGGCAATTGATCTTTGCTGTGGGACATGTGACTGGACGCTTGCGATGGCGCATGCAAGTGAAAGTGGTCACATCGTGGGACTGGATTTTAGTCAGAACATGCTTAATGTAGGCGAGCGCAAGATTAGATCAGAATCCCGTGAAAAGCAAATCAAGCTCGTTCAGGGCAACGCGATGGAACTGCCTTTTGCAGACAATTCGTTTGATTATGCGACGATTGGTTTCGGTCTGCGCAACGTGCCTGATCTGCACCGTGTACTACGGGAAATGCAACGAGTCGTCAAACCTGGCGGACAGGTCGTTTGTCTGGAACTGTCCAAGCCTACCTGGCAGCCGTTCAAGGGGATTTACTACACATATTTTCAACACATCTTGCCCATGCTCGGCAAATTGTTCGCCAAACGTTATGAGCAATACAAATGGCTCCCTGATTCGTTGGCGCTTTTTCCAGGAAGGGATGAGCTGGCTAACATCTTCCGCGAAATCGGATTAAAGAATGTACAGGCTCATTCACTCACCGGAGGCATCGCGGCATTGCATATTGGAATCAAGGAGAGTCAGCATGTTTAAGAAAATTGCTATTTTTTTGGAAATGATTAAAATTGAACATACGTTATTTGCGCTCCCATTTGCATTTATGGGGGCTGTATTGGGGTCGGTTGTCGTGACAGGCAGCCTCCCCTCATGGCCGCAAATTGGTTGGATTTTACTGGCTATGGTTGGCGCACGCAGTGCGGCCTTTGGCTTCAACCGCATGATTGACCGTGTGATTGACGGGAAAAATCCACGTACAGCAGGACGCGCTATCCCGGCAGGGCTGCTCAAATCGAGTGAAGTGGTTATTTTCATTATCATCAGCTTGTTGTTATTATTCTGGGCATCATTCAAATTAAGTCCGCTGGCGTTCAAGCTGTTCCCGCTGGCCTTTTTTATGCTTGTTTTTTACTCTTACACCAAGCGCTTCACCTGGCTTTGTCATGTTGTGCTGGGGCTGACGATTGGCTTGGCGCCGCTGGGTGCGTGGGTTGCGGTAACAGGACAGATCGATTGGATCTCGATCGTATTGTACCTCACCATTGCATTTTGGACGGCAGGCTTTGATGTGATTTATGCTTGTCAGGACATTGATTTTGACCAGAACGAGGGTGTTTATTCCATTCCTGCCCGCTTTGGTATAGCAGGTGCACTCAACATTGCCCGGGCATTCCATGTCATTACGGCAATCGGATTTATTGTACTTTTCTTTATTGCAGATTTAAGCTGGTGGTATCTGGCAGGGATGATTATTTCGTACATTATTTTATTTTATGAGCATTATATTGTATCTCCAAAAGATCTGAGTCGTTTGCAGACGGCGTTCTTCACGATGAACGGTGCGCTTAGCATGGTCGTATTTGTTTTTACACTGGTTGATTTGGTGGTGCGTTAATACTAATGAATCTGAATCAGGCGAGCAGTCATCAAGGAAAACGGATTGTTATCGGCATTACAGGCGCGAGCGGAAGCATTTATGGTGTACGACTGGTGGAAACATTGCTGGACTTGCAATACACAGTTCACCTGATTGTTTCCAATGCCGGCTGGCGGGTACTGAAAGAGGAATTGGGCTGGAACGTGACTGACCGGGAGAGGGCTTTGAATGAACAATTCAGAGGCCGTCCCGGTTCTCTTGTATACCATCCATTCACAGATATCGGAGCTTCAATTGCGAGCGGCTCCTATCTTGTAGATGCGATGATCATTATGCCATGCTCCATGGGAACGCTGTCTGCGGTAGCACACGGTTCGTCCGATAATTTGATGGCACGTGCAGCAGACGTCATGATAAAGGAGGGGCGTCCGCTGATCCTTGTGCCTCGTGAAACACCGCTTCATGCCATTCACTTGGAGAATATGCTTAAACTTGCGAGACTCGGCGTCAAAATGATTCCGGCCATGCCGGCCTTTTACTTTCATCCGAAGACGCTGGATGACATTGTATTGTTCCTCGTAGGCAAAGTATTAGACAGCTTGCGTATCGAACATCAATTGTTTATGAGATGGGGGGATTCCGATGCCAACACCGGACAACAAGACGACCACAATCGGAAAAATTAAATATACAAATGCTTGGCCCATTTTTCATTATTTTAATTCTTCAGAGCTTCTGCATCCGGCAGAGCTGATTACTAAAGTCCCGGCTGAATTGAATCGGGGTATGCTGAATGGAAGTCTGGATATTAGCGCGATGTCGTCTTTTGCATATGCATCGGGTGCGGAGGAGATGCTGCTGTTGCCTGATTTATCCGTTAGTGCCGACGGTCCTGTGCAATCCATATTATTGTTTTCACGCAAGCCGCTGAACGAAATCAAAAACGGAACGATTGCATTGACGAATACGTCTGCTACATCCGTGAATTTGCTGAAAATTCTGATGCAAAAGGCATGGGAAGGCCAGCCCTCCTATTTTGACTGTGAACCGGATCTGGATTTGATGCTGAGTCTGGCAGATGCAGGACTACTGATTGGAGATCACGCGATCAAAGCTTCTTGGCGGAGTGAAGGTCTGTATGTAACGGATCTGGGCGAAGAGTGGAAACGCTGGACTGGACACAGCATGACCTTTGCCGTATGGGCGGTGCGCCGTGCAGTTGCTGCTGAGAATCACGATGCATTAGTTGAAATTACAAATGCGTTTCGTGCAAGCAAACAGCGCAGCTTGGCTGATCTGACGCCTGTTGTCTCTGAGGCTTGCAACGAAATTGGTGGCTTGCGAGATTATTGGGAGCGCTACTTTACTAATCTGTGTTATGATTTTGGAGAGAAGGAACAAAGAGGCTTAGAGCTTTATTTTCAGTATGCGCATGAATTGGGGCTGCTTGACCGGCAAGTGAAGCCGCTTCTCTGGAGTGACAATACGCTGACACGGGTGAAAGAATGAAACGATTGGATTTGTTCGGTTTATTAAAGAAGGATATGAACTTCATAGAAGAAGAGCTGTATCGCAGCATTGACAGCTCGGAGCCGTTGATTAATGATACGTCGCTCCATCTGCTTAAAGCAGGAGGCAAGCGTTTACGTCCAGTGTTTGTATTGCTGGGAGGCAAGTTTGGAGAATACGATCTGGACAAGCTCAAACACATAGCGGTACCACTCGAATTGATTCATTCGGCCTCTCTCGTTCACGATGACGTAATTGACGATGCTGAAATGAGACGTGGTCAACCCACTGTGAAGTCCAAATGGGACAATCGGGTGGCGATGTACACGGGAGACTACATATATGCACGAGCGCTGTCTATAGTTGCCGAATTGCCGAGTCCGGATATTCACCGGGTGCTGTCCAAGGCGCTGGTGCAGATGTCCATTGGTGAAATGGAACAAATCCGCGATTTTTTTAATGTAGATCAAAGTGTACGTAATTATTTGCTGCGCATACGGCGTAAAACCGCATTGCTGATTGCGGTTAGCTGCCAATTGGGCGCTATGGCTGCGGGGGCACGGGAAAGAGTCAATTCCCTGCTGTACAGCTATGGCTATAACGTAGGGATGGCTTTTCAAATTCAGGATGACTTGCTCGATCTCTGCGGTACGGAAAAAAAGATTGGCAAGCCGCCGGGCAGCGATATGAGACAGGGCAATATTACGCTTCCGGTGATTTATGCGCTCAAGCAGCCCGAACTGCGTGACGATCTGCTGGCTGAAATCGGCCGTATTCAGGCCGGGGATGGGCAAGGAGATGCGCGTAAAGCGGTGGATATGATCAAAAAAAGTGAAGGAATCACTAAAGCGGAAATTCTCGCTGACCGATATATTAAGAAAGCGCTGAACGCGCTGGACTTACTGCCAGATGTCAAAACGAAAAAAACGCTCCGCGATATCGCTCATTTTGTGACACGCCGCTCCTACTAAAGTAGTGTTTTGTTTTTGCAGTGATAAAATACTTTAACCGCTTTCAAACTTTCTGTTACAATACAAATTAGTATTGTAAAAATACATTAAGATTGGATTGGGAGTGAGCCGATGGATCGCACGTTTTTGATGGTTAAACCGGATGGAGTACAACGCGGACTGATTGGACGTATTATCAGTCGTCTGGAAGACAAAGGCTTCAAAATGACGGGTGGCAAACTTGTGCAGGTATCTAGAGAACAGGCGCAGCGGCATTATGCGGAGCATGTGGGCAAGCCCTTTTTTGAAGAGCTTGTAGATTTTATCACATCAGGCCCTGTATTTGCCATGATTTGGGAAGGGGATAACATCGTTACGCTTTCCCGCCTGTTGATTGGTAAAACACAAGTAACAGAGGCTCTACCGGGCACGATCCGGGGAGACTTTGCTGCACATACACCGTTTAACCTCATACACGGTTCGGATTCACCGGAGAGCGCGGAACGCGAGATTGCGAATTTTTTCATGCCGGAAGAGTCGGTTCGGTATGAGAAAAGCGTGGCGACCTGGATGTAAGTTTAATCTCGTATGAAAAAGGATGGTAGCATGACGGATTTGGAACTGGGTCAGACGGACCCCGATTACACGGCGTTTATCCGCAAAATTAAGGACAGCACAGGTATTGATCTTGCACAATACAAAGAAGCACAGATGAAAAGGCGGTTAACGACACTTCGCAACAAAAACGGGTTTCCCAGTTTTGTTTCTTTTTATGATGCCATGATGAAGGAAAAACCCCTGTTTTATGAATTTCTGGATCGTATGACGATCAATGTTTCGGAATTTTGGCGTAATCCCAATCGGTGGGAAGTGCTGCGGGATACGATTCTGCCACAGCTGCTTGCAGGCAAGCAGAAGCTCAAGCTGTGGAGCGCGGCTTGTTCGACTGGCGAGGAGCCTTACAGTTTGGCTATGGTTCTGGACGGCAAGGGGATCTTGGGGAATTGTTCTATTACGGCTTCCGATATTGATGATGGTGCATTGGCCAAAGCCAAGGAAGGCAGATATTTGGAGCGTTCGCTCAAGGATGTGCCTGAGCAGGTAGCCAGCAAATATTTCAAACCGGATGGTGCGATGTTTCGCGTGGATGACCGTTTGAAACAGGCTGTGAAATTTCAAAAGCAAAATTTGCTGCTGGATTCGTTTGAAGACAACTATGACCTCATTATCTGTCGCAATGTTATGATTTATTTTACTGAAGAGGCCAAGCATAAGCTGTACCAGAAGTTTGCAGCCAGTCTTCGTCCCGGCGGTGTACTGTTTGTGGGCAGTACAGAGCAAATTTTTTCTCCCAACCAATATGGTCTGGAATCGACGGAAACCTTTTTTTATCGTAAAAAAGCATAGCCCAGACATATATCGATAATTCGTAATGAGATATTTTTGTTTTTTGGATCATGAGCACGTTGATGCTTGCTTATCTGAAATGCACGTCCTTTGGCTTTGCCTAAGGGGCGTGTTTTTTGTTTATCTGCATACCTGTGGCTTTTCTTGTCAAAGAAAGGTGCGTATACTATAATGAAGCACAGTTAAAGATTTTAGCGATGCACAGTTTAACAGTTTAAAGGGGGAACGCGTCATGAGTTTACGTTATTTAACCGCGGGGGAAACGCATGGTCCCCAGCTAACTGCAATTGTAGAGGGCATGCCCAGCAATTTAAAATTGGATTTTGAGGAACTGAATTTTCAGCTGCACCGTCGTCAGAAAGGGTATGGACGGGGGCGGCGTATGCAGATTGAAAAGGACACGGCGAGCATTGCCGGAGGCGTACGTCACGGTTATACCACAGGTGCACCGATTGCACTGATTGTGGAAAATAACGATTGGAAGCACTGGCAGAATATTATGAATATTGAGCCGATCGAAGGCAGTGATGAAGAAAAGCGCCGGGTTCACCGTCCGCGTCCGGGTCATGCCGATTTGAACGGCGGAATGAAATACAACCTGAAGGACCTGCGTAACGTGCTGGAGCGCTCCAGTGCGCGTGAAACTGCGATTCGTGTCGCGTGTGGTGGCTTGGCCCGTCAATTGCTGGCAGAGTTCGGAATCAAGGTGGCAGGTCAGGTCATCCGCATTGGAGAAATCGAGGCTCCTTACCGTGATTTGCCGATCGATGAGCTGATTGCCGTGACGGAAGCTTCTTCCGTGAGAGTGACCGATCCAGAAACCGAAAAGAAAATGGAAGCGTACATTGACCTGATCAAGCAAGAAGGCGATTCGGTCGGTGGGGTAGTGGAATGTATCGTGGAAGGCGTCCCGATTGGTCTGGGCAGCCATGTACAATATGATCGGAAGCTGGATGCACGCATTGCCCAAGGCGTCATGTCCATTAATGCCTTCAAGGGCGTAGAAATCGGTATCGGCTTCGAAGCAGGAGAACTGCGCGGCTCACAGGTGCATGATGAGATTCTGTATGATGAGGAACGTGGATACCACCGTCGTACCAACCGTTTGGGCGGTTTTGAGGGTGGCATGACCAATGGAATGCCTGTTGTGGTTCGCGGTGTCATGAAGCCGATCCCAACTTTGTATAAACCGCTGCAAAGCGTCGACATTGATACGAAGGAAGCGTTCACTGCACAGGTTGAGCGTTCGGATGCATGTGCGGTACCGGCGGCAAGTGTGGTTATGGAGCATGTCGTAGCCTGGGAGATTGCAAAGGCTTTGCTTGAAAAATTCGGCGGGGATTCGATTGAAGAGATCCGCGCAAATATTGCATCCTACGAAGAACAACTGGGACGGTATTAAGATGAGTACGCTGACGGTACAACTCGGAGAACGTTCCTATCCCATTCACATCGGGCGTGGGCTGCTGCATCGGGCCGGAGAGTTTCTGAAGGAACGAGGAATTGCGCAAAAAAGTCCATTGTTGATTGTTTCTGACGAACATACAGCGTCATTTTACTTGGCGACACTGGAGAGCAATCTTCAGAAGTCGGGCTACAAGACGGAATCCTTTGTCGTCAAGCCGGGTGAAACATCCAAGTCGCTGGCTGTGTTTGAGCAGGTCATAACTGCAGCCATTCAGGGCGGTTTGGATCGCCATTCAGCCGTGATTGCACTTGGCGGTGGTGTAGTGGGCGATCTGGCTGGATTTGTGGCGGCCTCGTATATGAGAGGCGTCAAGTTCGTACAAATTCCTACGACGATCCTTGCCCATGACAGCAGTGTAGGAGGGAAGGTCGGCATCAATCATCCTTTGGCCAAAAATATGATTGGAGCCTTCCATCAGCCGGAACTCGTGCTGTATGACGTAGATACGTTGTCTACATTGCCTCCGCGCGAAGTATCCGCCGGGCTGGCTGAAATGATCAAGCACGGTTTGATCTGGGATGCCAATTTCGCCTACTGGTGCCGTGATCATGCGGCAGATTTGCTGGCTTTGGATGCGGCAGCTCTGGAGTATGGACTAGAGAAGGGCTGCTCTGTGAAAGCTGAAGTGGTGTCACGCGATGAACGGGAAAATGATTTGCGTGCTATTTTAAACCTCGGTCATACGATTGGTCATGCCATTGAAGCAATTGCGGGATATGGCGAGTTTTTACACGGAGAAGCGATTTCGATTGGGATGGTCGGCTCCGCGCTTCTGGGCGTGAAGCTGGGGGCAGACCCCGCTTTGGTCGAAGTGACAAGAGATATGCTGTCTTCTCTGCGGCTGCCAACCTCCCTTCCAGCACATCTTGATACGGATCGGCTGCTGGAGGCGATGATGCATGACAAAAAGTTTAAAGAAGGCAGCATTACTTTTGTCGTCCCGCGCAGCATCGGGCGCGTGGAGGTTGTGAAGGATATTCCCGTCTCTGACATCAGGCAAGTCATTGAACAGTTAAAAGAGGAGGCGTAAAAATGTACAATCGTGGAATTCGTGGCGCGACGACTGTAGCGAATAATGAAGAAAATGAAATTTTGGAAGCGACCAGCCAGCTGTTGGATGAAATCGTATCCTACAATGAAATTCAGCCTGAAGACATTAGCAATGTCTGGATTACGGTCACCCATGACCTGGACGCTGCGTTTCCAGCTAAGGCTATCCGTCAGCTTGACGGATGGGATATGGTTCCACTTATGTGTGGATTGGAAATCCCTGTCGCAGGTAGTTTGCCCAAATGTATCCGTTTGTTGGTACAGGTGAACACCCATAAATCCCAACGTGAAATCAAACATGTATATTTAAACGGAGCGCAGGCGTTAAGACCGGATCTGGCTTCCGAAGGGAAGTAACGCCCTTTTTTTAAGTTGATGGTTGCCAAAGTAACATCCGATGAGATATAGTGTGTGTAGCAGAGTTGAGTAGAGTTAGCCAGAGCCAGTTGAGTTGAGATGAGAAGAGTGCAGTCCGAGCCAATTCCATATGAGATTACAGAGACCGACGGTGACAGTAAGCTGATGCCTATGAAAAGATGTATCTTCGACAGCGAAGCTTATTTGAGTTAGCCACGGGTTATGCAGAGGGATAAGTGCATACTTTGCCTGTTTGTTGTAATCTTTTTACATATGGTCGCATTCTTATAATTTCAATAACTGACAGCCTCTACCTTCCAGGTAGAGGCTTTTTTATATTCTCTCCTTTGGGTCTGCGCCAAATTGGAAAGGAAGTGATCTCATGTTAACGCCGCATGTGGAGCAAGTGATAACGATGGCGAATGAATTTAACCTGATTCCTGTGTACAAAAAAGTGCTGGCCGATATGGAGACGCCGATTCGGATTTTCCGTCGGTATGCGGAGCGGGACCGAGCCTTTCTGCTGGAGAGTGTAGAGGGAGGCGAGCAATGGGCGCGCCATTCATTCATCGGGACCGATCCGTTCCTGATGGTTTCGGGTAAAAAAGGCCGTTTGATTTTGGAGCAACATGGCAAACGGCAAATTTTGAACGACAAGCCGCTTGAAGCGCTCAAGGCATTGCTTCGCAAATATCGCAGTCCCAAGCTGAAAGAAATGCCTCCATTTACAGGCGGAGCGATCGGATTTTTTGGATATGATCTGCTTCAATACTATGAAAAGCTGCCGGAGCATTCGGTAGATGATTTGAATATGGATGATATCCGTTTTATGTTCTGCGATCAGGTGATTGTTTTTGATCATGTGAAGCAGCAAATTTTGCTGGTTGGCAATGTACATGTGGGCGAAGGGTTCCGCGATGAGGACATTCGTGCTGCCTATGCTGAGGTGGAGCGCAAGCTGGAGGAAACGGCGCAGTATCTGCGCAAGCAAACACCACCGGAGAGATTGGGATCAGGTTCCATTCCTGATGATGTGGAACTGGGTGAGATTCAATCGAATGTGACGAAGGAGCAGTTTATTGCAAACGTGGAGCAGGCAAAGGAATATATTCGCTCTGGTGATATTTTTCAGGTTGTACTATCCCAGCGTTTTCACATTGATACTGAGGCTTCTCCTTTGCAGGTATACCGCGTGCTGCGCACGATGAACCCGTCGCCATACATGTATTATTTGAAAATGGATGACGAGATCATCGTGGGCACTTCGCCGGAGGCGCTTGTCAAGGTAGAAAACGGTCGGGTAGAAACCCGCCCTATTGCAGGGACGAGGCCGCGTGGCGTCACGGAGACAGAGGATGCAGCACTTGCTGAAGAATTGTTGAAGGATGAAAAAGAACGTGCCGAGCATTTGATGCTGGTCGATTTGGGCAGAAATGATCTGGGCCGCGTATCCCGGTTCGGTACAGTCAAATGCGATACGTTTATGGAGATTGAACGCTATTCCCACGTCATGCACATTGTGTCCAACGTGTCGGGTGAACTGCGTGAGGATAAAGATTTCTTTGATGCTTTCCTGTCCTGCCTGCCAGCGGGCACCGTATCGGGGGCCCCGAAGCTGCGTGCCATGGAGATTATTGCCGAGCTGGAGCGGGAAGCGCGCGGACCCTATGCAGGAGCTATCGGATATTTGGGCTTTTCGGGCAATATGGATGCTTGTATTACGATCCGCACAATCGTGTTTAAAAAGAACCGGGCCTATGTCCAGGCAGGAGCAGGAATTGTGTGGGACTCGGTTCCGGAAAGCGAGTACCAGGAGACGGTGAACAAGGCCAAGGCATTGCTGAAGGCAATCCGTACGGCAGAGGCGATGTTCCCGGCAACGACACAGCCCTACAACAGCGTCATCAATCAGGATTATTTGTACACTCCCTAAGCAAGTTTTGATCAAGTAACACTTCATTGCGGGAGACGGAACACACAAAAATCTGATTTTGAGGAGGAGACGACGATGGAAGGACATAACATGATGCAAGTGGGTTTAAGCCGGGTTATTGAGGGACAGCATCTTTCACGTGCGGAGGCCCGCAGTGTAATGGAACAGATTATGAGTGGGAGTGCCACGCAGGCGCAAATTGGCGGGCTGCTGACAGCTCTTCGTATCAAAGGAGAGACGGTGGATGAAATCACCGGCTTTGCCGAGGCTATGCGCAGTTACGCGAGTCCAGTGCTGACTGGAGAAGGTGAGACTCGTCTGCTGGACACATGCGGAACCGGAGGTTCGGGTATTCACAAGTTTAATATTTCTACAGTATCTGCTATCATCGCCGCTTCGCTGTCTGTACGGGTGGCGAAGCATGGCAATCGTTCTGCAAGCAGCCGCGCCGGAAGTGCAGATGTGCTGGAGGCACTCGGAGTCAACATTCACCTGACGAGTGATCAGGCTCGGTCATGTCTGGATCGGATCGGCATTTGTTTTTTATTTGCGCAGTTATATCATCCGTCGATGAAGCATGCTGCTGCGCCGCGTCGTGAGCTGGGAGTGCGGACGGTGTTCAATATGCTGGGTCCGTTGACGAATCCGGCTGGTGCAGATCGACAGCTGCTGGGCGTTTATGATGCTGGAAAAACGGAAGTGATTGCCGAGGTGCTGAATCAGCTTGGCTCCAAACGGGCCATGGTTGTCAGCAGTCTGGACGGTTTGGATGAAATCAGTATTTCGGCTCCGACGCGAGTATCTGAGCTGAAGGACGGCAGGGTTCACACGTTCGAACTTCAGCCGTCGGACCTGGGCTTGCAGATGCATCATCTCGATCAGGTGCTGGGTGGAGATGCACAGGTTAACGCCGGCATTATACGGCGGATTTTGAACGGAGAGCGCGGAGCTTACCGGGACGTCGTGTTAGCGAATGCTGGCGCGTGTATTTATGTAGCAGGCGCAGCGGATACCTTGGCGGACGGAGTAGCGCGGGCGGCGGAAGCGATTGACACCGGGCTGGCACTGTCCAAGCTGGATCAATTAATACAGGCGACGGGGGAATATCAATATGTATCTTGATAAAATTGTGGTGACGAAGCGACAGGAAGTAGAGCAGCTCAAGGAGCATTTTAATATCCGTGAAGCGGAACGGCTGGTTTCCAATTTGCCTGCAACAAGAGGATTTGAGGACGCGATAGCCGTGCGTCGCAACCGGCCGCTGGGGCTGATTGCTGAAGTGAAAAAGGCTTCTCCGTCCAAAGGGCTCATCCGACCGGATTTCCATCCGGTGAACATTGCCCGTGCCTATGAGGGAGCTGGAGCCGATTGTATTTCTGTCCTGACAGATGTGACGTATTTTCAGGGCAGTCCAGAATATTTGCAGCAAATTCGTGAGCAAGTAAACATTCCGCTGCTGCGAAAGGATTTTATCATTGATGAACGGCAAATTTATGAAGCTCGTCTACTGGGAGCCGATGCGGTGCTATTGATTGCAGCTATACTG
Source organism: Paenibacillus kribbensis (assembly GCF_002240415.1). NCBI lineage: Bacteria > Bacillati > Bacillota > Bacilli > Caryophanales > Paenibacillaceae > Paenibacillus > Paenibacillus kribbensis. The sequence continues at coordinate 2,331,964 of NZ_CP020028.1, forward strand.
GAGCCACGTGTTTTGGGGTCGTTTATACAGATCGCCAAAGACCTGGGGCTGGACGCATTGGTGGAGGTGCATGACAGCGAGGAGCTTAAAGGGGTGCTGGATTTGGGCACAGCAACTCTGATTGGAGTAAACAATCGCAATTTGCGGACGTTCGAGACCCGCCTCCAAACGACGGAAGAGCTGATTGCACTGATCCCTAAAGGAGTTACGTTTATTAGTGAAAGCGGCATAGCCGGGCCTGAGGATGTAAAATATCTGCATTCGGTAGGCGCACACGGTATCCTGGTAGGAGAGCACCTGATGCGCAAGGATGATGTGGGTCAAGCTGTAGCGGATTTGATGAACGGGGTTACAGCATGAAGAAAACGGGCGTAAAAATTTGTGGACTTCAAAGCGTTGAAGTGCTAAAATCTATGGTAAACTTACCGGTCGATTATATAGGTTTTGTGTTTGCCGACAGTAAGCGCCGGATTGACGGCGCACAGGCTGGAGAGCTGCTTCGCGTATTGGATGAATGGACTCCGGTCAGCAGACCGCGCAGCGTGGGTGTGTTTGTGAATCCAGATGATGCGCTGCTAAATGATGTGATGGAGCAAGCTCCATTGGATGTCATTCAGCTGCATGGACAGGAGAGTCCGCAGCGCTGCAGCGAGATCAGGGAGAGTTTTGGCGTACAGGTATTCAAGGCTTGGTCTGTAGACGGTCAGCAGCAGCCGATGAAGGGCCAGACGGAACGTCCGGCAGACGAATTGGAAGCCTATGCAGGTACAATTGACGCTTTACTGCTGGATACATATGACCCACTGTATGGTGGCGGTTCTGGCAGAACGTTTGCATGGGATCGAATTCCGGCCTATCACGCTTGGACCCATCAACATGGAATTCCTTTGTTTGTAGCCGGCGGACTGACAGCTGATAATGCGGAAAAGCTGGTTGCCGAGTACCATCCTGAAGGGCTGGATGTGTCCAGCGGCGTAGAGACAAATGGAGTCAAGGACATTTCAAAAATCACGGCATTCGTAGAAAGGGTGAAGCAGGCATGACACAATTACCTGATAGCAACGGACGTTTTGGGACATTTGGCGGACGCTTCGTACCGGAGACGTTAATGAACGCACTGATTGAATTGGAGGAATCCTACCGGAAGTATGCAGATGATCCGGAATTTAAAGCAGAGCTGAACGGACTTCTAAAGGACTATTCTGGCCGGGAAACACCGCTTTACCATGCAGAGCGTCTGAGCAAGCATTTAGGCGAGGCTAAAATTTACTTGAAGCGCGAAGATTTGAATCATACCGGTGCCCACAAAATCAATAATGCCTTGGCACAGGGATTGCTGGCGAAGCGCATGGGCAAACAAAAGGTCATTGCCGAAACAGGCGCAGGACAGCATGGTGTCGCGACAGCGACTGTAGCCGCGTTGCTTGGACTGGAATGCAAGGTGTTTATGGGTGAAGAGGATACTGTGCGCCAGCAGTTAAACGTATTCCGGATGCAGCTTTTGGGTGCAGAGGTCATTCCGGTGACATCGGGTACACGTACACTTAAGGATGCCGGGAATGAAGCTTTGCGTTACTGGGTGAGCCATGTCCATGATACATTTTATATTTTGGGTTCGGCTGTTGGTCCCCATCCGTATCCGATGATGGTGCGGGACTTCCAGCGAGTGATTGGTGATGAGACTCGCCGTCAGATTTTGGAAAAGGAAGGCAGACTCCCGGATGTCGTCGTGGCAGCGATCGGTGGCGGAAGCAATGCCATCGGCATGTTTTATCCTTTTATCGAGGATGAGGGCGTTGCTTTAATCGGTGTGGAAGCTGCTGGAAAAGGCGTTGACACAGAATTCCATGCGGCAACGATGAGCAAGGGAACGCAAGGGGTCTTCCAAGGCTCGATGAGTTATCTGCTTCAGGATGAATACGGACAAGTGCAGCCTGCGCATTCCATCTCGGCCGGACTGGATTATCCAGGTGTTGGACCGGAGCATTCGTATCTGAAAGATATTGAACGGGCCAAATATGTTCCAATTACCGATCAGGAAGCGCTCGATGCACTCCAGCTCCTCTGCCGTACAGAAGGCATACTTCCTGCATTAGAGTCGGCGCATGCCGTTGCGCAGGTCGTCAAGCTGGCACCTACGTTGACGGCAGATGATATTATCGTAATTTGCTTGTCCGGGCGCGGGGATAAAGATGTGGACTCCATTATCAAGTATTTGGGAGGAAATCCGTCATGAATTTAATTGATCAGGCGTTTGAACGCCTTAAAAGTGAAGGCAAAACGGCATTAATTCCTTTTCTGACGGTGGGCGACCCAGATGTGGAGACTACGGTGGAGATTATTCGGCAGTTAGAGTCTGCCGGAGCCGATATATTGGAGCTGGGTGTTCCGTATTCCGACCCGCTGGCTGACGGTCCTGTCATTCAGCGTGCGTCTGAGCGTGCACTCAAACGGCAAATCTCGATCCGCACCTGCATGGAAACAGCTTCTCTGGCTAGGGCGGCAGGTTCAAGCCTGCCTTTTATTTTGTTTACGTATTACAATCCTGTATTGCAGATGGGCATGGATGCTTTCTTTAGTGGCTTGCAGAAGCACGGTATCAGCGGTCTGATTATTCCCGACCTTCCGCTTGAGGAAGCGGAAGAGCTGGGAGCACGGGCGGCAGAGGTAGGAGTGCATCTAATCCCGCTGGTGGCTCCAACTTCTGAGCAGCGGATTGAGCGGATTGTCCGTCATGCCCGTGGATTTGTATATTGTGTATCCTCGCTTGGTGTAACCGGGGAGAGAGCTTCCTTTTTTGAAGGGATTGAGGGCTTTATTACGCAGGTCAAACGGCATACCGACATTCCGGTGGCGATAGGCTTTGGTATTTCAAATCGGGAGCAGGTCGTCCGGTTCTCAGACATTTGTGATGGAGTTGTGGTTGGCAGTGCCATTGTGCGTCAGGTGGAGGAAGCCATTCCATTGCTGGAGGATTCTGCGCGCAGAGAAGAAGGGCTTTTGCAAATTCGTGATTTTGTGGCACAATTAAAGCAGTAATTTGGCGTCAATATAGAGAGCAACACATTTAGTTCTGATTGGATAGAGGAGGTAGGGGCATGCAACCTAAACCGCATATTGTACATTTGCCAGTATATCAGCCCGGCAAACCGATTGAAGACGTAAAACGCGAGCTGGGACTTGATGAAGTGATCAAGCTTGCTTCCAATGAAAATCCGTATGGCAGTTCTCCCAAAGTATTGAAGGCCATTCAGCAGGAGTTTGCCAACATTAGTGTCTATCCTGACGGAAGCGCGGTAGCTTTGACACAGGCGCTGGCCAAACAGACGGGCCTGAAAGAGGAGCAGTTTATTTATGGCTGTGGCTCTGACGAAATTATTGCGTTGATTACGCGTGCGTTTCTGCTTCCCGGGGAAGAAAGCATCATGGCCGATCAGACTTTTTCCGTATACAAAAGTAACGTGGAAATTGAGGGAGCGGTTGCTGTTGAGGTGCCTTTGCGCGACGGTGTGCATGATTTGGACGCTATGCTGGCTCAAATCAATGACCGTACAAAAATTATTTGGATTTGTAATCCGAATAATCCGACAGGCACCATTGTCCCCGAAGCAGAGCTGATTGCCTTTTTGGACCAGGTGCCAAAGCATGTGATGGTCGTGCTGGATGAGGCTTATGCCGAGTTTGTGACGGACCGCTCGTATCCGGACGGCATTCGTTTGTTGTCAGCGTATGAGAATTTGGTGGTACTTCGCACGTTCTCCAAAATCTATGGTCTGGCTTCGCTGCGTATCGGCTATGGTATGGGTGCCGAGTCTACCATCCGTTTGATCAATCAGGTTCGTGAGCCGTTCAATACTTCACGGGTAGCGCAGGCTGCGGCGATTGCAGCTTTGGAGGACCAGGAATTTGTTCGGGAATGTCGGGATCGCAACGCAGAGGGCATAGCTTATTTGCAAAATGAGCTGGAGCGTCTTGGGCTGGAGTCTTTTCCGGCACACGGTAACTTTATTATGCTGGATGTGCGTCGTCCATCCGGTGAGGTTTTTCAGGAATTGCTTCGTAAAGGCGTGATCATTCGCGCTGGTCATCATAAATATCCGACATATATTAGGGTGTCCGTTGGATCGCAGCCGCAAAATGAATTGTTTATCCGTGCGCTGGAACAGGTCCTGGGGGCGGAAGCGGCGAAAGTACGCCTATAATTTCCGCAGATGGGATTTGATAATTGATGAAGATTGCCATTTTCGGCGTGGGATTGATTGGTGGGTCCCTCGCACTTTGTTTTAAAGGGAAGCCGGGCATCACCGTTGTGGGTCATGCCCATCTCCCTGAACTGGTGGAACCCATGTTAAGCCGTGGTGTCGTGGACACCGCGACTCTTTCGGTTGAAGAGGCGGCAGAGGATGCCGATTTTATTTTTTTATGCGTACCGGTTGGTTTACTGGAGCATTATCTGGAACTGTTAAGCAGGCTGCCGCTTAAAGCAGGTTGTATTATTACCGATGTAGGCAGCACGAAATCGTCGATTGCCAAAAAAGCAGCGGAAATTTCTTTGCATAACGCTTATTTTATCGGCGGTCATCCGATGGCCGGCTCGGAGCGTTCAGGTGTAAAGGCTGCTTCCGCGCTGCTGTTTGAGAACGCTTATTATGTGCTCTCCCCGGCAGAGGATGTGCCTGAGGAAGCGTACGGCTCGCTGGAGCGGCTGCTAAAATATACGGGGGCTCAGGTTGTACGCGTCCAGCCTGACATGCACGATGACATTGTCGGAGCAATCAGCCATCTTCCGCACATTATTGCAGCGGCCCTGGTCAATCAGGTGCGAAAGCACAATGATGAAAATCCGCTATACCGCACATTGGCTGCGGGCGGATTCCGTGATATTACGCGCATAGCCTCTAGTGATCCGATTGTGTGGCGGGACATTTTGCTAAGTAATCGCGATGTTTTGCTAGGTCTGCTGGAAGAATGGAACGGGCAGATTGAGCGTTTTACCCATTTACTGAGAACACAAGACGGAGAGGGAATCGCTGACGAGTTTTGGACGGCAGGTAATTTCCGTAGTGAACTGCCGGAGCGCCGCAAAGGTGTCATCGTCTCAACGTTTGATCTGTATATTGATGTACCGGATACCCCTGGTATTATCGGCAGGATTGCGATGGAACTGGGAAATCACAGTATTAACCTGAGCAATATGCAAATCATCGAAAGCAGGGAGGATGTTCCAGGCATTCTGCGGCTTTCCTTCCGACAGGAGCGGGATTGGGAACGTGCCAAAGTCCTGCTTGATTCGATGAGCTATAAAGTAGTGGTATAGGAAGGAAAGCGGGTGTTTGTTAAGGAGGTCGCTCCGCGATCCATTTGGTCTTACGATCGCTGTTGCCGCCGGATTTTTTCGATCAGATGCTTTAATGGGAAAATCCGGCGGCAAAGGCGAACGCTCCGCTTTCCAGATTCAAATGAACCTCTGCGTTACGGACCGCCTTAAAAGCACCACACTTTCTGGGAGTGAAGTTGCAGGAAAAGATTTAAAGCGAGCGAAGGTTCTCTTATGCTCGCTTTTTTGTTGCTTAAAGAGCAAGTGGAATCATTCTAGGTGTTACTTGGTTACTATGATTTTTCTATACATACCGTCGAACATTATAGGTACATCCTCTTTGATCCGCAATTTTAGCTTTTGTTTTTCATACAGTTCTTCAAAATTCAACCCGATATCGGTTCCTAACACCTTAATAACGGGCCTTATCGTTTTTTTGAATAATGAGGGCTTTTTTCCTTTAGGAGAAAACTTATCGAAAATAATAAGTTCCCCGTCTTTTTTCAAAACTCGCACCATCTCATCGAAGCATTTCTTTGCGTCAGGTACTACCGAGAGAATTAAACTTCCTACTACTATATCAAATTGCTCATCCATAAAATTCATTTGTTGAGCATCCATTTCTAAGAATTGTATGGAGGTATTGGTAAATTTCTTTTTTGCTTTGTTAAGCATTTCAGGTGAATAATCTATGGCAGTAATATCCAGCCCGTAGTGATTTATCAATTCTAAATCTGCCCCAGTTCCTACACCTACAAAAAGTATTTTTTGCGCGCTATGAAATGACTTTTCTTGAAATATGATCTTTCTAGAATTGAGGAAGCTACCTGAATTGAAAAACTTATCATAAATTGGAGACCAAATCTTATATATTGCCTTGTTCCAGTTATTATTCATTTCTTGCCTCCTACCCATTGAAAAAATTTATTATATAATAATGTGTTTTAATAGAATAATCAAATAATTGGTAAATTATTGAAAATTGGAGTTTATCAACCCACATGTGAGGCAACTGAATACGCTAAAAAGGAGTAATTGTAAACAAAAAAAAGACCACCCGGGCAAAGCCCCAGGTGGTAGCTACTTTTCTGAAGTAGCTGAGTAGGATAGGAGTGGAGAGAAACCATACTGTACTTTCATTATATGTATACGTTTTCATTTTGTCAATCGTTTTTTAAAGCGTTTTCTTTTTGCTAATTATTCAAACCTTGTATCCAGAAAATGGATTCAATAGATACGTCGCTTTATCCACTTTATCTGAAAAAACATAAAATCAATTGAAAAGTCGTATATTTGAATCTGTTGCCAGTGTCAGGGAGACATTGTTGGAAATTACGGGGATTTTGGACTTTTTTATTGGCGGGCATTTTGTGGTACAATAGGTAAGTCCATTTGGGATATTGAGTAATGTTGGGGATAGCACCGTTAATGTTGGCAGTACATAGGGTAAGAAAATAACAAATGTTCCATGATGCTGTTTCATCATTTGCGCAGAGGGCGCAACTTTTTTTGACCTGTTCGGTATATATAGACAGAATCGGGTGGGGAAACAGCACATGTATGGGCGAGGAGGGTCTCACTCGGATGATGACAGATTCCCAGATGATTCAGGAAATCAAACAAGGTAATGTTGAGGTTTATTCGGAATTAATGAGGCGGCACCAACGTAAAATTTTAGCTTTTGTTTATCATATGCTGAAAAGTTCGAACCTGGAAATGATCGCTGAGGACTTATGTTCGGAGACGTTTTATAAAGCGTACCGGAGCCTGCATTCTTTTCGTGAGGTTGACGCATCGTTCTCCACTTGGTTATATACGATTGCACGCAATACAGTGTTAAGCGAGCTTCGCAAGCATCGTAGCGGTCAGGTTCCATTGGAGGAGAGCGGTTATGTGCCGGTAGCACCACCGGATGTGATTCCGGAGCAGGCTGTCCTGCGCGGCGAGAAGGTAGAGATGGTCCGTGAAGCGATCAACAGATTGCCTGAAAAGCAGAGATCAGCGCTGATTTTGCGTGAATATGAGCAATTGGACTACCAGGAGATTGCGACTATTTTAGGGCAGACGGTCAGTGCGGTAAAGTCATTGCTCTTCCGGGCAAGAACCAGTGTGAAGACGCAGTTGGAGCCTTATTTTTTTGAACCTCTCTATGAGGAAAACGAAGGGATGAGCAGCCAATGAAATCCAGGGACGCTGAGGATTTGTTCGCTACAGGCAAAAATGTATCGAAACAAGACTCGGAGCGCAGACGAGCCAAAGGCTCGTCTGACAAGTGGGAGCTTGGTTCGGAAGAGAAAGAATGGAATTTGCCAAAAGAAAGTCGATCCGCTATCCGTGATATTTCTTTTGAAATAACAGATGAGCAGGTAGAGGCGATGAATCGCCGGGTCATGGATCGGATTTATGAAGAGTCACCGTGGCTTGTTCCTGGCGAGCATCGACGTGCGCGTGTGAACCCGGCAGCCCGTAAGTATATGTCTGTATGGATTGCCGGCTTTTTGGCCGTATTTTTGTGCAGCTTTTTGTTTTTGAATTGGAATGGAAGCTCCTCTCAGGAAAATCCCCCTCAAGCGGCACCTGTCTTGGACACGGGCATTTTACCAACAGGCTTGCTGGAAACTACAAGTACATCTCCACAATATCAATATCACATTAAAGATATGAATAGGGGCATTATGGACCCGCTGGTTGCAAACATTGTTCCGACTTATCCGCAATATTGGATATTGTTGTCCATATTGGCGCTCGCGCTTGCCTTATTTTCTCTGGGCTGGATCCATCGGACGAGAAGGGTTAGAAATTAACCTGAATAACAGAATAGCGGAGGAAATGACACGATGCTTATTGGTTTGATCAGACATGGATTGACAGACTGGAATGCGGTGGGGAAAATTCAGGGCCACAGTGATATTCCGTTAAACGAGGAAGGCCGACGGCAGGCACGCTTGCTGGCAGAACGACTAAAGGAAGAACCTTATCAATGGGACGGGCTTATTACAAGCAGCCTCTCCAGAGCGAAAGAGACGGGAGAGATTATTGCTTCTGCTCTGCAGCTTCCGCTACTGGAGTCGGATGATCGATTAAGAGAACGTGCTTATGGTCAGGTCGAGGGAATGACACAGGCTGAACGTGAGAAAAAGTGGGGGATCGACTGGCATCTGCTTGATCTGGGGCAGGAGAGCGATGAGGCTCTTCAGCAGCGCGGGCTGGCTTTTATGGAGGCCATTTGGTCAGAAAATCGGGAGAAGAATCTGTTGGTCGTTTCCCACGGCGGTTTTTTGGCTAATTTGTACAAGGCCTTGTATCAGGATAAGTACACAGAACGAATTGGAAATTTGTCATTGAGTATACTTCAACGTGAAGATGCCGATTGGACACCACTGTTGTATAATTGTACGAAGCATCTACAAGAAAAATGTGATTGTAATTCAAAAAGATAAGGAAAGGCCACGATATTCTACGCAACCTAGAATATCGTGGCCTTTTTGTTTTTTTAATTATACCTTTACAAAAAAAGAGGTTTAGAGTCTGAGCATTCCGTCAAAGCTGTGGGTACAACAGGTAAGAATCATTTCCGGATGACAGTCCAGTGGCGAGGCGATGGAACGATGAATCTGGCGGATATGCTGACATTTGCGGATATTGTGCACTTGAACAGAATTGCGGTGTATTACGATTGTGACTGTAAGCCCAATTCCAAGCATGAGCTAATCCAGGGTATTTTGACAAAGCTCGGCAGCAGCAGTTTTTTTGAGACGCAGGTTAGGGAGCTGAGATTGTCAGAGATAAGGTTTTTGAATGCACTGCTGTTCGATGATCGACCTTACTTTAGTATGGAGGAATTGATTGCGATTGCCAAGCAATCCGTCGATGGAGACGTGGATTCTGGCGAGCGGCCACGGGACATCGTGACCCGCCTGCGCTCTAGCGGCTGGCTGTTCAACGGTTCTACGCACAATACGAGATATTTATACCAAATTCCGTTGGATATGAAGGAGCGCTTTCGCCGTGTTATGGTGCGGGATCTCCAAAACGGAATGACCCGGGTAAGTGAACCGTCATCGTATCGGGAAGAGGGACATCTTTTGGCGGAGGATTTACGGCTTTTCCTTCAATACATGGAGCAGCATGAGGTTCCGTTAAATCCCGAGGGGGCTTGGTACCGTCGCAATCAGCAGCAACTGATGGAGCATTTGCATATTGCAGAGCCCCTACTGGGTAAGGGGGGCTGGCGTTTCGGATACGGTTCCTCTTTTAAGTTTTATCCAGACCGAATGGCACTACTGTATGATTATGCCCGTCACTCCAGGTACATTGAGGAGAAGGGAGATCGGGTTGTGCTGACGGCAAAAGGGGAGGCGCATAGGGAGCACGCAATTGAGGATGAAATGATACAGCTATTCAGGTTCTGGTTAAGATTGTATAAAGGAGCCGTTCCCAATCTGCTTTCTCTAGTCTATTGGATTGGAGAATGTGCCAGGCCCTGGACATCCTCAGAGTCGCTTTTTGTACATATCGGGCCGCTGATCCGACCGTTTTACTATGATACGCCCCGTTCGGTCTTTGATCAGAGGATCATCCGAATGATGCTGCATTTGGGTATGCTTCGTCAAGGTGAGCACCCGACGGAGCCATCTGTACAGATGACGGCCTGGGGGCTGAAGCTGGCAGGGGAGTGCCGCATTGGGCGGAACGACCCGGGTATACGGCTCCATTGACAAGCAGCAAGCATGTTGATAGAATTTCACCCAAAATGAGAGGGTGAACATGATGCTGATTCACTATAACGGAAATTTGCCGCAGCTCCATTCATCTGTCTATGTGGCAGAAGGAGCAAAAATTGTCGGAAAAGTAACGATCGGCCAGGATTCCTCCGTATGGTTTAATGCCGTACTGCGCGGGGATATGGCACCTGTCATCATCGGTGAACGCTGCAATATCCAGGATGGGGTCGTGGGACATGTGAACACGGACCAGCCACTGGTGCTGGCGGATGATATTTCGGTGGGACATGCTGCCATTATCCATGGCTGTACGGTGGGCAAAGGCACTTTAATTGGTATGGGGGCCATTGTACTCAACGGAGCGGAGCTTGGTGAATATGCTTTAATAGGAGCAGGGTCGGTCGTTACGGAAAATGCTAAAATACCACCCTATACTCTTTCTCTCGGTACACCTGCCAAAGTGGTGCGCGAATTGACTGATGCGGATTTGCAGCGGATGTCACGAACGGCACTCAGCTATGTGGCGAAAGGAAAAGAATATAGGATCTCTTAAACTCATGTTGGAGGTGCATCCTATGGATAAAATGAAGGTTACTTATGAAGTCATGTTGGGCCTGTCTGCTGAAATGGTTTTGGACGAGGCATTACGTAAGCACCGGAGCGAAAAGCTCTACAAGGATATTGATGAGGCGCTGGCCACAGGAGATGAAGTAGCATTTCGTCATCTTACGGATGAGCTGAGAGCGATGAGTTGAAACGATTTCAGGAAGCTTCGGCTTGCCATTCCAGCCCCTCGTCAGTTCAAGATCATAATCACCAACCTGACCGTAGCAGCGGTCAGGTTTTTTTGAAGATTATAGAATTGCTCAGCGGAGCCGAATAATTCTATAATCGCAAGAAAAGCCTCTGCTAAGCGCATTCTGACTTCCGTGAAAGTACGTCGATAGACGTTTTTCTTATATGCTTGGATATGATATAGTCTTGGTAGGATGGAGCCTGCAAGGGCATCTGTCGTATGAACGGAGGATGAAGGACGTGTCATTGTCTTATTGGTGGAGCCGGTCGTTCCTGACGAGCCGGCCTTTTTTATGGCTGCTGTTCTGGTGTAATCTGGTTGGAACCGTGTATGGGTACATATGGTATAAAGGACAGCTGGAATATACGCTAAACTATCATCCGCTGTGGCAAATTGTATTTGTGCCTGACAGTCCGACAGCCAGCCTGTTTTTTACGATCTCTATCGCATTTCTGCTTTATCCTCCACGCTTCAAGAGCTTGAAGGTGATTCGTCAGGTTATGGAGGCGTTGGCTATCGTTACGAGTGTAAAATACGGCATCTGGGCCTCGGCTATTATTTTTTGGGGTGTCGCCCAGGGTGGACATATGGTATGGCAGGATTGGATGCTGGTGGCTTCTCATACGGCCATGGCCGTCGAAGCACTGCTATTCGTGCGTTTTTTTACCTGCAAATGGATTGCTTTAGGTTTGGCCGCTATGTGGACACTGTTAAACGATACGATGGATTATACTTTTGGCATTTATCCGTACCTTCCGAAGACGCTAACGAATGATGTACCGCAAGTGCGTGCGTTTACCTATATGCTGACGCTTTTCAGTATCGTAGCAGCATGGCTGGCTATGCTGGCGCGCAATCAAAAGGCATCGTCTCATCGAGATACAGCTTGAGTCGTAGCTGACTTTCATACGATTCACCTAATGCCAGTTCTAGTCCCGGTAACCTTGCCATACAGTAAGGTGAGGAGGGATGTCCCATGATTTGGGGTCAGGTGTTTCGTGTTACGTTCCGTGTTGCTTTGGGTGTTGTATTATCTATGGTCGTGCTGTCCGTCTGCGTCCCTCCAGGTATAGCAGAAGCACGTGATCAGCCAGAGCCTGTACAATCAAAATCCGTAGGCAATGCAAATGAAATTCAGAAACTGGATCAAGCTGCTGCGATACTGTATCGGGATGTAATGGACGGAAATATTGAAAAAGCACGCGCGGATGTAGGCGAGGTGAGCCGATGGTTCAGCACTGGTCAGGTACAGGCAGCGCTATCTGTAGAGGCCATTCATGCTTTATCCGGCAGCATTCTTGAGGTGCAGCAGGCTACACAGTCCGTACAAGCTTCGCCAGATGAGTGGGTGAAGGCAGCGGCCAATTTGCGGCTTGCGACAGATGTGCTTGCACATCCGCGCCAGCCCTTATGGCAGCAGTATTATAAAATTTTAAAAGAAGATGTCAGCGGCCTGAACACCCAATTTGCAAAAGGTAATATGAAGGGTTTCGCAGCAGGGGCTGCGGTGCTGGAGGATCACTATGAAACGATTCGTACAGCAGCATTGATCGACGGCAAGACAAGCGAGGTCGTGCGAACCGATTCATGGATTTCCTATGTCAAAGGATTGGGAGATCGGCAAAATGTAGATGCCTCAGCGATTAGGGGGGCATTGGAACAGGGAAACCCTACGTTGAATGCCCTGTTTGGACGTGAAAAAGATGCCACCGCACTGGCGCCATTCATCCCGCGTGAAAGCGAGCGCCGAGCAGAATTGGCAATCGGGATGGTGGTTCTGCTGGCGCTGACGTATGTAGGTTACCGCAAATATAGAACCGGGTTCTTCGGATAACGCTGAGCAGCTGAACAGTCCGAACTATTGGGAGCGTTGCAGTTTTAGCCATTAATCCATTTTGAACACGCTAGTTCTCGCCCGGTTTTTCCGGGCTATTCCTCTTTGAAGCCCTCTCCATGCACATCATGTACATCCTGGATGATGATAAACGCTCGTGGATCGACGGACTTCACAATCTGATGCAAACGCCGTATTTCCTGTCGTGACACGACGCAGTAGGCAACATGCTTCGCCTGCTTGGAAAATGCACCTACAGCGGGAATAATCGTAACTCCCCGATCCATATCTTTTGTAATCATATCGGCAATATCCATCGTATGGTCACTGATAATCATAAAAGCTCTGGCTGAATAAGCCCCCTCCTGTATAAAATCAATCATCTTGGACGCGATAAACACGGCGACTAGCGTATAGAGAATTTTTTCTTTTGGTATGTAAAGTAATGAGGCACTGATAATGACAATATCAATCACCAGCAGAATTCGCCCCATACTCCAGCCAAATTTTCGATTTAAAATACGAGCGATAATATCCGAGCCGCCAGTGGTGCCGCCAAAGCGGAATACTATACCTAACCCCGCCCCGAGTGTAACCCCAGCATATAATGAAGAAAGTATAAAATCATGTTCGGTCTGAAATGTCCCCATCCATCCGAAATGAATCATTTTTTCAAACAGCCACAGAAAAAAAGTGAGCGACCCGATACCTACCCCCGTATATATAATCTGCTTGGCGCCAAGCATTTTCCACCCGATTAAAAATAAAGGAATGTTCAGGAGTAAGGTGGAGAGGGAAGGTGAAATGGAAAAAGCATAATTCAGCAACAGGGTAATCCCTGTAATGCCGCCTTCCATCAGCTTGCTGGGTATAATGAAATACAGCAGACCGAATGCATAGATGGCCGTGCCGAGCAGAATGGGTAAAATCATTTTAAGCTGTTCCATGATTTTGGATATCTTCAATGTAATCCCTCGCATTAACAGTTTGGTAATGAACGATTTCATGTATTTAGGGTGAACTGTAGATCCTTATGTTTAGTATACCTTTTTATGGTAGCTTTAAAAGACGAATGATCACAGGCTGGAGGCGCAAGTTCAATTTAAAAAATATTTGTTTTAAAATGTGCTTTACGATAACATATGAATAAACCTGCACATAGGGGGATTGTATGCTTCATGGAAAAATCGTTAGATGAGATTCAACGTGAGGTAGATCAGTATATATCTCAATTCAAGGAAGGGTATTTTAGTCCCTTGGCGATGTTGGCCAGGATGTCCGAGGAAGTCGGGGAACTGGCGAGGGAAGTGAATCATTCCTTTGGCGAGAAGCCGAAAAAAACGGACGAGGCCGACAATTCCATTGAACTGGAGTTGGGGGACATTTTGTTTATCACGGTTTGCTTTGCGAATTCGCTGGGTATAAATTTGACCGAGGCTCATGACAAGGTCATGCATAAATTTAATACACGTGACGCGAATCGCTGGACCAAAAAGGACACCGATTAGGCGTTTTGTACATATGCTGTACCAAACCGGTTACCCGGAGGTGCAGTGTCATGAAGGTGGAGGAATACGTTCAGAAAGCTTATCAATGCATTTTGCAGAACGATTTTGAGCAGGCCGTGGAATGGTTTGAAAAAGCGATTTCAGCCCAGCCTGATCATGCGGAGCATTATTTCCGGTGTTCGGTTACCTATGCCCGCAGTGGACGTTTGGAGCAGGCGCTCACTTACGCAGAGCACGCGGTTCGTCTGGCTCCACACCAGGATGAATATGTGCTTCATCTGCACGCGCAGCAAGCCAGGCAACTTACGGAGAAGGCCAGAAAGATGCTGGATGTCGACAAAACTACACCACAGCTGCATCGAGATGCAATCTTGCTGTTGGAACAGGCGATTGCCCTTGATCCGCTATGCGGTGATGCATTTATGCTACTCGCGTTGATTTATGACGAATTGAATGAATATAAGCTGGCTGTGCAGGCTGCTCGCGAAGCGGCTGCCTTGTTTCCTCACAATGTACAGCTTGCCAATCTCATGAAGAAGTTATGCCAGCAGATGAATGAACAAATCTAGCATAAATTGATGCATAAGGAGTTGTAGGGATATGTCAGAGCCAATAAAAGTAGCTGTCGTAGGAGCAGCAGGGCGTATGGGCCGTGAGGTTGTTAAGTTGGTTCTTCAGGATGAGGAACTACAGCTTGTGGCTGCAGTGAACAGAACGCACGCCGGCAGTGATGCCGGCCTTCTCGTCGGACTGCCGGAAGCGGGCATCGCTATTGTGGAGGATGTGGAGCAGGCTTTGCTGGATAGCAGGCCCGATGTCATGGTCGATTTTACGGGGCCGCGTTTTGCGTACGCACATACCGCGCTTGCGATCAAGCATGGAGTTCGTCCGGTTATCGGAACTACAGGGTTTACATCCGAACAGATTGATGAACTGGACAAGCAGTGCCGGGAACAGCATATTGGTGGTCTGATTGCGCCTAACTTTTCCATTGGAGTCATCTTGATGATGCGGTTTGCGGCTCAGGCGGCGAAATACTACCCGCATTTGGAAATTATCGAATATCACGGTGACCAAAAATTGGACGCGCCCTCGGGGACGGCCATTAAAACGGCAGAACTGATTGCGGAGCAGCGCCAGGAGCTGCGACAGGGCAACCCGGAAGAGGAGGAATTACTGGAAGGATCACGTGGCGGTTACTATCAGGGCTTTCGTATCCACAGTGTCCGGCTTCCCGGCGTGTTTGCGCAGCAGGAAGTGATATTCGGAGGCTTTGGAGAATCCCTTAAAATCCGTCAGGATTCTTATGAGCGGGCAAGCTATATGCCTGGTGTCAAAATCGGTATTCAAAAGGTTATGGAGCAGCCAGGACTTGTATACGGGTTTGAGCATTACATTGATTAAGAAAAATGCGAATGAATTAACGAACGGAAATATAGAATGAGGCAGGAGGAATTTCGAATGTTAAAGATTGCATTTATAGCGCATGATCGTAAAAAGGATGAAATGGTTAACTTTATAACAGCATATGAGCATGTGTTTACAGAACATCAATTGTATTCAACAGGTACGACAGGTCTGCGCATTATGGAGCAAACGAAGCTTCAAATTCACCGTTTCATGTCAGGGCCGCTTGGGGGAGACCAGCAAATCGGGGCCTTGGTTGCGCAAAACGAAATGGATATGATTATATTCTTGCGTGACCCGTTAATGGCACAGCCGCATGAGCCGGATATTAGCGCGCTGCTGCGTCTGTGTGACGTGCAGGGCATTCCTCTTGCAACCAATGTTGCAACAGCTGAGATACTGGTTAAAGCGCTGGATCGCGGTGATTTTGCGTGGCGTGAGCTGGTACATAAATATAAACCGGGTATTGGCGAGCTGGGTGATATAAAATGACGCTGGATATACTGATTTTTGGAGCACATGCCGACGATGCTGAGATTGGCATGGGAGGCACGATTGCCAAGCATACGGCTGCTGGTTTCAAGGTGGGCGTGTGCGATTTGACAAGAGCCGAAATGTCCTCGAATGGGGATGTGGATACTCGTATGGCAGAGGCTGAGCAGGCATCGAAAGCGCTGGGGCTTGCCGTACGTACGAATCTCGGACTGCCTGACCGTGGATTATATGTGACACCCGAGCATGTAGCTGCAGTTACAGCAGAGATCAGGCGTCATGCTCCGAAAGTCGTATTTGCTCCGTATTGGGAGGATCGGCACCCCGATCATGTGATGTGCAGCAAGCTGGTGGAAGAAGCAGTGTTTAACGCCAAGCTACGACGCTTTATGCCGGAAAAACCTGCGGTGCAGGTGGAGCAATTATATTTTTATTTTATTAATGACATCGGCAGAACGGATCTGGTCGTGGACATTACGGAGCACTATGAAGCCAAGGAGCAATCGCTGTTAAGCTATGCTTCGCAGTTTCAGGCTGCACCGGGCAAGGACACGGTAGCTACGCCGTTAAATCAGGGCTATGTGGAGCGCGTGAAAGCCCGGGATTCTCTGCTCGGTCAGCGCAAGCTGATTCCATATGCAGAGGGCTTTGCGTCCAAAACGCCTCATCTGGTTAAGCTATTCACATAAGTATTTATAAATTTCTTGACATATGAATGCACAGAATCCAACGTAAAAAGGACAGAGATGTGCACTGTATTTGGTGTATCACTATTATTAAAAGTCATTACTGATGAACGGAAGGGGGGCAGCTTAACTTGAATGACAAATTGAAAATTGGAATTACCTGTTATCCATCGCTGGGTGGCTCCGGCGTAGTAGCGACAGAACTGGGCAAGTTGCTGGCCGAGAAGGGGCATGAGGTTCATTTTATTGCCAATAGCATTCCGTTCAGATTAGGCGGGGCATTCCAAAAAAATATATTCTATCATGAGGTTGAGGTTAACGATTATTATGTGTTCAGATACCCGCCTTATGATTTGTCGTTGGCGACAAAAATGGCTCAGGTTGCACAAATGAAGAATTTGGATGTACTTCATGTTCATTATGCCGTACCACATGCGGTATGCGCTTATTTGGCCAAGGAAATGGTCGGCGATCACCTCAAGGTGGTAACCACGCTGCACGGTACGGACATTACGGTGCTGGCGCAGGATGAATCGTTGAAGGACCTGATTCGACTGGCTATTAACAAAAGCGACGCTGTGACCGCAGTGTCCAAGGATTTGATTCGTGAGACGATAGATGCGCTGGAGATTACACGGCCCATTGATTTGACCTACAACTTTGTCGACAAACGGGTGTATTATCCAAGGGATGCGGCTGCGCTGCGGAGAGATTTTGCCCAGCCGGATGAAAAGATCATGATGCATATTTCCAATTTCCGCCCTGTCAAACGGGTGGCAGACGTATTGGATATATTTGCACGAGTACAGGAAAAAGTACCTTCGAAGCTGCTGCTGGTCGGGGAAGGGCCGGACCTTCCAAAAATCCGCTGTAAAATCGAAGATTTAGGCTTACAGGATAAGGTATTCTTTTTGGGTAAGCAGGATGAGATTGCACAGGTCATTTCCATGGCGGATGTGCTGCTGCTTCCTTCGGAAAAAGAAAGCTTTGGGCTGGTTGGACTGGAAGCTATGGCTTGCGGGGTACCGACCGTTGGCTCACAGGCAGGCGGTATACCTGAACTTGTTGTTCATGGAAGTACGGGATATCTTGCTGAAATTGGCAACACCGAGGCGATGGCTGAATATGCAATCGAGCTGTTATCCGATGAAGCGATGGCAGAACGTTTCCGTGAAGCCTGTCTGACACGTGCTCGTACCGTTTTCTGTGATGAACTGATTAGCCGTCAATATGAAGAAATATATTACCGTGTGTTGGGACGCGAGGTGCCGGAGCTTAAACCGATCTGCGTTTAAGGAGGCGGACTCGCGTCCGTTTTTTTATTGAATATTTGCAAAGGGGGAAACCCTGTGAAGACAAATACCTGGCAATATGCGGATCAAGAGATGGCTCTTCATGGCAAAGAGGTCATACATACACTTACGACAGCAGGCCACGAGGCCTACTGGGTTGGCGGCTGTGTACGGGATGAGCTATTAGGCCGCGCTATTCATGACATGGACCTGACCACTTCAGCTGAGCCTGAACAGGTCATAGCCCTGTTCCCTCATGTCATTCCGACAGGAATTCAGCATGGGACGGTTACGGTCATGCAGGGCGGTCATGCATTCGAGGTAACCACATTTCGTACGGAAAGCGGCTACGCTGATCACCGCCGCCCAACGGAGGTTGCTTTTGTGAAGGAGATCCGGGAGGATCTGATGCGCCGTGATTTTACCATGAACGCGATCGCGATGGATGAATATGGAGAGCGAGTGGACCCCTTTGGAGGAGAAGCCGATTTGCGCGCTGCTCTTGTCCGTTGTGTGGGGCGAGCCGAGGAACGGTTTGAGGAGGATGGATTGCGGATGCTGCGTTGCATCCGTTTTGCCTCTGTTTTCCGTTTCCGCATCGCTTTCAACACCTGGAAAGGGATGATAGGGCGCAGAGAAGGACTTCGATATATAGCGATGGAACGCGTGCGAGTCGAACTGGAAAAGATGCTGTCCGGACCGGACCCGCTACGCGGTCTGGACATGCTGAGCCGGAGCGGATTGCTGGCCTGTACAAAGGTGCCGGTTCCCTGGGAGCAATGTGAAGGGGACGCGCTTAGCGGGATCGTGCAGCTGCCAGATGAACTGCGTTGGGGCCTGCTTCTGCTGTCTTGCAGACTAACCTCAGAGGCGGCGGACGAGCTGCTGAGAGCCTGGACCTTCTCCAACGCTGTACGTCTGCGACTGGTTCATCTGCTGGAATGGGAGACTGAGCTAGTCAGCCGTGCTGTTGCAATAGCTGGTGATTCCGCTTCTGAAAAACATGACGACAGCCACGATGAGGCACTCCGCCGCAGCTGGATTCAACTGTTAATTAAGCTGGGACGGGATACCGCTTCAGACTGGCTTGAGGTTTATCAAGTACTGCCTGCTTCATTTCGTGGATTATCGCTGGAGGCAGATCAGCATGTGGCGCGGATGGCAGAATTGGCAAATTCATGGACGAAGCAAGCTGCAGTGATTCGTATTAAGGATTTAAACATTACAGGAAATATACTGGTTCAAGTGATGAATCGACGGGGTGGGCCTTGGCTGGGACAGACGATGGAACGGCTTTTACTGGCTGCCGCCTGCGGAGATATACCGAATGAAACAGAAGCATTGCTTCAGGAAGCGAAACGGGTGACGGAACAGGTGACGAAACAGGAGATAAGTAATGAATAATCATGAAAGATTGTTAGGCATACTGGAGGAGGGGGCATCCGATTATGTATCGGGTGAGGAAATCAGCCGCCGCCTCTCGGTCAGCCGCACGGCCATATGGAAGCAGATTAACAAGCTGCGTGAGCTGGGCTACACCATTGAAGCCTCCTCGCGTCGTGGCTACCGATTGGTGTCCCACCCAGACCGACTGGAGGTTTCCAAGCTGGCACGTGCATTGAATACCGAATCGTTTGGTCAACGTATCGTTATTCTGGATTCGACGGTCTCCACTCAGCAGGATGCCATGCGTTTGGCAGAAGAGGGGGCACCGGAGGGGACCGTAGTGCTGGCGGAGGAGCAGACGGCAGGACGGGGACGTTTGGGTCGGAAGTGGTTTTCACCTCGTGGCAAAGGCGTCTGGATGAGCATTGTGTTGCGTCCCACCCAGCCCCTAGGCTTTACTCCCCAGCTGACACTGCTTACAGGTGTGGCGGTGTGCAGGGCCATTCGTCGGCTGACGGGTGTGGAGGCTGGCATCAAGTGGCCCAATGATCTGCTTATTCATGGCCGCAAAGTGTCCGGTATTCTGCTGGAATCCGCAACAGAGGATCAACGGGTCCGCTATTGTATTGCCGGCATCGGCATTGATGTGAATTTGAATACGGATGATTATCCCGAAGAATTAACTCAGTTGGGAACGTCCTTGAAAATAGAAGCAGAGCGTGAAATTGACCGTACTGAATTGATTGCTGCGGTGCTGGAAGAGATGGAGCAGCTATGCAGGTTGTATGCGGAGCAGGGCTTTCAGCCGATAGCCATGCTGTGGGAGGCTTTATCGGTAACGATAAACCGCAGCGTACGGGCACATACCGGACAAGGGATAGCGGTGGAAGGTACAGCCGTCGGTCTGGACCCATCAGGGGCACTAGTGGTTGAAACGGATCAGGGAGAGCGAATTCAGGTCATTTCAGGCGATATACAATTGTAAGAGCGAATATAGCTGTGAATAGCGCCCACAATCGCTATGTTCCCTGTGCAAAACTTCACGTGAAAAATTGGATGTTTTTTGTTATACTGTGCAGGAGGCGGCATCGGACGGTCCGAGCTGCACTCCAAGGGCACATGCTCTACTTTAGCAAGTTTGTAAAACCATCATAACTTCATTTGAAGGTTACGTTGGATTCTGCTCTGAGCCGAACAGGACCGAGACAGAAGGGACGATCTCAAAATGAGTGTCTTTTTTGGCTGTTCGGACCTTTTAATGACGCACATATGCAGGCGTTCATAAAAGGTTATTTTTTGTGCCAAAAAAAAGATGGAAGGGAGCCATTCGCAATGGCGGGAAAACAAGCACTGAATATTGTGAAAATGAAAAAAATGAAGAAGGAGGGCATTCCGCTCAGTATGCTGACCGCGTATGATTATCCATCGGCTAAAATAGCCGAGGAGGCGGGAATAGACATGATTCTCGTGGGTGATTCACTGGGTAATGTGGTTCTTGGTTACGATTCGACCATTCCCGTGACTTTGGACGATATCGTGTACCACTCCCGTGCGGTAGCAAGAGGCGCGGAGCATACATTTATCGTAGCGGACATGCCTTTTATGACATACCACAGCAGCGTATCGGAAAGCCTTCAGGGCATCCGCCGTCTGATGCAGGAAGGACATGTGCATGCTGTCAAATTGGAAGGCGGAGCGGAAATTTCCGATGTCGTAAAAGCGACTGTTCGGGCAGGTGTACCTGTACTGGGACATATCGGTCTTACACCACAGGCAGTCAATCAGATTGGTGGCTATCGCATTCAAGGTAAGGACGAAGCAGACGCACGTCGGTTGATGGAGGATGCCAAGGCACTGGAGCAGGCGGGAGCCTTTGGCATTGTACTGGAACTGGTGACTGAGGAAGTCGCAACTGCCATTTCCAAAGAACTATCCATTCCGACCATTGGCATTGGCGCTGGACGCGGATGCGACGGCCAGGTACTGGTCTACCACGATCTGATTCAATATGCATCGCCTTATTACAGCAAGCGCTTTGTCAAAACCTATGCCGATGTAGGCGGCTTGATCCGCAGCAGCATTGAGCAATATGTGAGCGATGTGAAGGGACGGGCCTTTCCGGCTGAAGAGCATGTGTTCAGTACGGATGACCGTGTCGTGGAAGCTCTGTACGGTAAGGCGAAAGGGCAATCACAGGAACAAGCTAAGGAAAAGGTGGAATCCCGGTCATGATCATCGTAAGAGAAGTGGCCCAGCTGCGACAGGCTATCGCTGAACGTCGGCAGCTTGGAGCAAATGGAGCAAAAGCGGTAAATGATTCTGCCTCTGTGCAGCAGCAATATAAAGTCGGCTTTGTGCCGACGATGGGATATTTGCATGAAGGCCATGCGAGCTTGATGCAAAAGGCGCGTGAAATGTCGGATACAGTGGTGCTCAGCATTTTCGTCAACCCGATTCAATTTGGACCTAATGAAGATCTGGACAGCTATCCTCGTGATGAAGCACGTGACCTGGAGGTAGCACGGCGTGAGGGCGTGGATATTGTGTTTTTGCCAACTGTAGCAGAAATGTACCCGCAGCCAACCCGAACCAAGATTCACGTATCCGCCTTGACCGAACGCTTGTGCGGCGCTTCACGTCCAGGACATTTTGATGGTGTGACGACGGTGGTGGCCAAGCTGTTTAACATGGTCAATCCTGATCTGGCCTTCTTTGGTATGAAGGACGCGCAGCAGGTTGCTGTGTTACAGCAGATGGTGACCGATCTCAATATGAATGTGACCATTGTGCCTTGCCCGATCGTTCGAGAGGCTGACGGTTTGGCGCTGAGCTCGCGCAATGTGTATTTGAGTGCAGAGCAGCGGGAGCAGGCGCTGGTGCTGTCCAGGTCACTGCGCAAGGTACGTGAAGTGAGCGAGGATGTTGTCCGAAATACGTTTACGATTCGTCAGATACACCAAATGGTGGAGTCCACCATTGCTTCCTCGCCTTTGGCAGACATTGACTACATTGAAATATTAACTTTTCCCGGCTTGGAGCCAATTCTTCCTGAGCAGCGGCTAAGTGATGTTGAAGAGGACATCATTGTAGCGCTGGCTGTGAAATTTGGGAACACCCGACTGATTGACAATATAAGATTACAAAAAGCGGAGGTGCTTTCCCATGTTTAGAACGATGATGAAATCGAAAATTCACCGGGCGACGGTGACTGAAGCCAATCTTAATTATGTGGGGAGTATTACGATTGATGAGGATTTGATGGAGACATCCGATCTGCTGGAAAATGAAAAAGTTCAAATTGTGAATAATAACAACGGAGCGCGGCTGGAAACCTATGTTATCCCTGGACCGCGTGGCAGCGGCGTGATCTGCCTCAACGGTGCGGCAGCGCGTCTGGTGCAGCCTGGTGATACGGTCATTATTATTTCCTACGCTTCGATGTCAAATGAAGAGGCAAAAACATACAAACCGACTGTAGTATTCGTGGATGAGCATAATAAACCAGCTCAGACAGCGAATAAGGAAGTACACGCTACGATCATGTAATGAATGGGAGTGCGGATGAAACCCGCCCTTTAGGCGAAAAATGTGAGTGTACTAATCCATCTTTCGTAAGGGCGGGATGCACATGTTCCAGCATGTATTCGCAGAAATGAACAGCATGTTAGATGATATCGTGAAGCATTACCCATCAGCCCAAGGCTCGCGCAAACAGGAGCTGCTGCAGCATTGGAGTTTGCTGCGGAAAATGAGTGACAGAATTATGGATGAATGGCTGGCCTTTGAGGAAAAAATGGTTTGCCTGCGAGCGGCCGGTTTTTCCGCAGAGTCCGATATGTCTGACACGGAGCTAACCGGAAAGGAACAGCCTGAAAAAGAGCTGCCTGCCTATAATCGGGGACAAGGATATTATCAACTGCTTATGTACCCTGAGGCAATTCAACAGTTCGAGCAGGTATTACAGCATTTTCCGAACAGCTGGCAAAGTCGTATGTATTTAGGAATGGCGTATTTTCAACTGGAGGATACAGCGCAGGCTGTACGCCATTTTGAGCAGGTGCTTGACCTGACTGAGCAGCCGACACTCAAGGCGGCCATCTATAACGCGCTTGGCTGTCTGATGGCCAAACAGGCTGACGTAGAGGCTGCGCAAAAATGTTTTGCTCTCGCGCACCAGCTTGATCCTGCGATGCCCGAGCCCTTGCACAATATGGAAGCCTGTTTGTTCGGTACCGAAATGCTTCGCTACGACAGCTCGATGATGACCTGGATGTAGCTGTTGTCAGACACCGGGTAAGACGATGCATGCCCACCTCCCCAGGCGGCGTGTGCATCGTCTTTTTTGGCTGTCTTAATTTCCAAAAAGGCGATCTTCTGATATGCTGTTATACAGAGTTATTATTTTTTGTATGTGTCAAAAGAAAGGATTAAGCTCGAATGAAATTTGCGGTATTGGATTTTGAAACGACAGGCACCCAGTCCGCGGATGACATCATTCAAGTCGGACTTGCAATTATAGATCATGATAACAGCATTTCCCGTGTTTACGGTTCTTATGTGAACCCTGGCAGGCCCATTCCGCCTTTTATTACGGGGTTGACCGGAATTACAGACGATGACGTCAAGGATGCTCCTGCACTTGAAGAGATGATGATGGAGCTTGTCCCTTTGCTGGATGATGTTGTCCTGGTCGGTCATAATGTGGCATTTGATTTTAATTTTTTGCAAAACGCTTTAGATCGGTGCGGATACCTGCCGTTTAGCGGCAGAATTTTGGATACGATGGATTTTCTGAAGATCATGTTTCCATCGCTCTCCTCCTATCAACTCGGATTTGTTTCTTCTGAGTTCGGGCTGGCTCATGATCGCCCCCATCAAGCAGACAGCGACGCGCTGGCTACGGCTGAGGTGTTCTTAAAGTGTCTGGCTGAGCTTCAAGCGTTACCTTTAATCACGATACAGCGGCTCAGCGATTTGTTTGCAGAGGAAGACAGTGATCTTGGCTGGTTTCTTGACGGGGTGCGTGAAGAGAAAGAGCTTGATCCCATTCAGGATTTGGAGGGGCATCAGTTTTATCGTCAGCTTGCACTGAAGGTGGAGGATTGGACAGAGCTGGCAGCTCCCCGCAGAGAAGATGATCCGAATCCGTTGTCAGGTGTTTCCTTTGAGGAATACATGGATGATGTGCGAGATCAATTGCGATCATCCTTGAGCCAATACGAGGAGCGCGAAGCGCAGGTACAAATGATAGAGGATGTAAATCAGGCGCTGAGTGAAGACAAGCATTTGTTGATCGAGGCAGGTACAGGGACAGGCAAGTCCCTCGGTTATTTGCTTCCATCACTGTATCACAGTGTAAAATATGGACAGCGGGTTACAGTAAGCACGCATACAATCAACCTGCAGGAGCAGTTGCGCGAGCGCGATATTCCGATGCTGACGAAGGTGATTCCGTTTCCGTTCCGGGCTGCCATTTTTAAGGGTCGGGGGCACTATTTGTGTCTGCGCAAGTTTGAACATAAAATAAACAGAAGAGACTTCGCAACACCAAAGGAAGATTTAATAACGGCGGCTCAGATGATCGTCTGGCTGACGCTGACAGAAACCGGTGATGATGAAGAATTGAATCTGAGCAATCGTGGCGGAGATTTTTGGGAAACGGTGGCAAGTGATTCGGAGTCCTGTCTCGGCCGCTCCTGCCCGTGGTTCCGTAAATGCTTTTATCATCGTGCGCGTCATGAGGCGGGAATATCGGATGTGGTTATTACGAATCATTCCAAGCTGTTTACGGATGTCAAGGCAAGCCATCAGCTGTTGCCAAGCTATGAGCATCTGGTCATTGATGAAGCACACCATCTGGAGGAGGTCGCCGGCAAGCATCTGGGCATGCATATGAAATATTTCACACTCGTTCATACGTTGACCAGACTGTTCAAAGACAGCAAGAATGGACAGCTGCCTTCATTGCGTCAGCAGTTGGTGAAGTCTGGTCATGAGAAGTCGGCAGATTGGGCTTCGACCATCGACCAGCTATATCCGCTTGTGCTGGAGGTCAAGGAAACATGGGATTTGCTGAGCGACAAGCTGTTTGGTATGCTGCCGGAGCGAAGTGATGCGACACCGGGTGAAACAGGACAATTTTCTTCTCGTCTCAAGCCGTCGGCCAAGCCTGCCAAGTGGGATCAAGCGTCTGCGCTGGAAAATCAGTTAAATGTCACACTAAGCGAAATTTTGCGCAAGGGTGACAAGCTCATGCTGGACGTAAAGGAAGAATATGATGATTATGCGGCTGACAGCCTTATTACGGATATTACAGGACTGCTCAAGGATTTGGCCGGAATCAAGGAGAATTTGCGTCTCTTTATACGTCTTGATGATGAGACGACCGTCTACTGGCTTGAAGCGAGTGGGCAATTCCGCAGTAAATCATTGCAATTTTATGCAGTGCCTGTAGATGTGAGCCGCCAGCTGAAAGAAATGTTTTTTGACAAAAAAAGAAGCATTATTCTGACTTCAGCCACCTTATCGGTCGATAAATCGTTTCAGTACATGACCGATCAGCTCGGTTTGCAGGAAGCTGCAGATGAGGGACGGCTGATGACTTCGCAGCTCCCGTCGCCCTTTAACTACAGGGATCAGGTGCTGCTGGTCATTCCCCGCGATTTCCCGAGTGTAAAGGGCAGTGTAGGAGATGCGCATTTTGTTAATATGCTTGTCAGCTCGCTAGGCGCGACTGCTCAGGCGACCCGGGGGAGAATGCTCGTTTTGTTTACCTCCTACCGGATGCTCCGGCAAGTGTATGAGCCGCTCAAAGAGGCATTGTCTTCCAGCGACATCACTGTGCTGGGACAGGGTGTAGACAGTGGGAGCCGCAGCAAGCTCACCCGGCGTTTTCAGGATGCCAAGGCTTCTGTATTGCTGGGAACCAGCAGCTTCTGGGAGGGTGTTGATATTCCAGGCGAGGCGCTGACGTGTTTGGCCATCGTCCGTCTGCCGTTTCAACCGCCGAATCACCCGTTGCTGGAGGCGAAAAGCGAGCTGCTGCAGCAGCAGAAGAAAAATCCATTTATGAAGCTGTCTGTTCCACAGGCGGTCATTCGTTTTAAACAGGGATTTGGACGTTTGGTACGTACAGCGAGCGACCACGGGGTCGTCATCGTTTACGATACACGTGTCATCGAATCCTATTACGGAAAGCACTTTTTGTACTCGTTACCGGGACCAAAAATGGAGCATATGCCGACGGAGCAAATGGTGCCCCGCATCTCTGAATGGCTCCAATCCGCCCCGGAGACTGAGGCATAATGGACGGGCATCTAAAAATGTCCGTTACAATTAGGGGGAGCAAGTATGAAATCAGAAAAAATTTCTGAGGCAGTTGTACGGAGGTTGCCCGTATATTTACGCTATCTGAATGCACTGAACAAAAGGGAAGTGGCTACGGTCTCTTCCCAGGATCTGGGGCAAAGGCTGAATTTGAATCCGGCCCAAATCCGAAAGGATCTCGCATACTTTGGAGATTTTGGCCGAAAGGGTATCGGCTATGATGTGACTTATCTGATTGAAAAAATACGTCATATCCTGAAAATTGACCAGCAAATCAACGTTGCATTGGTCGGAGCAGGTAATCTGGGGCAAGCCCTCTCGAATTATAATGCGTACTTAAAAGACAATATGAAAATTGTAGCTGTATTTGATGCTGTTCCAGAGAAGACCGGAACGATGATCAATACGCTGGTCGTTCAGCCAATGGATCAATTGGAAGCGACTGTGAAAGAAAAAAATATTCGGATCGGGATTATTACTGTACCGGATTTCGAAGCGCAACACGTGGCCGACAAGCTGATTGAGTGTGGTATTGAAGCGATCTTGAACTTTGCACCGATCATTCTGAAAACCCCGGACAACATCCGGGTACATACCACAGATTTTACAACCGATTTGCTAAGCCTCGCTTATTATTTAGAGGATGGAAAGGAAGAATCGCAAGATGACAGTGAATAAATGGATGATTAAAAACGGCTCCTTTGCCGTAAACGGACCTGAAGCCGGGGTAATCCATGGCTATATGATTGTGGAGGATAGCCGGATTACTTACATTGGCGAGACTTTGCCTGCGGGAGAGGAAGATACAGAAGCGTTTGACGGCAAAGGCTTGCTCTTTTTACCAGGTCTGATTAATACGCATGGTCATGCGGCGATGTCACTGCTGCGTGGGTATGGCGATGATCTGGCACTTCAAGTATGGCTTCAGGAGAAAATGTGGCCGATGGAAGCCAAATTTACAGCTTCAGATGTATACTGGGGTACTTCCTTGTCTGTGCTGGAAATGCTGAAAGGCGGTACGACGACCTTCCTGGACATGTACGATCATATGGATGAGGTGGCTCGTGTAGCTGAAGAGTCAGGCATTCGTGCGAGTCTGATGCGTGGAGCGATTGGATTATGCTCAGAGGAGGAGCAGCGAATCAAGCTGGCTGAGGCTGTGACTTTTGCGCGTAACTGGCATGGCAAGGCGGATGGTCGCATTACAACAATGATGTCTCCACATGCGCCATACACATGTCCACCTGCATTTATCGAAAAATTTGTACAGGCTGCGCATGATTTGGATTTACCGCTGCACACCCACATGTCCGAGACTATTGCCGAAGTTGAGCAAAACGTACTTGATTATGGCTTGCGTCCAGTTGCACATTTGGATAAGCTCGGCTTTTTCTCCCGTCCTTCGCTTGTTGCCCATGCCGTTCATTTGAACGACGAGGAAATAGCCTTGCTGGCTGAACGTGGTGTAGCGGTTTCCCATAATCCGGGCAGCAACCTGAAGCTGGCAAGTGGTGTAGCAAGAGTGCCTGAGCTGCTGCGTGCAGGGGTTACCGTTTCGCTCGGTACGGATGGTCCTGCCAGCAATAATAATCTGGATATGTTTGAGGAAATGCGCCTGGCTGCTCTCATTCATAAGGGAGTATCCGGTGATCCTACGGCGGTTCCTGCGAATGAAGCACTGCGTCTGGCAACCGAGTACGGCGCGAAGTCGATTGGTTTAAACGAGGTGGGAGTGCTGGCAGCAGGCAACAAGGCTGACTTTATCGCGTTGGATCTGAATCAGGCGCATTTCCTGCCGCGTACGGACCTTATTTCCCATGCTGTATACTCTGCAAGTGCCAAGGATGTGGCCCATGTGTGGGTAGACGGTCGTCAGGTCGTGAAAAACGGTGAGTGCCTGACTATGGACGAGGAACGCATCAAACATGAGGCACAAGCCGCCTTTGAAGGGCTGCTGTCGCGCTAATTCAGGTGTCACATCCCCTTAGAGAGGAAGCACAGGCTTTGAAAAATAAGAAAAAATGGATAGCGGTCGCTATTTTGGCCGTGATACTGATCCTGGTCAGCATGTTCTGGTATTATTCTTACGTTACGCAAGACCAGGTGGCCGAGAGAAATGCCGCTATCATAAAGGCCAAGCAATCGGGTGGTCTGGTCAGCACGACTCGTACATGGAAGTCAGTATGGAGTCAGGTATATTGGGTAGTTCAAGGGAAAAATGCCCAAAATGAAAATATAATGGTGTGGGTTCCCTTTCAAAAAGTGGAGGGACAGCCTAATGTACCTGCCGCAGATAATAGTGGTGTTCATACCGAGCTATTGAAAAACGGAGTCGACGAGGAGAAAATGACGGCAATTATTCAGCAGCAGCTTCCAGATGCAGAGATCGTGAGCCTCCAGCCAAGTGTGTTCAATGGCGAATATGTGTGGCAGCTGTTTTACAATGATGGAAGCCATCATAACTATACCTTTTACCGTTTCTCAGATGGGGGATCGACGGGGGTAAAGTATACATTGCCTAATTACTAGAGTGACGTGGGGAGTGGCTGATGGTAGTTTGAAGGGTTAGGAGCGTTAGGAGCGCCTGGGAGCGCTGCTAGTCCGTTTGATCTTACGATCGCTGTTGCCGCCGGATTTTTTTCGATTAGATTCTTATGGGGAAAATCCGGTGGCAGTATATGCTTCCGAAGCGAGCTTTCTTACAGAAAGCTTTTAGGCGAACGCTTCGCTTCTTCAGATTCAAATGGCCCACTCCGCTGGCTGACCGCCATGGAGTCACTCCAAACACCAGGGAGTTGAGGTAGGAGGGAACGGACGCCGCGCTGCGCTTGTCTCCGTTTTGAGTTTTACATCTGTCACTCTTGTTCCCGGATTTCTCCTCTAAATAGGTTTATTCGAGAAATCTGGAAAGCACCGTCCCACTGCGGATTGGCGAAAATGTAACTTTTATACTCGGTTTATATAGTTTGGAATGATTGAAAGCTAAAAAGACGTAAATGCGATTAAATTCGTATTTACGTCTTTTTAGTTTTTATGTTTGATTCGTATTTATCATAGCATGACTATTTGAGTATAAAACCATATCCGCCTGTGCAGTGCCTTCATATGTAATTTTATAAGTTTGAATTAGATGTTTTTTCATTTCCCTTAAAGAGTCTAAATATGAAGTCTATTACATATATCATAATATTTTTTTCCTAAAAATGGTTTAATCATAGACGCGGACTAACGTAACCCATAATTTTGTGGCTATGTTATCATGACTACTTATTCACCAAAGGAGATTCATGAACATGGGAAAAATGGATGGGAAAGTTGCATTGGTAACAGGTGGAGGTCAAGGGATTGGGCGGGCTATCGCTTTACGTCTGAGTCAAGATGGCTTCGCCGTGGCAGTCGTAGATTTGAATGAAGAAACGGCTAAAAGTGTGGCTGATGAAATTACAAAGACAGGAGGGCGCTCGATTGCGCTTAAAGTCGATGTTTCCAACCGGGATCAGGTTTTTGCCGCCGTCAAGGAGACAACTGACAAACTCGGTGGATTTGATGTTATCGTAAATAATGCGGGGATTGCTCCCGCCAAGCTGTTGGAAGATGTTACGCTGGCTGATTTTGATAAGCTGTTTCATATCAATGTGACCAGTGTACTGTGGGGCATTCAGGCGGCCGCAGCCGAATTTAGAGAGCTGGGTCATGGGGGGAAAATCATCAATGCCTCTTCACAGGCAGGTCATGTCGGTAACGCCAATCTGGGCATTTACTCTGCAACTAAATTTGCAGTTCGAGCATTAACACAAACCGCGGCTCAGGAATATGCGCAATATGGCATTACAGTTAACGCCTACTGTCCCGGTATTGTACAAACTCCGATGTGGAGTGGAATTGATAAAGAAATTACGGCCTCCAAAGGTGAAGCTGTAGGCGATGCCACCAAGGAATTCGGCAGCAAAATTGCGCTTGGTCGTCTCTCTACACCGGAAGATGTATCAGCCTTCGTCTCATTCCTGGCAGGTCCGGATTCCGATTACATGACAGGGCAATCCCCTCTGATCGACGGCGGCATGATGTTCCTGTAAAGGACTATGTTATTAGCGACGAGGTAATAAAACTCTTATATATGCAGCGTAGACGCTACATGCAATTTTTGCTGCAGCCAAGAACTTGTAAAAGCAGGAGTAACTGAAAGAAAGCAAAGAAAGCCGAAATTGGCTAAAGTAACTATAGAGATTGAAGAAAAAATTAAAAAGACGTAAATACGATGAAATTCGTATTTGCGTCTTTTTAACTACCAACCCTGCGAAGCTTGGCTGAAAGCCAGCGAAGCATCTTTGCCTACCCAACTTTCCTGCTAAGGCAAAATTCATCTTTATGGCGGGCAGTAGCGGAGTGGAGGATTTGAATCTGGAGAAGCGGAGCGTTCGCCTTTGCCATGGGATTCTAACCTTTAAATGTTTTATACCATCAAGAGAATCCCATGGCAACAGCGATCGTAAGATCAAATCCTCCACGCAGCGTCTCCCCCACCCACCCATAACCAATGATTTTGCCTAACCTCAACTTCCCCACACATTGCCTTCGATATTCGATATACGATATGATATACTATATTTCTGAGTGATAGACAAATATGATAGAAAAAAGCTTGCTGATTGCTGCAAGTTCAAGATCATAAGTCTGTTTGTTGTTGACATTCGTCCCGTTTCTTCTTTGTTTTACATTTTGAGAGGAGGATGTTATTTGAAATTGCGTGTAGTTCCTATCGTTGTTGCGGCAGTTTTGGCAGCATCGCTGTTGTTTGGAGGATGGTTCATTTACCGTCAGGTTACAATGCAAAATCCTCTGGAAACATTGGTTACTCAATATCCCGGCGTGACAAGCGCTCAAATAGATATTAAACCGGAAGAGGTTGTATTGAAACTGGATCTCAAGCCACAGGCAGATGTGGCCGGATTGGTCAATGTAGTTAAGCAAAAAGGGCAGTCCATCATCGGCAGCCGTACCATCAAGCTGGACATTGCAGATCATTCCAATTCAGCACTGAATCAATGGTGGTCTGAGGCTATGTTTCCCGTAGCGGAAGCGATGGAAAATAAAAAATATACTCAAATTTCATCTACCGTTGAGCAGATGAAAAAGAAAAAGACGGGTATTCAGGCTGATACCGATATGGATTCGAATAATGTCTATATCCGACTCAGCGAAGGTAAAGCGACCAAATTTATCGTTTTGCCACGTCAATCTCAGCAAATGGGGGTATGGCCTAATGCCTAGATGGATCAAGGAAGCACTAATCGGCATTGTGCCGGTAACCATTATATTTCTCATCTTTATCGGGGTGAACATTATCCCTCTGCTGCTCGTAGGCATCATGATCAGCGGCTTGTTAATGCTCATGCATGCGCGCGGTGGCTTGGCTGTAGGTGCCGGGCAAGAGCGTAAACGTAAAAAAAATGGCCCGGACAAGCTGACTTTTGAAGAAATCGGCGGACAAGAAAGCGCCAAGCAGGAGCTGCGCGAGGCCATGGACTTTTTGAATCGGCATGATGAAATTTCAAAATTTGGCATTCGTCCGATAAAAGGCATTTTGCTCACAGGCCCTCCGGGAACCGGGAAAACATTGATGGCGAAGGCAGCCGCACATTATACCAATTCTGTATTTGTTGCTGCCTCAGGCAGTGAATTTGTTGAAATGTACGTTGGTGTAGGTGCAGGTCGTATTCGTGAGCTGTTTCGCGAGGCGCGTACACGTGCCGCCAAGGAAAAGAAAGAAAATGCGATTATTTTTATTGATGAGATCGATGTGATTGGCGGTAAGCGTGAGGGTGGACAGCAGCGTGAATATGATCAGACCCTGAATCAGCTGCTGACAGAAATGGATGGCATTTATTCAACGGATACGCCACGTATTTTGCTCATTGCGGCTACTAACCGTAAAGAAATGCTGGACAGTGCTTTAACCCGTCCAGGACGCTTTGACCGTCATATTCAAGTGGATTTGCCCGATAAAAAGGGTCGTCTGCATATTCTTGAAATCCATGCCAAAAATAAACCGATTCAGGAAGATGCGAATCTGGACAAAATTGCTGAAGAATCCTATGGCTTTTCCGGTGCACAGCTGGAAAGCGTCATGAATGAAGCGGCCATCTATGCGATGAGACAGGAAGAGAAGATGATTGCCCAGAAACATCTGTCGATGGCCATTGACAAGGTGATGATGGGCGAGAAAACGGACCGTGAATCAACGCTGGAAGAGAAAAAGCGTGTAGCCATTCATGAGTTGGGACATGCTATTATGGCCGAAATCGTTCGTCCCGGCAGTGTGAGCCAGGTTGCGCTCAGCCCACGCGGGAAAGCGCTCGGCTATGTGCGTCACAATCCACAGCAAGAACATTATCTATATACCAAGCAGTTCCTGGAGGAGCAGATTATGATCTCCCTCGCCGGGGCTGTAGCGGAGGAAATGTACTATGGCGGTCGCAGTACAGGCTCAAGTAATGATTTTGAGCAGGCGCTGAATATCGTTCATACAATGATGACCTCCGGTTTGACTTCACTTGGAATTATTAACATGGATATGGTAACAAAAGAAGAACTTATGAGGGAAAACAGCCAGATTATGGATGGACTGCATACCCGAACGCTGGACCTGCTTGAGAAGCATCGTCCTGTGTTCGACAACTCTCTTGACATCCTGATGAGGGAAGAAACACTGTCCGGAGACCAATTTAGATGTCAATTTAGTGAAAATGCTTTATTACCAGCATAATTTTATTATGCTGGTTATTTTTTTTTACATTTAGTCCGTGCTAAGATATTATTATCTATTGGGACATAAACATGTATTTTTCGACAAAGAAGGATACAATATATGAGAGTGACCAGGAAAGGGTGGAATTAAGAATTATGCAATTTAAAAAAATCGGCGTCATCGGCGGCGGTACTATGGGCCAAGGTATTTCTGAAATGCTCGCGTCCAAAGGAATCGATGTGCTGCTGGTAGAGCAGACACCAGAGAAACTAGACTACGCCTACAATATGATTGAAACGAGTCTGGACAAACAGCTGGAAAAGTGGGCAATCACACAAGCGGAGAAAAAATTGATTTTATCCCGCATTCAAAAAGTATCCCATTTGGCAGAGCTGGGCAGTTGTGATATGGTCATTGAAACCATTACAGAAAACCTGGATGAGAAGAAAGCTGTTTTCCAAGAGCTGGACCATGTGTGTCCAAGCAACATTATTCTTGCAAGTAATACATCCACGCTGAGCCTGACCGAGCTTGCGAGCTCGACCAAGTATCCAGAGCGTGTGATTGGCATGCACTTTATTTATCCGGTATCCCGCATTGATCTTGTAGAAATTATTCGTGGCTTGAAAACTTCGGACGATACGTTTGAGAACACTAAAATGTTTGTTGAAGAAGTAGTAGAGAAAAAAGGGGTTATGATCTATGAATCCCCAGGCTTCGTAACAAGCCGTATCATTTGCTTGCTGATCAATGAAGCTGCACATGTGCTTCAAGAGGGCGTAGCTTCCGCTGAAGATATCGACGATGCTATGCGAATCGGCTACAGCTTCCAAAACGGTCCTTTGGAAATGGCTGACCGCTTTGGTCTGGATTCCGTTTTGGCCGCTCTGGAGCGGATGTTCCGCGAATTCGGCGAATTGAAATATCGTCCGTCCATCGTCTTGAAGAAAATGGTGCGTGCAGGTAATCTGGGCGTAAAATCGGGTGAAGGGTTCTTTAAGTACGACAAGGATGGTGACCGGATATGAAAATTCTCGTAATCAATGCAGGGAGTTCTTCCCTGAAATACCAACTGTATGATATGACGGATGAGTCCGTTTTGGCGAAAGGTCTGGTAGAGCGTATCGGTATGGACTCCTCTATCCTGACGCATAAGCCAACAGGCAAAGAAGAATATACTGAAGTTAGCGAAATTCTGGAGCATACCACAGCGGTCCGTAAAGTGCTCAATGCACTTACAGATGCGGAGCATGGTGTGATTTCCAGCGTTAGCGAAATTGAGGCTGTAGGCCATCGCGTGGTTCATGGAGGAGAAATCTTCAAGCAGTCAGCACTTATAACGCCTGAAGCAAAAAGTGAAATCCGTCGCCTGTTCGACCTTGCGCCACTGCATAACCCGCCTTCCATGATGGGGATTAGAGCCGCAGAAGCAAATATGCCGAATGTGCCGCAGACTGTAATATTTGATACCTCGTTCCACCAAACGATGCCTGAGAAAGCTTACATGTACGCTATTCCACGGGTGTTGTACAATAAGTACAAGGTACGTCGTTACGGTGCCCATGGTACTTCCCATGATTTTGTTAGTAAGGAAGCTGCCAAATTCCTGGGTCGTCCTCTGGAAGATTTGAAGATCATTACTTGTCATATCGGTAATGGCGGTAGTATAACAGCAGTCCAAGGTGGCTTGTCTGTAGATACTTCCATGGGTATGACTCCACTGGAAGGACTTATGATGGGTACACGTAGTGGTGATTTGGACCCTGCAATCGTGCCTTATGTTATGAACAAAGAAGAATTGACGGTCAATGAAGTTAACTCCATGCTGAACAAGCACAGTGGACTTTTAGCGATTTCCGGTATCAGCAGTGATATGCGTGAAGTCACAGAAGGTATGGAAAAAGGCGAAGCTAATTCTACATTGGCATTCGAAATGTATGAATACCGTCTGCGTAAATACATTGGCTCGTATGCTGCGGCAATGAACGGGGTAGACGTGATTGTATTTACAGCAGGTGTAGGCGAAAATTCCGCTGTTCTGCGTAAGAGAGTGTTGGAGCAACTGACATTCCTCGGTATCGAGCTGGATGAATCACTGAACGCTATTCGCTCTGGTGAGCCTCGTCGGATTACAACGGCAAATTCCAAGGTAGAAGTATTGGTTATTCCAACGAACGAAGAACTGGTTATTGCCCGTGACACGTTCCGTTTGGTACAATAACTTAGCTGAAATAAAATGAATTTTATGCATACATACATACTTTAGCATGTATGTATTAACCAGTTGAGAACAAACAGCCTGACCCTAGGGAAGGGCTGTTTGATTTTCGGTTAAGAGGAGAGACGTTCATGACGAATAAAAGTACGATTGCCCAAGTAGGCCGCCATGTAGGGGAAACGGTTACAATCGGCGCTTGGGTAAACAATAAAAGATCTAGCGGTAAAATTCAGTTTCTGCAACTGCGTGACGGTAGCGGATATATTCAAGGGGTTATCGTAAAAAGCGAAGTGTCCGAGGACATTTGGAATGATGCCAAATCCTTGACTCAAGAAAGCTCCCTGTATGTGACTGGAGTCGTGCGTGAGGAACCGCGTAGCCAATCAGGCTTTGAATTAACGGTTACAGGCATTGAAATTATTCATCTGACTGAAAACTACCCGATTACACCAAAAGAGCATGGGGTAGATTTTCTGATGGATCACCGTCATTTGTGGCTGCGTTCCGCCAAGCAACGTGCTGTTCTGATCGTACGGGCAGAGATCATCCGTGCTGTACAGGAATTTTTTAATAGCAACGGCTTTACGAAGGTGGACCCGCCGATTTTGACGCCTTCTTCCGCAGAAGGCACAACAGAGCTGTTCCACATCAAATATTTTGACGAAGATGCATATTTGACACAAAGTGGACAATTGTATATGGAAGCGGCAGCGATGGCTTTGGGTAAGGTATATTCCTTTGGCCCAACGTTCCGTGCGGAAAAGTCCAAAACACGTCGTCACCTGATTGAGTTCTGGATGATTGAGCCGGAAATGGCTTTTGTGGATCATGAAGAATCCTTGCGCATCCAGGAGCAGTTTGTAAGCCATATCGTACAGTCTGTTCTGAAAAATTGTGCAAAGGAACTTGAAACGATTGGACGCGATGTTTCGAAGCTGGAGCAAATTCAAGGCGAATTCCCGCGCATCACGTATGATGAGGCGATTGCGTTCCTCCAAGGTGAAGGATTCGATATTCCTTGGGGTGAAGACTTTGGCGCTCCTCATGAAACGGCTATTGCCGACAAATACAACAAGCCTGTATTCATTACACATTGGCCGGCTCACATTAAGGCATTTTATATGAAACCCGACCCAACTCGTCCAGAGGTTGTTTTGTGTGCCGATATGATCGCTCCTGAAGGCTACGGCGAAATTATCGGGGGTTCCCAACGGATTGATGATCCGGCCTTGATGGAAGAGCGTTTTAACGAGCATAACCTAGCACGCGAAGCTTACCAGTGGTATATGGATCTGCGCACCTATGGCAGCGTTCCGCATTCCGGCTTTGGACTGGGACTGGAGCGTACAGTAGCCTGGATTTGCGGGCTCGATCATGTACGTGAAACGATTCCGTTCCCACGTATGCTGTATCGTCTGTATCCGTAACCGATGACCGGATCATTCGACAAGACATCTGCGGCTGGGTGGGCGGAGGGAGCAGCCTTTGCTATGGAAGCCGGAATGGTCCAGATTCCCTACGCCCTGCTCAAGCATTATCGGACGCTTCGGCTGACGGATGGTGAAATGCTGCTGCTGATGCAGCTACTTGCTTTTAAACAGGCGGAACGTAATGAATTTCCAACATGGGAGCAGTTACAGGCCCGTCTTGGATGTACTGCGAACGAAATCGCGCTCTATTTCAGCAAGCTGACGAAAGAAGGCTTTTTGCGAATTGATTCTGTGGAGGACCGTAGCTCATCCGTACAATTTGAACGCTACAATTTGACGGGACTGTATCGTAAGCTGGCGGAGTGTATGATTGCCGAGCGTACGGAGCCAGACGATGAGGACGACTTTTTGTTTGCCGGGCAACCTGAGATTCAGAATGGAACAACGCAATCTTTGCCTACAGAAGAACGAAATTTGTTCACGATTTTCGAGAAAGAATTTGGTCGGCCGCTGTCACCGATGGAATACGAGACGATCAACAGTTGGATGGATCAGGATCGTTATCCCGAAGAGCTGATTTTGCTGGCTTTGAAGGAAGCGGTGTTTGCAGGAAAGGTGCACTTCCGATATATAGACCGCATATTGCTGGAGTGGAGTCGAAACCGTGTGCGCAATGCACAGGATGCCAAAGAATACGCCCAGCGATTCCGTGGTGGCGGACGCAGCTAAAGCAGCGGTCTGTGTCATCGCCTGTGCATAACAATTAAGCAGAAAATTAAAGCGAGCAAGCAGGCTTTAATGATAGAGGACACACCACTCCGGTTGGAGGGTGTGTCCTTTTTAAATATTTTTAAAAAAATATGCAGGGGGAGAAAATTCTCTGACGTCTATAGTATTGGGAAGGGGGAGAGCGTCATTGATATAGAGAGAATCATTGAGCGAATCCGGTCTGGTGATCGGCAGGCGTTCCGTGAGATCGTAGAACTGTACAGCAAGCATGTGTTTCATATCGCCTATTCGGTATTGCATGACAGTAAGGAAGCGGAAGATGCCGCACAGGAAGCGTTCGTTCAGGTGTATAAGTCTCTCCCCCAGTACCGGAACGAAGGTTTCAAAACGTGGCTGAGCCGAATTGCGCTCCACAAAGCGCTGGATATCAAGCGCAAACAGGACAGGCGGCCCACAGAGCTCGTAGACGTTGCACAAACGCTCGTACAGTTCCCTTCCCGGGATGAGGATATGCTGTCGCGCCTGATCCGCGAGGAACGCAATGTAGAACTATCGGAAAAAATCGCCCAGTTGCCCCAGCAGCATCGGGATATTATTCGAGCCTATTATATGCAGGGCAAAACTTATGACCAAATTGCGGATGAGACGCAGGTAGCTTTAAAAACGGTAGAGTCCAGGCTTTACCGGGCACGGCAATGGATTCGAAATCACTGGAAGGAGGAGGAATGGCAATGACTGAACAACAGGATAAACCGTGGATGGAAGGGCAATTAAAGGATTGGCATGCTTATATAACAGGAACTTGCACGTTAGAAGAGTCTGAGCGGCTGGAAAAGCTTTTGCTGGAAGACGAACAGGCGCTGGATGTATATCTTGCTGCACTGGAGCAACTGGAACCGACCTTAGAAGATCATGTTGCCCAGATAAATGCGGAGCACTTCACAGACAGAGTCATGGCCGTTCTTTCCGATATAGACGCAGAAGCGAGTCAAGTCATTTTTAACAAGCGTCGCTGGTTTGAAAAGCCTGTGTTTCACTATGTTATAGCGGCAAGCCTGACCTTGATCTTGCTGTCCAGTGGTGCTTTTGACAAAATGCTGCAAAACAACGGAAAGCCGATTCCTTCAAAAGAACGCGTCTCTTACAGTGAAGAGGTCATGCGAGCTACGACAAGCTGGCTCGACAAATTAAAACCCTAAAATTCGGATTTGGCAATATCCCAAGATTAGAAAGGAAGTGTAGCTGTGCCTTATACAGAACGAAGCAAACTGCTGGCATTTCTGCTGAATATCATCCCTGGTGTAGGACACTATTACTGGAAGCGCAAAGCCAATGCGTTTGTATATACCATTTTGTTTTTTGGATGTCTGGCGGGAGGTTTTTTTCTTGCGGTGGTAGCGAGGGACGAAGGGCCTTTTTTGGCTAGTATTTTTGTGGCCACTCTTGTGTGGGGATTGAGTATGCTGCATATCATGATCAGCTTATTGCGTAATGATGCTCGTACAGTTGTTGCTCCATATCCTCCGCATCCTTCTCATACAGGTCCGAACCCGTATGGCTTTTACGCTCAGCATGTATCTTATGAAGGTGAAGGCTTGGCGGGAGAAGCATCGGAAGGTGCAACAG
Organism: Paenibacillus kribbensis; assembly: GCF_002240415.1. Lineage (NCBI taxonomy): Bacteria > Bacillati > Bacillota > Bacilli > Caryophanales > Paenibacillaceae > Paenibacillus > Paenibacillus kribbensis. The sequence goes on from NZ_CP020028.1 coordinate 2,371,483, forward strand.
ATACAAATACGGATGTACCGGGAGCAGGAGTAGGCTATGGTCCAGGTTATAATCCTTATGAGCAAGGATACTACGGGGCGCCAGGTTCGCCCGCTTACCCAAAAGGGTCGGATAATGAACGTTTTTTCACCATATTGCTATCGTTCATCCCGGGATTGGGGCACCTTCATCTGGGGCTAATGCAGCGTGGCTTGTCTTTTCTGATGTCCTTCTTTGGCTTTGGAGTGATTCTCATCTTTATTACCAGTGTTACAAACGAATCTGGATTTATGGCGTTTGCAGGCGTGTTGCCGATTATTTGGCTGTATTGCATGTTTGATGCGGTGCAGCTTGTACATCGCAAGCAAGCAGGAGAAATTCTTCAGGACCGGACTTTGTTTGAGGAACTGGAGCATGGAAGAGTTGAGGGGCGGCGCAGTAAAATGCTGGCTTCCATTTTATCCGTATTTCCCGGTGCCGGTCATATGTATATCGGTCTGCAAAAACGGGGGCTTCAGCTCATGCTGCTGTTTTTAGGAGGAATCTATGTGCTGGATGTGCTGCATCTTTCGCTCTTTTTGTTCCTGATTCCGGTCATCTGGTTTTACAGCTTTTTTGATGCGTTGCAGCAAGTAAGCCGTTATGGTCGGGAACCACTGATTGACAAGCCTGTCATCGGCATGTTTGCACAATATCATCGGTGGGTAGGCTTGGGATTGCTGGCGCTGGGTGCTTATTACATCCTGATTAACATCCTGGTTCCTGTGCTGGATCGCCTGTTTCCAGAAGGGCAGATTTACAATATCGTCGACACATATTTACGAACAATTATTGTATCCTTCTTGTTGATCGGCGGTGGTATTTGGATGATGATCGGTAATTCCAAAACGAAACGGGCAAAGGAGAAGCGATAGAATGGATACTGAATTTTCAAAGAGTGAGGCTCCCATGAAGGGAGTCCATCATTCTCCTAGTGACGGGACAAGCTCTAACAAGACATCAACTGCTTCAGCAGGGGTATGGAAGGTCGGGAGGCTTTCAATGGGACTTTTTCTTGTCCTGTTAGGCGGCATAACGTGTGCCTCCAAGTTTTGGGGAGCAGGCACCCTGGAGCAGATATTGACCTGGTGGCCTGTCGTATTTGTTTTGCTGGGATTGGAGATTTTAATGTATACAGCGTGGAAAGGGACACGTGAGCGCATTCGTTATGATTTGTTCAGTATGTTCATTACGGCCGTATTGGTTTTTTTCTGTATCGGATTTGCTTTGGTCAGCTCACTGGGACTTACTACTCAAGTCAGGGAAATGATGGGTTCTGTGCAGGAAACAAGGCTTCTCCCTGATTGGCATGAGAAAATGCCTGCCGGTGTGACCAAGGTGATTGTGCAGGGAGAAAATCCGTATGCGGTCAAAATTGATGCAACCACCTCACCAGAGGTGCATGTGTTTGGAAGCTATGTATATACAGGCAACGTGAACGAATTCAAAGGACAAGAGCTATATCAGACAAAGCAAATTGGAGATACGTTATATGTGCTGCTCGGCCAAATTCCGACACGTTTTATGCAGGATCGGCAGCAGCTTGACGTTACGATTGCAGTTCCCAAGGGAATTGCGGTTACTGTACGTGATAGCCATGGGAATATTATCGGGGAATAGGGAGTGCTTCCGGCTCCAGCTTTACATTCTGCATCATTCAAGCGATACTTTAAAGGAGAAGCCCTTGTGGATTCATTCAGTGTATGTGATCTTAGGGTAAACTTGAAGTAAGTGAATTGAATACAACTACGAATGTACCTGGAAAGAGAGGAAAAACATGATATCGTTAAATCCTGATACGCTTACAGCGCGTGAAAATTATAAACTGTTAAGCGGAAGCATTATCCCAAGGCCGGTAGCCTTTGTAACGACGTTGAGCAGCGAAGGAGTGCTGAATGGAGCCCCGTTCAGTTATTTTTCCATCGTAGCCTCCGAGCCGCCGCTTCTGTCCGTATCCGTACAACGTGTGGACGGAGTGTCCAAAGATACAGCGCGCAATGCGATGGAGCAAAAAGCTTTTGTCGTACATATCACAGATGAGGACAATGTAGGCGCAGTGAATGTGACGGCTTCTCGTCTGTCGCCGGATGAGAGTGAAATTATGTTAGCAGGACTAACGCCGATCCAAAGTACAAAAATTGCGGTTCCGGGTGTGAGCGAAGCGAAAATACGGATGGAATGTGTCCTGGAGCGGGCAATACCGCTGGGAGGTACGGAGAACGCACCGGCCTGTGATCTGCTGATCGGGCGCGTGGTGCAGTATCACTTATCCGAGGAAGCGTATCAAAACACCTATGTCATTGCCAAAAATTTGCGTCCGGTGAGCCGATTGGCCGGAAACGACTATGCGAAGCTGGGTGAGCAATTCAAGCTGGAGCGTCCCCAATAGGGGGCGTTTTTTTATAGCATTAAGTACTAGTGAATACTCTGTCCATTGTTGCGTATAAATATAGTCCGAATACTTTTCTTTTGAACAAGTATTATAGTTAATGTGGGAAGTTCGTAATACAATTTTCTCATCAAAGGAGGATCTTGGTTATGAGCAAGGTTGCAATCGTTACGGATTCTGGAGGCGGATTAGGAAAAGGTATCGCAGAGAGGCTGTGCAGAGATGGTTTCAGTGTTGTACTTCATGACATCAATGAAGCGTTGCTGAACGAAACGGTTTCTGAACTCAAAGGAAAGAACTTTAATGTTATCGGAGTTAAAGGAGATGTATCTAAACGTGAGGACCAATTCAATCTGGTCAAAGAAGCGGTCGATCAATTTGGTCGTTTGGACGTTTTTGTTAACAATGCGGGAATCGACGCGGTTGCTCCGTTTTTGGAAATTACAGAAGAACAACTGAACAGACTATTCAAAATCAACGTAAATGGCGTCGTTTTTGGTACTCAAGCCGCCGCCAATCAATTTATTAAGCAAGCAGCCAAAGGAAAAATCATTAATGCGTGTAGTATAGCAGGCCACGAATCCTTTGAAATGCTCGGCACATATTCTGCGACCAAGCATGCTGTGAAATCCTTTACCCACTCGGCCGCTAAGGAACTGGCTAAATATAAAATTACAGTAAATGCATATTGTCCCGGTGTTGCAAAAACGAAGATGTGGGATCGGATTGACGAAGAAATGGTTAAGTATAGCGACGACCTAAAACCGGGGGAAGCATTTGAGAAGTTTTCTTCGGAAATTGCCCTCAAAAGATATCAAACGCCTGAAGATGTCGCCAATCTAGTATCTTTCTTGGCTTCGGATGATTCGGATTATATTACAGGTCAAGCCATTCTCACGGATGGTGGTCTGGTTTATCGTTGATACATTAGATTTTAAAATATCGAATTTGCTTTCACAAAGAGAAAGGTGTAGAGATCATCGAGGGCGCTTCATGCCAGATCATATTCATATGCTGGGAGCATTCCACCGAAGATGAGCGTATCGAGCTTCATGGAATACCTCAAGGGGAAGAGTGCCCTCATGATCTTCGCCAAACATGACATCCATAATCCTTTCTTATGTGTCATTCCCGGTGGTTCAATTGAAGATAAAAGGCTTCCTTTCGTTGCACCGATTCTCTTAATTCCCTCTCAAAAAAATGTATAGATGGTATTGTTCCAAATAGAACAATGATACCCATTGTCATATAAGCATACATATTGCTCAGTCCATTTAGATTCCAAGGTCTGAAAACAACAAATAGCATGCTACCCCTAATAAGCATTCCCCATGCCGTATTAACAGTGTATCGAACTTCCTCATTAATCTCTGCGGCTAGATACTGTAGATTACGAATGTCACTGCAGCTAATATTCCCCAGAACAATGATTCACATGAAAAGTTTATAAATAGATCAGTCCTTATCTTCTATTGAGTAGTGGCAAACTTACGAGAGATGGTCCTATACTTTGTAGGTGAGATCCCTTTTTTAGCTTTAAATTGCTTGATAAAGTAAGTGTCATACTCAAATCCAGTAGCGCGTGCAATTTCATTAAGCTTCATACCTGTATGTGTTAGAAGATCACACGCAACTTTCAAACGATATGAAAGTAAGTAACCTATTGCTGTATTTCCACATCTTTCCTGAAATAATTTATTAAGAGTTACACGGTTCAAATGAGCACAATTCGTCAAATCTTCCAAAGAAATCTTTCTTAGGTAATTAGCGTGTATATATTCTAACGCTAAATCAACGGACGACCGTTCACTATTCCGATTTAGATCCTCAAGCAACCCCAAAATTTGGATGAGGTACTTTTTTATTCTGCATACCCAGCGTGTATCGCTTTGCGCCTGTACTTCTGTACCAAGTACAAAAAACCATTCAAATAAATGTGGATATGCTTTTTCCGTTACACGAGGTACACCAAAATATAGATGATCACGTTGAAAAAGTGAAAGACCTGTTTGTATTCTCGGACCAGTTGGAAAGTAACCCTGCGTTTCGGAAAGAGTTATTGTGTTAAGAAATTCTAGGTGAAAACTAAAGGATTGCGCAGCTACGTTATGCTTCTCAATGACTTGTATATCATCATCTTCAGCCAAGCAAAGGACACCCGGAGCGACAATAGATATTGGATGTTCGTTTAATATCCCACTCATTGTTCCAGACGTAACTAAAATTAGAGTAAAACGCCCCGGATAAGGAAGATTACTAAAGTCCTCCACTGCGACAAATTCAATATTCACGGAACGGTTTTTATACCTGTCAATTTGTGGCATAGTAGTCACCTATCAAATAGTATAGTTAGATGCTTCATTTATAGCATTGTACCACAGAAGTTCAAGGGATATCATTACGATGCAACACAACAAAAAAGGAGGAGAAACGTTATGGCAGTTGAACGTTTTCATATTCACATCTCTGATGAAATCCTTGATGATCTAAAATACAGACTACATCACATCCGCTGGCCAGATCAATTAGAAGACTCGGATTGGGATCGAGGAACTGAATTAAATTATTTGAAATCTCTCGTTTCGTATTGGCGGGACCAGTATGATTGGCGCACACAAGAATCTCAGTTGAACCGCTTTTCCCAGTTTTGCTGCAATATCGATGGGATTGATGTGCACTTCGTTCATGAGCGTGGTAAAGGACCTAACCCTTTGCCGATCATTCTTACTCACGGATGGCCAGACAGTTACCTTCGTTACCAAAAAATCATCCCTCTTCTTACTGATCCAGTCAGCCACGGCGGTGACCCTGAGGACTCTTTTGATGTAATTGTCCCTTCATTGCCTGGATTTGGGTTCTCCAGTCGCCCTGACCATTCTGGCGTCAACAATTTTCGTGTCTCCGAGATGTGGGCTAAATTAATGACAAAAGAATTAGGATACAAAAAATTTGCTGCTGCGGGTGGGGATATTGGTTCCGGTGTTACAAGATATCTGGCATCAAACCATCCTGAACTTTTATTTGGAATCCACCTAACTGATATTGGTATTATAAGAAATCTCCTCACATCACATGAGCAGGTAACACTTTCAGAAGAAGAGCTGCAATACAAGAAAAATGCTTTAGAATGGATTTCCCTTGAGGGGGGGTACATGTCACTTCAATCGACACGCCCCCAGACTCTTGCTTATGGACTTTCTGACTCACCAGTAGGCTTAGCTGGCTGGATTATTGAAAAATTCCGTGCTTGGAGTGATTGTAATGGTAACCTCCGGCAAATATTTAGCGAGGATGAGCTGATTACGCATATAATGGTTTATTGGCTTACTAACACAATTGGATCATCAACACGTATGTATTATGAAAATTCACATTCTTTGCCGCCATTGGGCTACATAGAAGTACCTACCGGAATTGCATTATTCCCAGCAGATATATTGTTACCGCCTAAAGAATGGGCAGTACGCAACCTAAATATAACTCGCTGGACTTCAATGGCTCGTGGCGGACATTTTACCGCCATGGAAGAGCCAGAGCTTTTAGCCCAGGAGATTCGTGCCTTCTACAAGCCTTTTAGAGCGAAAAATAAAAATTAATAATTAATCAAGATCCAACCACACATTGACTGGATTTAATAATAGGGACGTTTCATACCCTAGGATATTCCGGACAAGTGGGTCGACCATTTGCGTCGCACTTTCCTAGGTCTACGATAAGCAGTTACCCTCATCGGTTCAATACAATGAAGTGATACTTACCTTTATGATAGTACCTGTAATAAAAGTGCGTACTTTTTTATTTATAGTGTGACCTCTATACTCAAGAGGACAAATAAATAGAACTCAAGGAGGACATCGCTTTGAAAACTCTTGTTATCGTAACACATCCAAGTATAGAGACATCTATCATTAATAAACGCTGGGTAGAAGAGCTCAAAAAATACCCGGAAAAGTATACAGTTCACGAATTGTATAAGGCTTACCCTGATGGAAATATTGATGTGGAAAGAGAACAAAAATGGATTGAGAGTCATGATAAACTTGTTTTGCAGTTCCCTATTTTTTGGTTTAACTGCCCTCCACTCCTTAAAAAGTGGTTAGATGATGTATTTACTTACGGCTGGGCTTACGGATCGAAAGGAGATAAACTAAAAGATCGTAAGATTGCTTTGGCTGTATCAGTTGGTGTAAAAAGTGAAGATTACAGCGAGAACGGTAGATGCAAGCATACCTTGGAGGAAATTTTAGTACCTTTCAAAACAACCGCTATTTATTGTAAAGCAGACTACCGTTCGTTCTTTGCTTCATACGGTGCTGAATTTGAACCCACGGCTGAAACAATTGAAAAAAGTGCACAAGCCTATTTAAACTTCATCGATCACATGTAAATAACAAAAAAAAGGAGGCATCCGTATAGGGTGCTTCCTTTTTTTGTGAAATTATTATTCATTCTTCATATCGTGTCTAAATCAAGGTCTGCGTTTTTTTCACCCCATTCACACATCATGTCTAGAATAGGAATTAGCGAAAGACCACGTTCAGATAATGAATATTCAACTTTAGGAGGTACCTGGGGAAATTCCGTGCGTATGATCAGGTCATCTGCCTCCAGTTCTTTTAGCATGAGGCTTAGCGTTTTAAAGGAAATGGTACCGATACATCGCTGCAGTTCATTAAATCGTATAACCTTATTTTCGGAAAGCCAATACATAATGATCATTTTATATTTACCGCCTATTAAGGATAACGTGTATCCAAAGCCAGTATCTTTTAGTTTCACGCCAGTGGGAACACAGGTTTCAGGCACAAGCTACACTCTCCTTTCGATAAGAATAGGATATGAAGCGGAGAGGACATTATGTCGCAGGGGGGGGATTTTTCATCTTGAACTTTTTAGCAGCAGGGAGCGATACGTCGTTTCAAACAAAAATTCAAACGCCTCCAGATGCTTTTTAGCTTCAAATACATCACGTCCCCACGCATAAATGCCGTGATTACGCAATAAAATCCCCGGAACCCGCTCATTCAGCACACCCGGCACCAGCTTGGCAATCGAGGCGATATCGGCATAATTCGGCAGCACAGGAATGTGGATGGCAGCATTTTCTTCCCAAATGTTAAAAGCCTTAATCAGCTCGATTCCTTGCACAGGTACAGAGCCCTGCTCCCCGTAATACTCGGAAATCAGGTTGTTAAACACGGTATGCACATGGAAAACGGCTCCGCAGCCTGTCAGGCGGTAAATTTCACAATGAATCAGTGTTTCGGCACTCGGCTTGAGGTTGGTTGCTTCGGCGGCTTTCCCGTATGGGTCAACAAACAGAAAATCTTCCGCTGTCCGCTTTGTCTTGTCCTTGCCGCTGGCGGTAACTGCAAAATAAAATTGTTCGGGCTGAAAATCACCGATGCGGATCGACAAATTGCCGCTCGTGCCGGGGAACCAGTTGCGAGATGCAAATAGCTCCTTGACATCGGCGAGTTCTTCCAATGCGCGGCGTTTTTCTTCCAATGTAATGTCTGTCCAGCTAAAGCTCATTTACAGCACCCCTTGCTTCTGTTTTTGCTTTAAATCCTCGATAATGTCGTCAAATGTTTCAAAGGGTACATGCGGTACGCCAAGCTCTTGACACTTTAATGTCAGGTGCGAGCGGGAGTACACGAGGTCGGCAATTTTGGCTCCTTCAAAATCCGTCAGGCTGTCGCCGATCAAGATCTGTTCGTACTGTTCGGCAGGGTATTGACGAATGATGGTCGTTTTGCACATGCCGCAGTCATTTGTACACGGCTTCTCACATGGATGCGGCCACGTAATCTGGATATTGTCCCCGGAAAAATCCGCTCCGTTGCAAAAGATGTGATCCTGCGGAATATCGAAGGGTTTAAGCAATGGATCAATAAAAAAATCGATGCCGCCGCTGGTGACAAAAAATTCAATCTGCTGCTCCCGTACATAGTCCAAAAAACGTGCAAAGCCCTCGCGTATACCCGCTTGTCCAAGTACATATGAGATGATTTCGTCCTTTTGCACCGAAGGCATGAGGGCAAACATGGCACCTACGCCTTCACGAATGGAGGTATGTCCGTTTACGATATGATGCATGATGGGCTCATAGCCCGCAGGCTGAAAATGCTTCATGATAGCGACAATATTGTCGCTATTCGTAATCGTCCCGTCAAAGTCGCAAAAAATGACGGGTTTCTTGGATGAACTCATTGTTCGCCTCCCCACACATCAAGTGCGGATTGCAGCTCAGCATGAGAGCGGGCGTATTCTGCCAGCGGTACATTCTGCTGCACCGCCTCAATCGCTTGCACAAAAGCGCGTCCGCCAGCTTCGGTACCCATCGGATGACCATGAATGCCACCCCCGGCGTTGACCACAACGTCCGTGCCAAAGTCACGCACAATGAACGGCACCAGGCCGGGGTGAATTCCTGCGGAGGGAACAGGCATGCTGGCCTTTAGCGACAGCTCCGGGGTGATCAGCTCATCGCGGATCGCCATGTTTTCCTCTCGCGGCATCGTCACTGAGCCGTAAGGAGAAGGGAAGAGCACGAGGTCAGCGCCAGCCAGCCGCATCAGCTGACCGAGCAGCACGGACGCCGAAATACCGTAATGCGGCGACGGATAGACAGCACCCGCCAATGAAGGGTGGGCGGCAATGGGGACGGAGACAGCAGGATCGCTGCTGAGCTCATGCAGTACATCGTAGCCGTAGGCCAGCACGTTGAACAGCAGCGCGTTCGCGCCTGCGTCGATAGCTTTGAGGGCCTGCGCCTTGAGCTGTGAGGTGGGTCCGGTCAAATTCGCTGCATACAGCAGCTTTTTACCGGTTTCACGCTCAGCCGCCTCGGCGGCTTTGATGCAGGCTTCGACGCGTTTTTCAATCGGTGTCAAGGCATTTTCGAACAAAATTTCGTCATCCTTGATCAGATCAACGCCACCGAGAGCCTGTCGGGTAAATTGCTCGCTCAGCTCGTCCAGATTCAGACCGATCACCGATTTGAAAATGCTCATAAGCAGCGGGCGATCAAACACGCCGAGTCGCTCACGCAAGCCCTCAATGCCAAATTTCGGTCCCGGAAAAGCGGAACGGAACGTCTCCGAGAAGCCCAGCTTCGTCAGCTTGATTCGACCGTCCATCGAAATTTTGCCGAAGACGGTCACCAGCAGCGCGGGAATATCCCGGCTGAAATTGACGTCCGGGTAAGCGATGGTCAGATCGGCATAACGTTCACCGGGGCCTCCATCATGAACCTCCACGGATTGAACCGAGCCCAGATGCTTTTGCATCTCATCCCGCTTGGCTTGCGGAAGCTCGGTCCAGCTGCCCACCGTCATGCCGATGGCAATGGATTGGGCCTTTTTATTAAAATCGGCTTTGTCATCGTATACCCGGTAGGTCGCCAAGCAATAGCTCATTCAATTCCCTCCTTTAGTACAGCTCCCATCTCACGGGATCGTTCAGCACAACGCTGCACTGCCGCAATTACGGTTTCATAGAAATCTCCTTTGTCCAGTGTCTCCAAAGCGGCCACCGTCGAGCCATTGGGCGACATGATTTTGTGACGCAGAGCAGAAGGCTCCTCTCCGGTTTGTTGTACCATACGTGCCGCCCCAAGCGCGGTTTGGACTGTCAGCTCGTGCGCTTGCTCAGGGGTCAAGCCACCACGAATTCCACCCGCAATCATGGCTTCCATCAAATAGTAGATATAGGCAGGACCGCTTCCGGAGATCCCGGTCAAAATATCCATTTTCTCTTCTTCTATCACAGTCACCGTACCTACAGACTCGAACATGGTGAGCACATTCTTACGCTGGTCTTCGCTGATCTCCTTGGAAAAGCTGATGCCTGTCGCTCCCAGCCCAATCGAGCTGGAGGTGTTGGGCATCGTCCGTGCGATCGGCTGCTTGCGGCCTAGCAGTGTTTGCATCGTACGAATGGACAATCCGGCGATGACCGAAATGATCAGCTGATCCTCTGACAGGAGCGGGCCGAGCTGTCCCAGTGCCGCGGCAGCATCCTTGGGCTTCATGGCAAGCACGATGACTGGAGAACGGCGCAGCAGCTCGGTTTTCGCGGCTTCCTCTGTCTGGAACAGCACCCCGTATTGCTGCTGGAGTTCTTCAAGGCGCGCCTGATTACTGCGGTTAATGACAGTAATGCCGCCACGTTTGACAACGGAACGAGCCGTCATTCCGCGAATGATAGCCTCTGCCATGGAGCCTGCGCCGAAAAACGTAATTTGCTCGTTAATTAAAAACTTTGACTGTGATTCACACATGAATTCATAACCTCCAAGAATACGGATTGATTTATAATATTATTCCCTGATTTGTCCAGTACCGTACACACGGTATTTGGTTGAAGTCAGCGCAGGCAGGCCCATAGGGCCGCGGGCATGCAATTTTTGGGTGCTGATCCCGATCTCAGCGCCAAACCCGAATTCAAAGCCATCTGTGAAGCGGGTGGAGGCATTGTGATATACAGCTGCTGCATCCACTTCCTGAAGGAAACGTTCGGCATGGGCTTTATCCTCGGTGACAATACATTCCGAGTGCAACGTGCCGTAACGGGCAATATGCTCAAGTGCTTCGTCCAGATGGTCTACCACCTTGACGTTCATAATGTAATCATTGTACTCTGTGCCGTAGTCCTCCTCCGTGGCTGTAACAGCCCAGGGAACCAGTGCACGCGTCCGTGCGCAGCCGCGCAGCTCAACGCCAGCATCACGGAAGCGTTCTGCCAAGCTTGTTAAGTGTGCTTGTGCAAAATCGGCGTGGACGAGCAGCGTTTCCATCGAGTTGCACACAGACGGTCTTTGCACCTTGGCGTTCAGCGTAATGGCTTCCGCCATCTGTGTATCCGCCGTAGCGTCCAAATACGTATGGCATACGCCAGCGCCGGTTTCAATGACAGGCACAGTAGCGTTTTGAACCACGTTTTGGATGAGCGAACGCCCACCACGTGGGATAATCACATCCAGCAGACCGTTCAAGGTGAGCATTTCGTTGACGGAGGCGCGGTCTGAATCTTCAATCAGTTGAAGCGCCTCGCGGGGTACGGCTGTTGTGTCCAGCGCCTGCTGAAGCACTTCAATGATTTTGCGGTTGGAGGCGAGGGCCGCCGAACCACCGCGCAGCACAACCGGATTGCCTGTTTTCAGGCACAGGCCCGCAGCATCTACCGTTACATTCGGACGGGCTTCATATATGATGCCAATGACACCCAGCGGCACACGTATTTTCTCAATCCGTAGACCGTTAGGACGTTCGATCTGTTCCAGCATGTCACCGACTGGATCCGGCAACTCGGCAATTTGGCGCAGTCCTTCGGCGATAGCCCCGATTCGCTCCTCGGTCAGCTTGAGACGGTCGAGCAGCGATTCCGACGTTCCCAATTCACGTCCACGCTGCAAATCGTCACTGTTCGCTGCAATCAGCTCTTCCGTATGGCTCACCAATGCCTCTGCCATAGCGAGCAATGCTTTATTTTTTTGTGCTGTTGTCAGTCGGTTCATGGCTCCGGCACTTTTTTTGGCCAAAGTCGCTTTGGCCCGTACTTCACTGAACTGGTTTTCCTCTGTTGCAGCTGTGTTCGTCGTTAATTTACTCATGTTATGGCCTCCCTACATATATAGTGTAATCCATTCATCCCTGTGGATCACCTCAAGCCGGTGAATGGGACCGATTTTGCCCACAACTTCGCCGCTGGGTAATCCTTGTACGATTCGAAGCTGTTCATCGTCATAATTGACGATGCCGCGCCCTAACACCTTATTTTCCGGCCCCAGCACCTCTACGACATCCCCGGCATGAAAGCTGCCTTCGACACGCCGTACGCCAACGGGAAGCAGACTGTGTCCCCCGTGTACCAACGCCTCCTCAGCCCCATGGTCTACATGCACTGTACCCAGAGGGGTGGACATAAAACCAAGCCATTGCTTTTTCATCGGCAGTGAAGAGAGGTGGGTGTCAAAATAAGTTCCCGGCCCGTGTCCTTCGACGGCTGCGTCCAGATCGCCGTTAGCACTGACACGTCCTACATACACAGGCACACCACCACGCGTAGCTACCTTGGCAGCTTCGATCTTGGATCGCATGCCGCCCGTACCTACTGCTGAGCCGGAGCCTCCAGCGAGTGCATAAATCTCCTCCGTAATTTCGTCGATACGTTCAAAGCGTACGGCGTTCGGATGTTTGCGCGGGTCTGCCGTATATACGCCATCAGTATCTGTAATGATGATCAAATGCTGGGCTTTGACCAGATTGGCAACCAGTGCAGACAGCATATCGTTATCGCCGAATTTCAATTCGTCAATCGATACGGTGTCATTTTCGTTAAAGATCGGGATAATCTGCTGGCGCAGCAGCTCTTCCACGGTCATTCCGGCATTGTTCATCCGTTTGCGGCTCAAAAAATCACTGCGGGTCAGCAGAATCTGCGCGCTTACCAGGTCAAAATCTTTAAAAGCCTGCTGATAGGCCTGCATGAGAAGTGCTTGACCAACGGCCGCTGCCGCCTGTTTTTCATGCAGCAGCTTAGGGCGAAACGGGTACCCGATCTCCCGGAACCCGGCGGCTACCGCGCCTGATGTGACCAGCAGCACTTCATGGCCTTTTGCACGAAGCAAGCTGATTTCCCGGGCAAAAAAGGCGATGGCCTCCCGGTTCAAGCCACCTTCCACTCCAGTCAGGGAGCTGCTTCCGATTTTAATGACGATACGTGTCGACAAGACGTCCACTTCCTTAATCTGTGCTCTTTTTGTAATACAAAAAAACTTCCATCCTTTGTATGCAAAGGACGAAAGTTTATACTTCCGCGGTACCACCTTCATTGATGATTCATGATCATCCCACTTGAGACCTGTTAACGGCAGGGACCGCCTGATTGCGCAGGGCGCTCGGGGGTAGGAGTTGGGAGAGAATCCAGGTAAATTCTTGCAGCCTATCGGAATTTACTCTCTGAACAGGATGGGCCTCTCTTAATAATCCCTTCAACGCGCTAAATGATATTGGATACAGAATACCACGAAAAGGTCGAGTTTGGCAAAGAAGTTGTCGCTGGAAAATACGGCTTAACGAAACAGATTCAGCTTGCCGATTCGCTCAGCCGCTTCAGACAGCCTGGCTTCCGAGCTTAGCAGCCCTGCCCGCACATATCCTTCGCCTCCACTGCCGAAGCCGACCCCCGGTGCGACGGCTACCTTGGCCTCACGCAGCAGCAGATCGGCAAAGGAGGCTGAAGTATAGCCCGGCGGCACAGGCAGCCAGCTAAAGAAGGAGCCCTGTGGGCGCTTCGCCTTCCAGCCGATGTGCTCAAGTGCATCGTAAAAAGCGTTGCGGCGCGATTCATAGCGGGCCACCAGTTCGCCTACGCAATCCTGCGAGGATGTCAGAGCTGTTGCCGCTGCTGCTTGAATGCCTCCAAACAAGCTGACATAAATATGATCCTGCAGCAGGTTAATCATGGAGATGATTTCGGCATTGCCGAGTGCAAAGCCGACGCGCCAGCCCGCCATATTGTAGGTTTTGGACAAAGTATAAAACTCAATGCCTACGTCCTTGGCCCCCTCGGCCTGGAGAAAGCTGACCGGGCGTTCGCCGTCAAAGCCGATCGCACCATAAGCAAAATCACTGGCAACCACAATCCCGTTGCGCTGTGCGAATTCGACCGTTTCCTCGTAGAAGGAAAGCGGGGCAGTTGCCGAGGTCGGATTGTTCGGATAGTTAAGGAACATCAGCTTGGCACGGCGGCGGTCTTCTTCAGAGATCGCTTCGTAATCGGGCAGAAAACGGTTTTCTTCCTTCAATGGAAGAAAAGACATCTCCGCTTTAGCCAAGGCTACGCCAGACCAGTAATCCGGATAGCCGGGATCAGGCACGAGGCATACATCGCCAGGATTGAGCAAGATTTGCGGCAATTGCACCAAGCCTGTTTTTCCGCCAAACAAGATGGCGACCTCGGTTTCCGGGTCGAGCGTCACACCGTAATCCTCCTGATAGCGCTGGGCTACAGCTTCTTTGAGAAAGCCATAGCCGCGAAAAGGCGAGTACTTATGATAAAGCGGGTTGTCCGCTGATTCCTGCAAGGCTTTTACAATATGAGGCGGGGTGGGTGTATCCGGGTTCCCTTGTCCGAGATTAATGACATCATGCCCCGCCGCAATTTCACGGTTTACATTTTGTACGAGTGTGGCAAAAAATTGAGTGGGCAGCTGTTTCATCACGTCCGCGGAGGGAATGGAAAAATGACTCATGCATTCACACGACCTTTTGGAATAGTTTGAGGATTAATCTATCATGATTTTACCGAGTTGTATAGGGGGAATTGAGTTTATATGGTTGCGTGCTAAAGCGAGATCGGGCTATGATGGGGGAAAATACCGGACCAGCAGTCATCGTATGCTCCGGTTACAGGGAGGATGAACGATTTTGACGAATCATGAAGCTCAGCCGTTCCGTGTTGCACTTATACAGGCTCATATTGAACTTGGAAATCCATCAGAAAACCGTAGTCATATGCGTACTTTAATGGAACAGGCGGCAACAGCCGCAGACAAGCCGGATCTGATGATCCTGCCGGAAATGTGGAACACGGGCTATGCCCTGGATCGCATTCATGAGCTGGCGGACAAGGAAGGGGCAGAGACCCGGGAATGGATAGCTGCATTCGCCGCGGCCCATCAGGTGAACGTGGTCGCCGGGTCGATTGCAGAGAAAAAAAGCGATGGTCATGTGTACAATACAATGATTGTTTTTGACCGGACAGGAGCCGAGGTGGCTTCGTATTCCAAGATTCATTTATTCCGTCTGATGGAGGAAGAAAAATATTTGCAGTCTGGTGAGGAAAAGGTTTTGTTCACGCTAGATGGCGGGATTCAGGCTGGTGCTTCGATCTGCTATGACATCCGTTTTCCCGAACTGGCCCGCAGTCTAGCCTTGTCTGGCGCCAACCTGATGATCGTACCCGCGGAATGGCCTCATCCCCGGCTCCATCACTGGCGTACCCTGCTGACCGCACGTGCCATTGAAAATCAAATGTATGTCATTGCCTGTAACCGGGTTGGCCGCAGCGGAGACACCGATTTCTTTGGACATTCCCTCATCATTGATCCGTGGGGAGAGATTGTTGCCGAGGGCGGAGAGCAGGAGGAGATTGTTACAGGAACGATAGAGTCAGCCCTGGTGCAGGATGTGCGTGGGCGTATCCCGGTATTTGAGGATCGTCGCCCCTCCTTGTATGACCGATAAACGTCGTTCTGTTTAGTCGTCCTGCATAAATAGAAGGAACATTTCATGCTCAAGGAACAAGTTTTTCACCGTCTGACTTGGGCTGTATGTCGCCTATAACGGGTATTGTTTTGCCATGGGTTCCGTACAGGAGGCGTTGTTAACGCTGTCTATGGCGGAGGCCAATTGGTCTATCTGGAAAATGCGGCGGATATGCTCACGACAATCCTGAACAACCAGATCATTATGCTGACGTCGATTGGCGAGCTGGATAAGGCTTTAAAGGAAGTGATGGTTTTGACACAAAATCGGCTGATAATCTGGCAATTGAATACTCCAAAGTTGCAAAATTTTGTGTGAACCAACTCTATGCTCAAAACGAAACCGGCAAAATACAGGTTAAAGCTCCTGATTTTCCGGTTTGTTTGTATGTGCCAAAACATATTGTGGTGCCGGATACTGCCTTCCATACTGAATTTATAAGGAACGACAATACAGAATATGAGGTGCAGGCAAATGATGACGGGCAGAGCCTCAGGATGTGATGGCGATCTGACACTTATCCTACGGGGACAGGCTCATCTCTTTGCAGCTCGACTTGAACAGTACTGTATTTGCATGCTCCCAGAGGATGCCCGTCTTGATCGATGCTACCTTGCAGCGGTTTCCCGTGATCGTCTGTGCACCATGACTGGCTTTGAAAGGCCAAGAAATAAGCAATCCATTTATTTTCCGCTGTGAAATGGACCAGAAAACAGCCGTCATGGAAAATGTCATTTTCCTCCGGTGAATATTTGCTGTTCCCTTGATTCATATGGATGTTGTGAACGCCAAGGCCGTTTCCCGTAAAATGCGTACCATAAGCGTAAATGGTCGCATCCTCATTATTCAGCGCCTTGTGCATGTATTTATCAATAAAATCGTATAAGTCATTGTTTTCACCGGGAGCTGTAAAAGGCACAATCTCCATTTTATTGGGATCAAATAACCCGCTGCGAATGAAATCGACGGCAATGTCTGCATTTACATTCTGATGATAATTGATGTCATGAAAACCGGAGTTCATCGTTGGCAAAATGGTAATGGCTTGTGCATTATAGTTTTCGTCGCTGTAATAAAGCGACCGGGGAAGGTCCGGATCGATAGACTGAACGTTGATGGGGAGCTTATATTTTTTCCCATGATCCGCCTCGACAACGATATTGTAGTGGGGAGACTGGTCACTTTCCGGATCTTTACGAATGTCAATGACGCGGCCGATTAATACACCATATCTTGAATTTGCGCCTGAGCCTGAACCTCTTCTCGAATTTCTTCTTGAATCAGACATGTTTTACCTCCAAATATGTGATTTATTGCACCTAAATATTTTTCTCTGTAGTGAGCAGGATTATTCAATTGCATTTGTGTGTGATTTAATTGACATTAATAGAAAAATGTCTCATTTTATTGGATTTACCTGGAACCCCATGCCTTCTGTCCAATAGTGACAGTGCAAATAGGAAAACACGATTTAAGGGTTACCCCTGTTTCTCCAGACGATCCAGGTGGAGGGATCAGGTGTCGCCAACGGAATTGCAAGAGCTAATGAATGAACAAATGGTCAAGCAAGGCGTATGGAGATTGTCCAAACGGTGAGCAGGCGTATGTGAAGGTGCTGGATGTTACGCCTGTGGGAGGAGCGGGGCCCGATAGGATCAAGCTTCAATTTGTGTTGAGTGTAACGAAAAGCAGGTCTTTAAGACACAGATGAGTGAAGCCGAGATACAGGAAGCATTTGGTGCTTCCCGATAAAAAGGTTGTCGACACCTGTTTCAGATACAGATTATAGGTGTACTATAATAGTATCCCGACACCAGGAGGTTGATAACGATGGATAACCAAAGTAGATCCGAACTGGCGAACAGGGATGGCCTGTCACGGCCGAAAGGTTTGAACAGACAGGTTGTCGGCAACAATTACGAAATGGGCTATGCTCAGGATAAAAGTCCCCCTGATTTAGGGCAATCCTGATCACGAACAGGCGAGGACAGGCACTTTGGGATCACACAGCACATTGGAACTAAGGTAGGACTTTGTTGGGAAACCAGAGCTTGAGACCTTAAGGAAAGAAGTGATGTGCGATGGATAAAGTGGAGTTTCCGAGCAAATGCAGGGTAATCAGGCGAGGCTGAACGAGGTTGAAGTATTTATTTTGAACCCATGCACTCATATTGGGAATGCAATAATAGGGGGGAGCCCCCAGGACCGTCTTCTTTTCTGGCTTTGGCCGGGGAGGAAGGCGGTCCTTGTCATATTCGCAGCTACTTTTGAGAAAGTTGCTTGACCGTTTCCCGGAAAGTATCAATAAAAGCTTCGGCAGCTTTGGACAGATAACGTCCGTTGCGGTAAGCAATGGCTAAGGTACGGCTTGGTGTCGGTTTGGCCAGGGGCAGTAAAGCCGGGACAAATTCGCTGCTGGCGGCCCGGGCGATAAAACGAGGGACGAGTGTCACTCCCATACCTGTTGCTACGAGTGATTGCAGGGTCTCCATGTTGGTGCTTTCAAACACCACATGAGGTTCAAAGCCTGCCTGATGGCACAAATCCATCGTCAGCTTGCGAAATCCCTGTCCTTTTTTCAGAACGACAAAAGGCTCGTCTTTTAGCTCCTCCATATGCACAGGCTGTGGCTGGTCACCGATTTTACGCAAGGCTAAAGAGTGACCCGGGGGAACGGCGAGATCAATCCATTCTTCACCGATAGGCACATAGGAAAGTGTAGGCTCTACTAATGGGAGTGACAGCAGGCTGAGATCAGTATCTCCACTGGCTGTTTTTTTCTCCAGATTCATGGATGAATCCTCGACCAGCACGATTTCAATGTCAGGATGAGCCTTTTTGAAGACAGGCAATACATGTGGCAGCAAATGAGAGCCCGTAATCGGCATACTGCCCACGACGACCTTCCCTTTGCGGAGCTGGGAAATATCGTCCATTTCCTGCCGGAGCTGCTCGACTGCATCGACGATTTTTTTGGCTTTTTCTACAAAGCTTGCGCCTGCATGCGTCAATTCCACCGTGCTTGTATTGCGTTGAAATAACAGCACCCCGAGTTCTTTTTCCAGTTTGGACAATTGCTGGCTCAGCGAAGGCTGGGCAATATGCAGCTTTTCTGCTGCGCGCGAGAAGTTTTTTTCCGCTGCAATTTGCAGGGTATATTGAAGCTGTCTGAACTCCATCGATTTTGGGCTCCTTTTCTTATAAGATTTACCTATTACATCATAGACTGATTATACAATATTCAAATCAAATTCCCAATCCCAATCCTTTTCATGTGTCACAACTGTTATATAGATGAAGCGTTATTTTCACAAATAGGACTTTTAATATAGATAGACAGCTCCCTTAACATTCTCTTGACAAAATACATTTAATCTTAGTTCTGGTTGGATAATAAAGGGTCTGGGAGGAAAATGAATGCTAAAATGTTGGGGAATACATACAAAAAAATCGGTAGCTGCACTCGTAGCAACGATGATGTTAGCAGCTAGCGGTGGTACGGTGATGGCGGCTGAGAAAGACAACTCGATTAAAAATGTAATTATTCTGATTCCCGATGGTATGGCTAATGACGCCACTGCACTGGCTAGATGGTATAAAGGCTCTTCCTTAACGTTGGACAGCATGGCAAGCGGTATGGTGCGCACACATTCTGCAGATGCTCCGATTGCAGATTCTGCTCCGGCGGGAACTGCTTTTGCCACAGGGCATAAATCACATACGGGCTATGTAGGTGTTCTTCCGGACGAAGCAACCATGCCCGAACAACAGCCTATCGCAGCAGGCGACGCCAAGAAGCCTGTAGCCTCCATTCTCGAGGCTTCCAAACTGGCAGGCAAGTCTACCGGGATTATTGCTACTTCGGAGATTATGCACGCCACTCCGGCTGATTTCACGGCCCATTACCCTGACCGTAAAAATTATGATGCACTCAGTATGCAGCAAGCTTATAACGGTGTTGATGTTGTGCTAGGTGGCGGGGGCAAGTTCCTGGAAGCATCCGAACGTAAGGACGGGCAGGATTTGATTGCGCAAATTAAAGACCAGGGCTATGATTTTGTCACAACACCTGAAGGGTTAAAGAAATCAACTTCAAGCAAGCTTTGGGGCAGCTTCGCTCCGGAAGCCCTTGCGTACGATCTGGATCGTGATGCTTCGAAGGAGCCTAGTCTGGCAGAAATGACGACGAAAGCGATTGATGTGCTGTCCAAAAACGATAAAGGCTTCTTTTTGATGGTCGAAGGCAGTAAAGTGGATTGGGCAGCGCATGCAAACGACCCAACAGGTATTATCAGTGATGTGCTTTCGTTTGACGATGCGGTGAAGGTCGCTTTGGACTACGCCAAGCAGAACCAAAATACGGTTGTTGTAGCCGTAACAGACCACGGAAACGGTGGATTGACGATTGGCAGCAGCAATACCACAGGCAATTATGACAAAACGCCTTTAGCTTCTTTTATAGACCCACTGAAAAAAGCGAAGCTGACGGGCGAAGGATTGGAAGCCAAGCTGAATGCAGATCGCAGCAACATTAAAGAAGTGTTGTCGACGTATTTTGGTATTACGGATTTGACGGACGAAGAAGTAAAAGCAATCAAAGAAGCCAAAGAAGGCAGCATGAACTATGCCGTCGGACCGATGATCAGTAAACGTGCGAATATTGGCTGGACGACAGGAGGACATACAGGTGGTGATGTTGTGTTGTACACGTATGCGCCAAATGGAGACCGTCCATCCGGTGTAATCGACAACACGGATGTCAATAAATATATGACACGTGTACTCGGACTGGACTTGGATACGGTTAGCAAGCAGTTGTTTGTCCCTGCGAAAACGGCTTTTGAAGCGAAAGGAGCCAAATTTACGGCGGATACGAAAGTCATTACGGTGACTAAGGGCAGCACCAAGCTGGAGCTTCCGGTATACAAAAACATCGCTACGCTAAATGGTAAAAATTCCACGCTCAACGGTGTAGTTGTGTTTAACGGTGTTGATTATTTTGTACCACAGCAGGCGATTGATTTGATTCAATAAAATAAACAGAACGATCAACAGAGCTGTTTCTTCCCTAAAAAGGAGGAGACAGCTTTTTTGGCCTCTTTTTGTACTGCTTTTTGTGCCGCTTTTTGTGCTTAGGTAATTATGTATTTTTTGAGGCAGAGGGCGGAGCAGGAATTAGAAAATGGGATATTTTGTGAAACTAATCACGTTATATCTCCGCTGATGTTGCTAGAATTATACATGTACGATACAAGCTGCTGACGAATTGAAGTCCGGATGGACAAGGGAAGAAGGGATGAGTCACGGACGAATTATTACTGCGTCTGGCTGACGGCAAGAAATGGACGCATACGGAAATGACAGGGCTGCTGACACGTCTGGATGAAGATCCGATCGTGCGGGCTCAATTACGAGAGCTGGCAGCTCGCACCAAAATGGAGCGTTACGGCAAGGGTGTTTTTTTACGGGGCTTAATTGAATTCTCCAGTATATGCCGTCAGGATTGCATGTACTGTGGGCTGCGTGCTTCGAACAAACAGGCAGATCGCTACCGATTGAGGCCGGAGGAAATTCTGGCTTGCTGTGCGGAGGGATATGATCTGGGCTATCGGACGTTTGTACTGCAGAGCGGTGAAGATACCTGGTTTACGACAGCCCGATTGACGAAACTGATTCGGGACATTAAAAGCCGCTTCCCAGATGTGGCGGTTACACTGTCTATTGGTGAACGGGATGATGAAACGTATGAGCTGTTATACGAGGCGGGAGCAGACCGTTTTTTGCTGCGTCATGAAACGGCTTCAGCTCAATTGTACGCCAGGCTGCATCCGACCATGACGATGGAAAGCAGGCGCAGTCGTCTGCTGGCTTTGCAACGAATCGGCTTTCAGATCGGGGCCGGCTGTATGGTGGGGCTGCCGGGACAAACCAACAGTGAGCTGGCAGATGATCTGGTCTATCTGCATTGCCTGAACCCGGATATGATCGGGATTGGCCCCTTTTTACCGCATAGCAATACGCCGCTGCGTGATGCCAGCCAGGGGAGTATGGAAAAGGCGCTGGATATGGTCTCGTTGTCTCGCTTGGTTGTTCCGGATGCGCTCATTCCGGCGTCTACGGCGATGGGGACCATTCACCCCCAAGGCAGGGAGAAGGCCCTTCAGGCGGGGGCGAATGTGGTTATGCCCAATTTGTCCCCGCTGGCGGTGAGGCCCAAGTATGCGATTTATGAAAATAAAATATGCTTGGGCGATGAGTCTGCTCAATGCCGACATTGCCTGGAGCTGCGAATCCGTGGAGCCGGGTTTGAAGTGGACATGGGACGGGGGGACAGTATAAAGGCCCAGCGACAGTTCGTGAGACAGGAAACCTAGAGAGACTATAACGGAAACATTGCAGTAACCATAAATAAGGAGATGGGTATACGTGAGTGGAGTACGGGAGAAAGTGTCGGCGGATTTTATTAATGAAGCAGAGATTATGGCGGCCGTGGAGCAGGGGAAGCAAGAGGCGACAGATCGAAATCGGATTTTGGAAATTCTAGAAAAGGGGAGAGCCTGCCGGGGACTGAATGCGAGTGAAGCGGCGGCTCTTTTGCATGTGGAAGATCCTGAATTATTGGAAGAGATGTTCAGATCATCGCGAGCGGTTAAAGAGCAGATTTATGGCAATCGGATTGTGCTGTTCGCTCCACTATATGTTAGCAACCACTGCGTCAATAACTGCGAATACTGTGGCTACAAGCATACCAATGACAGCTTTACCCGCAGCCGCCTGACACCGGAGGAACTGGCCGAGGAGGTTAGGGTGCTGCAGGAAATGGGGCACAAACGGCTTGCACTGGAAGCAGGGGAGGACCCGGTCCATTGTTCTATTGATTATATCGTCGATTGTTTGCGTCAGATCTACGATATAAAGGTGGACAACGGGAGCATCCGACGGGTTAATGTTAATATTGCCGCAACGACGGAGGAGGATTACCGGAAGCTTATGGAGGTCGGGATCGGTACGTATATTTTGTTCCAGGAGACGTATCATCGCGAAAGCTATCGCAAATATCATCTGCAAGGACCCAAACGGGACTATGATTGGCATACGACCGCCATGGACCGGGCCATGCGTGCAGGCATAGATGATGTGGGAATCGGTGTGTTGTACGGTTTGTACGATTTCCGCTATGAAACGGTAGCGATGCTTAAGCATGCGGAGCATCTGGAGGAAGTGTTTGGCTGCGGCCCTCACACGGTTTCTGTTCCCCGACTTCGTCCGGCTGAAAATGTGGACCCAGAACGCTATCCGTATCTGGTGAGTGACGAGGATTTTATGAGAATTGTAGCGGTTCTACGGCTGGCTGTACCATATGCTGGAATGATCCTGTCTACGCGCGAGGAGTCGGAATTCAGGGACCGTGTCATTGGTTTGGGTGTATCGCAAATCAGTGCTGGTTCTGCTACCGGTGTAGGGGCATATGCAAGACAAGAGGAGGACGACAAGCCTCAGTTCGAGGTCGGGGATCATCGCTCTCCGGTGGAAATTATCAAAAGCCTGTGCCGAGGCGGGTATATGCCAAGCTACTGTACAGCTTGCTACCGTGAGGGACGGACCGGAGATCGCTTTATGGAGCTTGCCAAATCTGGACAAATCCACAATGTGTGCCAGCCGAATTCGCTGCTGACCTTCCAGGAATATCTGCTGGATTATGGGGATGAAGAGGCACGTGAGCTGGGAGCCGCCGCCCTGCGAGAGAATCTGGAGCGTATACCGCGTGAATCGACTCGCCGTTTGACGCTTGATCGGCTTGACCGGCTGGAAGCAGGCGAGCGCGATTTGTATTTTTAGCAAATTATATTTTTAATAACATCCTTTCTCGCTATAGACATTCTTATTATAGTAGAAATAATGGAACGGAAAGTAAAAAGCAGTCGCGTTGGGGATCAGCGCGACTGCTTTTGTGTTAGAAAGAAAAAACATTAATGATGGGATCTTTCAGCAATAGCTGTTGGCTCCAAGGCGTGCTCCCATGCCAGCATAGCAGATGGAAAGCATTCAATGGCACGTGGGAAGACACCCTGTACATAAGCGATAAAAACACCATAGTTCACAATCGGCACCCCTGCAGCTTTTGCTTCCGAGAGTCGATGAAGCATTGTACGCCGGTTGAGCATGCAGGCACCGCAATGAATAACCAGGGCATACTCGCTTAGATCGTCAGGAAAGCTGGGGCCGGATGCATGCTCGATAATGAGGCGTTTGCCTATCGTTTGACGGAGCCAGCGGGGGATTTTTACCCGGCCGATATCGTCAGATTGGCACTGGTGCGTGCAGGCTTCGGCTATGAGTACACGGTCTCCATCCTTGAGACGCTCAATGGCTCTTGCGCCTCGTACCAGTTCGTCAAGATCTCCTTTATGACGGGCGAACAGGATGGAAAAGGAGGTAAGGGGCACATCCTTGGGTGTGTCTGCCGCTACCTTCATAAAAACCTGTGAATCAGTAATGACCAAGCGAGGCTTGTTTCCCAGTCGCTCCAGCGTCAACCGCAATTCATGCTCTTTGGTCACGACTGCGATGGCATCGCTCTCCAGCGTATCGCGGATTGTCTGCTGCTGCGGCAGAATCAGTCGACCCTTTGGTGCAGCTTTGTCGATGGGAACGACCAGCACGACAACATCGCCGGGTGACAGCAGGTCACCGACAATGCGAAAACGATCCTCGTTGTGGGGGAGCGTACTGGTAATAGCCTTTTTCAGTTCCGTATCTCCCTGGAGCATAGAGGCACTGAAAGGAATCAGGGTGAGATCCAGTTCAGCCTCCAGCGCTGTGATCATTTGTTCTGATTCAGCAAGGGTATCGACTTTGTTTAAAACCCCAATGACAGGAATCTTTTTGGTGCGGAGCTTGTCGAGCAGTTCAAGCTCGAAGGAACTGACGCCGACCGTAGCGTCGACAACCAGCAGAGCCAAATCCGTACTGTTAAGTATTTGCAGCGTTTTGTCACGACGCAGCGCCCCGATCTCACCCTCATCGTCCAGTCCGGCGGTATCCACCAGAACAATAGGTCCCGCAGGGAGCAGCTCCATCGGCTTAAAAACCGGGTCCGTGGTTGTTCCCCCTATAGGAGATACCACAGCCACGGACTGGCCCGTCAGGGCATTTAGAATACTGGATTTGCCTGCGTTGCGGCGACCGAGCAGGACGATATGTGGTCGGTTGCTACGAGGGGTATCATTCATTCCCATGGTGAGTTCCTTCTTCCTGCCCGGGAATTCCGGGCTTGGTTACGGTATAGGGATGGCACAATTGCTCAATCCGTGAGCGTGTCAGTAGACCGCGCTCCTCTGCAATATCCTCTGGTGTGCGGCCTTGCGCAATAGCTGCTGATGCAATGGAGGCTGCTTCATCATAGCCAAGGTCCGCGACCAGCGCGGAAGCCATCACAGCTGAGCTGCGCAGATTTGCAGAGCAGCGTTCCTCATGTACGACCAGACCGCGCACACACCGTTCCTCGAACAGACGAACGGCATTGCTGAGAATATGCAGCGATTCCAGCAGCGATTCGGAAATCAGCGGCAGGAACGCATTCAGCTCCAGCTGTCCAGAGGCAGCCGCCATCGTAATAGCCGCATCCTCCGCCATCACGCGCATCGCGGTCAATCCGGCCATTTCAGCCATTACCGGGTTGACCTTGCCCGGCATAATAGAGGAGCCGGCCTGAACCGGAGGCAGCGTGTATTCCCCGATACCACCAAAAGGACCAGAGGCCAGCAGACGAAAATCGCCGGATATTTTGAGCAGGTTTACGGCGGCGGATTTGAGCAGACCCGATACCTCTACAAAGACATCCATATTCTGAATCGGGTCCATGGGGTGGTCGCTGCGACAGAGCCCCAAGCCAGTCTCGTCCGCGAGCTGTTCAACCATCCGGTAACTGTAAGCGCGAGGCGCATTCATACCTGTGCCAATTGCCGTGCCGCCAATCGGGATTTCTCGCAGCCGTTCCTCGGCTTTGTAGAGCCGCCAGCGGTCACGTGCTATGGCCTTGGCGTAGGCGCCAAAGCCTTGCCCGGCCATCATGGGCAGAGCATCCATCAGCTGTGTACGGCCCAGCTTGAGCAGGTCGGCATATTCCGTTTCTTTATGCTGTAAAGCCTCCTGTAACGAAGACATGGCGTCACATAAAGGCCGCAGCAGCCGTATCGCTGCAATTCGGAGCGCTGTAGGATAGACATCATTCGTAGACTGGCAGCAGTTGACATCATCCAGCGGATGTACAAGCTCGTATTGTCCTGGCTGGCCCCCAAGTTGTACGATGGCCAGATTAGCAATGACTTCATTCACATTCATATGGGTACTGGTGCCTGCGCCGCCTTGCAGAGCGTCGACGGTGAACATATTTTGATACCGTCCGGCGAGTAATTCATCGCAAGCCTTTATAATGGCAGCAGCACGGTGAGCGGGAAGTCGTTTCTGCTCACCGTTCACTTGAGCGGCTGCTTTTTTGACCAGCACAAGCGCTTGAATCAGTTTTTGGTTCACGGGCCTGCCGCTGACTGCAAAATTGTTCATCGCGCGTGCGGTGTGAATACCGTACAAGGCATCCGCAGGAATTTCCATGTCTCCTAGCGCATCCCGCTCGGTTCGCGTATCTTTGGCTAGAGGAGGAGAGGGAGTCATAGCCCCGTCGCCGGAATGCGCGTCATATGCAGTAGCTGACGTGCACTTGCAGCCCGTTTTTCCTCAACCCGGGCATGAACCAGATCTGGCTCGACCAGCTTGAGGGCTTTTGTTGGGCATTTTCCAATGCAGGCCGGACCGCCGTCTACACCTTCGCACAGATCACATTTGCTGGCAACCATGCGTTCTTTGGGTTGCAAACGGCCTGACATATTGGTGTACAGTCCATCTTGCACGACAGGTTGCCCGTCTCTATACTGAGGCACCATAGTAATTGCGCCGTAAGGGCAGGCGATCATACAGGTTTTACAGCCAATACAGCTTTCGCTGTTAATGAGAATACAGCCGTCTGCGTTCGTAATGGAGCCATTCGGACAAGCGTTGGCGCATGGGGCATCCTCACAGTGACGGCACTGAACGGGTGCGGTGACTCCATATGATTTGATAACCTTCAGCCGAGGGTGAAAATGAAACTCGTCATCCGGCGAGATAAAAGGGTTATCCGACGAATGTGCGATGACACATGCAATTTCACAGGTACGGCAGCCGATACACTGATCGGGATCAGCTAAAACAAAACGATTCATACCAATTCGACTCCTCTCTAACTAACGACAAAATATAATCTCTACTGCTATATAAGCTGAGCTTAAAAGTTACCTATTGAACCATTCTGGCTACCCTGTTTTAATGTGTTTCTTTCGAGTTCAACTTATATATTCTTATGTGTTTACCGAACTTAATGAAGGGAGTAATCGTTATTCCCGTTGGTGGAAACATCACTGTTGCGGCTCTGTCTGCCGGGTCCGCGTTTGTGGAAGGTCGTGTGCAGCAGATGGTGCGATACGTGCCCAAGCGGCTCACCCAAAAATTCGTCATAAAGCTTGATGATAAAAGGGTTCTCATGCGATTTGCGCACCTGAGATGCAGCATCATGTCCGTAGATGGACGATTTACGCGCACGATAAGCCTCGATTTTTTGTTTTTCCAACATGAGCTTGGGTTGCCCTCCTCCGCTGATACATCCAGCAGGACAGCCCATGACCTCGATAAAATGATAGTCACATTCGCCCGCCTGCACACGATCCAGCAGCTGATAGGCATGTTGCAGCCCAGCGACGACCGCCACCTTGAGCTGCAGCTCGCCAACCTGAACTTCGGCTACTCGAATACCTTCCTCGCCACGTACAAAATCCAGCTGGAGCTTCGGCAGCTTCTCATTCGTCAGCAACTCGTAACCTGTACGGATAGCAGCCTCCATTACCCCTCCAGTCACACCAAAAATAGTGCCAGCACCTGAATATTTTCCTAAAGGTGAATCGAATTCTTCATCAGGCAGGTTCATAAAATCAATTCCGCGCTGCTTGATCCAGTACGCAAGCTCACGCGTTGTCAGCACCTCATCCACATCACGGTAACCATCGGATTCCATTTCGGGACGATCGCATTCAAATTGTTTACAGGTACATGGCATGATTGCGACGCTGTAAATATTCGCAGGCTTCACCTCGTCCAGCTGTGCACCATAAGTCTTGACCAGCGCTCCCAGTATCTGCATTGGCGATTTGCAACTGGATAGATGGTCCAGCAGATCGGGATATTCAATCTCGGCAAAACGAACCCATGCCGGACAGCAGGATGTGAACATCGGTAACGGTCCACCCTCGGTCACGCGGCGAATCAGCTCGGTGCCTTCCTCCATGATGGTTACGTCAGCTCCGAAATTCGTATCATATACCCGATCAAAGCCGAGGCGGCGAAGGGCAGCGGCCATTTTGCCAGGCGTCAAGGTACCGAACGGCATACCAAATTCCTCTGCGAGTGACACGCGAATGGATGGAGCGCATTGAACGATCCGAAGCTGTCCTGGTTTTGTCATCATGTCAGTTACCTTATTCAGGCTATAGCTATAATAGGCAGCAAATAGCGGTTCGCCGATGTCGGCAGGCATATCGCGTTCACGCATACGCGCCTGCCGTCTGATGGCGGCTTCCTGTGGAGATGCATCCGCCCAATCTGATGCGTATACACTGCATATTTGTACACATTGACCGCAAAAAACACAGCGGTCTGCGTTCACGGTTTGCGGTTCTCCCGGCAATCCCTCTATGGCGTCTACCGGACAAACACCTGCGCAGCGTCTGCATCCCGTGCACAACGTAGGGTCGATATGAATGACAGGGACTGTACAATCAGAATCAGTCGCCTCCATACAAGGAGGGGACGAGCTCTTGTCTGTTGTCGTTGACATGGTATTCTACCTTTCTGCGGCTGAGATTTTAACCTTATAAGCGTGGGAAAAAAACTTCCCGCCGACGCTCCGGAGGCGAGTCGACTGCACCCTTGGCCAGTCGTAGCACCTGGTTTGGGCAGGCCTCTACACAGGCAGGCTGTCCGTCTGCCGTTTCTGCGCACAAATCGCATTTGCTTGCGGCAGTGCGGGGGAGGGCGGCCCGATTGGCATGGCGAGTCAATCCGGATTGCGTCACAACGTGTCCTGCCCGATAAACCGGAGTCACCTCAATGGCTCCGAAGGGACAGGCCAAAACACAGGAGGTGCAGCCGATACATCGTTCTTCATCAATCATGACCACGCCGTCCTCCTGACGAATGGCCTGCACTGGACAGGCATGTGCACAGGGGGCATTTTCACAATGCCGGCATTGCACAGGCACATACGCATCCCCAGCGCGTACAACATACACCTTGGGTACGACAGGCACGCTGACGGTTCCGACCGAAGCACCTATGCCGCCCGCCTGGCTGTGAACGGCGAAGCACGCCAGTTCACAGGCTTTGCATCCAATACATTGCCCACCGTCTGCGACTACGAAGGAGGAGGCGACAGCGCTTGTTCTATCGGCTGCTCCCATTCTGCTCGTTGGACGGTACAGCATGTTTCGTGCGCCGCTCATCTTGTCACCTTATCAGCCAAAACGGCTTCATGGACGTTCATCTGTCTGCGAATCCGCTGGTACGATTCATGTACATCACGTTCGGCCTGCGCCTGGTCGGCAATCCGCTCCAGCCGGATGGCGCAATATTTTAATTCCGGGGTTTTAGATACCGGATCGAGAAAATCGGCGGTCAGCTCGTTACATGCTCCAACCCACCAGTGATAGGTCATGTAGGTCGCGCCTTGCTGTACGCGGTCACTGACTTGTGCCCGTGCCATAATGCGCCCCCGGCGGGAGGATATGGCGACAATTTCACCATCGAGAATGTTCAGATCCGTTGCGTCTTGCGGGCTAATCTGAATAAAGCCAGGCTCATCAGACAGCTGACGCAGTGCACGGCAATTACCGGTCATGGTGCGCACGGAATAATGTCCTACCTCGCGAACGGTAGATAAGACTAGCGGGAATTTGGCATCCGGCTGTTCTTGAGGTGGACGCCATTCGCAGGCGAATAATCGGCCTTTGCCGCTAGGCGTGGAAAATTGATTGCCTTTGTACAAATACGGAGTACCTGGATGGTCCTCTGTAGGGCAGGGCCACTGGACGCCGCCTTGGTCCTCCATTTTTTGGTAGCTGGCACCAGCGAATAACGGGCAGAGGCTGCGCATTTCATCCCAAATTTCCTCTGTGTTTGCATAGGACATAGGGTAGCCCATGGCGGTAGCAACCTCGCTAATAATGGCCCAGTCCGGCTTGACATCACCCTGTGGCTCCACGGCCTTGCGGATGCGCTGAAAGCCACGGTCTGCCGAAGAATATACACCGTCATGCTCACCCCAAGCAGTAGAAGGGAGGATGACATCGGCATGCAGCGCCGTTTTGTTCATGAAAATATCCTGTACTACGACAAATTCCAATTGGTCTAGCGCTTCACGCAACTCGGCGGCGTTCGGATCACTTTGTACAGGGTCCTCGCCGAAAATATAGTAAGCCTTCAGCTTGTTCTCCTTCAGGATGAGGTGCGGTACCTCTGTAAGGGAATATCCTTTTTTACGCGGCAGCTGCTCAACCCCCCATGCTTTTTCAAACTTTTTGCGAACCGCAGTATCCGTTACATCCTGATAGCCAGGATACACATTCGGCAATGCGCCCATGTCACAGGAGCCCTGTACATTGTTTTGTCCACGCACGGGTCCGATGCCCACATTCGGCTTGCCCAGATTTCCGGTCAACAAGGCAAGGGAAGCGAGTCCCTTTACCACATCAACGGCCTGTGAAAATTGACATACGCCCATTCCGTACAAAATGGTAGCGGTAGGGGCCTTGGCATACTCCCTCATTGCCGCCCGGATGTCAGCCGCCTTGACTCCCGTAATGCCTTCTGCATATTCGGGCGTATATTTTTTAATGCTGTCTACGTATTCGGCAAAGCCTTCAGTGTTTGCTTCCACATATCGTTTGTCGTACAGTCCTTCATGCACAAGCACATGACCAAAAGCGTTGACCAAAGCCATGTTCGAGCCGCCTTTTAGAGGCAGCCACATATCTGAAATACGCCCAGTTTCAGTCATGCGCGGATCACATACAATAATTTTGGCACCTCTTTGCTTCGCAGCTACGATGCGTCTGGCGACGATCGGATGCGTTTCAGGGGCGTTGTATCCAAACACGAATAAAAGATCAGAGTGTTCAATTTCAGGAATAGAATTGGACATGGCCCCATCCCCGAGTGAATATGTCAAACCTGCCACAGAAGGGCCGTGGCATACACGAGCGCAATGGTCAATATTGTTCGTGCCAATGACCGCCCGCATGAACTTTTGCATGACATAATTGGCTTCGTTTCCCGGACCGCGTGCAGAGCCCGTCCCCATAATGGAGTCGGGTCCGTATTTTTCCTTAATTGCTGACAGCCGTTCGGCAGTATATTGGATAGCTTCCTCCCACTCCACTTCCTCCATGACCCCATTTTTGCGAATCATGGGCTTGCGCAAGCGTGCAGTCAGAATTTGCGGGTCATTCAGAAAATCCCATCCGTAGTGTCCTTTCAGGCACAGTGTTCCTTCATTTGTACGACCATCAGCCGGCTCTGCGCCGATTACCTGCCCCTTGTCCACCAGCAAATGAAGCTGACAACCGCTTCCGCAGTAGGGACATACCGTTAATACCTTGTCTGCCATGTGTGCAGCACCTCTTTTTATATGAAATAGATGAAACTCGTAACATGAAAAAAGCCAATACAAAAATGCCGCTTTACGCTGCATCCTGTACTGGCTTATCCGCGAGCGAGGAGACAAGCTCCTTCCCGCTAATCCAACCGGTG
The DNA here is from genome assembly GCF_002240415.1 of Paenibacillus kribbensis. Classification (NCBI taxonomy): domain Bacteria; kingdom Bacillati; phylum Bacillota; class Bacilli; order Caryophanales; family Paenibacillaceae; genus Paenibacillus; species Paenibacillus kribbensis. Next base: position 2,403,058 of record NZ_CP020028.1, read on the forward strand.
TATGTGTTGTAGTTCAAGAGTAATGATAATATGTCCGTCTCCATGGACGGAGGGACAGACCTCCCAGGTGTAAGTGAAGGGACTGCCGATTGTTTTTTCCGCTTCGCTCATAAACTCTTTTTCCAGATAAGGTCGAAGGACGTTCCAATATTCCCTGACCTTGTCCTCGGCCCCTTCATGAACGAGAATTTCGGACAGATTGGACAAGGTGCCTCGAATTTCTACCGTAATCCGGAGCGGCGAATCCAAAGAAACCTTGACGTTATCCGGACCTTTTCCCCGGTAATGCTTAACAATACATACGGCTAGCTTCCTTATGCGCTCACGGTATTCCCATTCGGTATTCACATCTGGACACTCCGCTTCGAATCAAAATAAAGGCGTACTTGCCGCGCATGCCGGACAGCCTGTGTAGCTGGTTCTGGAAAGGATGTAACCGTCCCGTCCACATAGTGGTCTGCCCAGCACGGCGTATCACTCTTTTATGGTAGAACAGGTTGACCTGGAAAGATGTGAAATTCATTACACCGAACCAAAATTTTACATGGTTTAGAAAGCACTAATTAGGACTGGGCAATTCGAAAGCCAATGGTGACATCTTGCTGGCTACGCTGGCGGGGTGTTTTTTTGTTTGCCTGAATGCCTTATCACAGAACATTTTTATACATATATTAAGGTGTAGAACAAGTAAAGGAGGTTCAAGCCATGAGTGGATATGAAGGTGTAGCAGGTTATGGTGGATGCGGTGGATATAGCTCTATAGGTGCAATCCTGGTGTTGTTTATCCTCTTGGTTATTATCACTAAAGCGTTTTGGATTTAATTTTGTGAAAAGAATTGTTGGGTAATAGTGCTGAATACCATGGCGGATTCTGCCATAATAGAGGTTGCAGTTATTTGGGGGATTTTATTCAAAAAAACGAAACACTCGAATAGCAAAAAGTCCAGCCAACCTTAAATGGTCAGCTGGGGAATATTTTTAGGCTCTTTTCGTAAAGATTGTTGCTAAAAGATATGAAAGGGAGCAATGCCTTTTGCCCTGCTGAAAACATTAATGTTTTTTCTTTTTGACATTTACGTTGAACAGATTGGCAGCCAGCGCATTGCCTTGTGCACGCGCGGACGCTTTTTGTTTTGACCAGATCGATATGCTTTTTCTTTTTACATGGTGTTTTCTTCTACTCATGGAAATCACCTCCCTTCACAGGAATGAAGGTACGGATGGTCTTAGTGGTGCTTTTTGCGTTTGGATATTTTGATGTTCAATGCGTTGGTGGCCAGCGCATTACCATTTTTTGTTCTGGCATCTGCGGCTTGGAAAATTTTAACGACCAGGAATTTGTTTTTACCGACACGATGTTTGAACGTTTTTACTCTTGTTTTGATCATCTGCATACCCCCTTTGCTAAGGTATACTCTATTTATATGTCAGTGGCGATAGGGATGTATAAGCATGAATCTATTAAGAACCAAAAGAAACGATTACCTAATAGATAGATTTCCATGTCCCATATAAACTCTACTAAAATGTTCGACACTTACAAAAAATCTTCAAAACAAGAATTAGCTTTGTCATAAACTCTAAATAAATTACAAAGCTCTGTTAACCTTAATCGGTCGGCAGAACTTTTTTTATTTTTATATCTTAATATCGAACATCCGTTTGTATATAGTTTATATAGAGGAGTGATTGACATGTTATCAGACATCGAACGTAAACAAGAACTTCGAGATAGTAATAGTAGAGAATAGATTTTGCAGTCTTATAGGTCAAAGCTATCACTTCTATAGATATCATATCTTAGACCAATCAAACAGGTCGTGGTATATTGTTGACATCCAAAAGAGAGCCGTATAGCTTCTCTCCACTAGTTCGAAAAACACAGGGGTGAATGTTGATGAGTAAAAAGACCATGTTCGAGAAAATTTGGGATAACCATGTCATCTATCAGGAAGCGGGAAAGCCGAGTATTTTGTACATTGATCTTCACTTGGTACATGAGGTAACCTCGCCGCAGGCGTTTGAGGGACTTCGTCTTAGCGGACGCAAGGTGCGTCGTCCAGAGCTTACGTTTGCGACAATGGATCATAACGTACCGACGTTTGATCGCTACAATATTACGGACCCGATTTCCAAACAGCAGATTGATACATTAACTCAAAATTGCCGCGATTTCGGTGTTACACTGTATGATCTGGATACCATTGATCAAGGTGTCGTTCACGTTATGGGGCCTGAACTTGGTCTGACTCATCCGGGGAAAACGATTGTTTGTGGTGACAGCCATACCTCCACACACGGTGCATTCGGGGCGCTTGCTTTTGGTATCGGAACAAGCGAAGTAGAGCACGTGCTGGCAACGCAATGTCTCCAGCAGGCGAAGGCAAAAACGATGGAAGTTCGTTTTGTAGGCCGCCGCAAACCGGGTGTAACAGCAAAAGATATGATTTTGGGTGTCATCGCCAAATACGGCACAGATTTCGCTACAGGCTATGTTATTGAGTACACAGGCGAATCCATCCGCGAATTGAGCATGGAAGAGCGTATGACGGTGTGCAACATGTCCATAGAGGGCGGAGCCAGAGCAGGAATGATTGCACCGGATGAAACGACTTTCAATTACTTGCGTGGACGCGAGCATGTGCCGCAAGGAGCTGCTTTCGAGCAGGCAGTTGCTGAGTGGAAAGAGCTTGTTACAGATGAAGGCGCTGAGTTTGATATTGTGCTGGAGTTTGACGTGGATTCTTTAATTCCACAAGTGACTTGGGGCACCAGCCCAGGTATGGGTACAGATATTTCTTCGAATGTACCCATTCCGGCAGAATTGCCGACAGAAAACGAACGTAAAGCGGCTGAAAAAGCGCTTGAATATATGGATTTGAAGCCAGGTACACCGATCACGGATATTGCGATTGATTACGTATTTATCGGTTCCTGCACCAACGGACGGATTGAAGATCTACGCGCTGCGGCCGAGGTTGCCAAAGGCTATCAGGTATCTGACAGAGTAACGGCAATCGTCGTACCAGGCTCAGGTCGTGTGAAAATTCAGGCTGAACAAGAAGGACTGGACGTTATTTTCAAGGAAGCAGGATTCGAGTGGCGTGAAGCGGGATGCAGCATGTGTCTTGCGATGAATCCGGACGTGCTCCAACCGGGACAGCGTTGTGCATCCACCTCTAACCGTAACTTTGAAGGTCGTCAGGGACGTGGAGGACGGACTCACCTCGTATCTCCGGCAATGGCAGCCGCTGCGGCGATTCATGGACGTTTTGTCGATGTACGGGATTGGAAATTCAAGAAGGAAGCAGTAGTCCGCTAGGATACAGAGGAGGAATTTACGATGGAAGCATTCACAACATTAAAAGGAATCGTAGCGCCTGTGGATCGGGTGAACGTGGATACAGATGCTATTATTCCTAAGCAATTCTTGAAACGAATCGAGCGCACAGGCTTTGGACAGTTTCTGTTTTATGAGTGGCGTTTTGATGAGGCGGGCAATATCAATCCTGAGTTTGAACCGAACAAGCCTCGCTATGCAGGGGCATCTGTGCTGATTTCTCGCGCCAACTTTGGCTGCGGCTCCTCCCGTGAGCATGCGCCGTGGGCGATCATGGACTATGGGTTTCGTAGCGTAATCGCACCATCTTTTGCGGATATCTTCTACAATAACTGTTTTAAAAACGGTATTCTGCCGATCAAGCTGTCTGAAGAGCAAGTAGAGGATTTATTTCAGCGCACGGCGAAGCATGATAACTACCAATTGAACGTTGATTTGAACGAAAAAACAATTACTGACGATTATGGTTTGCATATTGATTTTGATCTGGATGAGCATCGTCGTCAATTCCTGTTGCAAGGTTTGGATGACATTGGCTTGACGCTCCAGCATGAGGCTGAAATTCTGGCTTATGAACAAAAGCGTGCTGCCAAGCAAGGCGCATAATCATCATTTGAACAGAAAGCCCGTATCGGCAATTCTTTTGCCTGCGGGCTTTTGTTATTTTTAGAATTAAATTGGTAAATAAGGGGTTGACGGCTCGATTGAGCATGGTATTGTAAATGTAAAATGGTTGAGGACTATGCCTATACAACGAGCATAAAAATATTACATAAATAAGTTAGGGGAATGAGGATGAAGAAATACAGTTGGGTGATACTGGCGGCTATCTTAGTCTGGTTGTGGCCGTCCTCTACTCATGTGAATGCGGCTGCAGCAGATTTGTTTTTGGACGGCAAAAGAATAGAGGCGCCTGCAGATGCCAGGCCTGAAATGGTCAATGGCAAAGTCATGGTACCACTTCGAGTAGTTGGGGAGCAGCTTGGATATCAGTTCAAGTGGGAGCCACAAGCCTATAAAATTTCAATTCAAAAAAACAGCACGGATATGGCTATGTACGTAGGCCGCACATCGGCTGATGTGAATGGTAAAACAGTTAGTCTGGATGCGCCTCCTGTGCTGCGTGGCAACTCGACGATGGTTCCGTTGCGTTTTGTCGGGGAGCAAATGGGACTAAAAGTAGATTGGAATAATAAAAGTAAATCCGTAAATCTCAGTCAGAAGACGACAACTCCGCAGGCAGATCAACAGTCCCAATCCCAAAAAACGTCACAAATGTCAACAGAAAGTAATAAAAGCACGCAAAAACCGTTTACCACTACAGCGACGACAACCAAAACCACTAAAGTAGACAAGCATACGGAATCGGCATCTTCACCATCCAAGCAGCAGAATGCAGAACAGACCACAGCCAATGCGTTGCTTGTACAAAACATTTCTTTTGAGGGTGACGCATTAAAGATTTCTCTGAACAAAGATGCAACCCCAAAAGTGTCCGAAATGACGGGGCCTGACCGCATTGTTGTAGATTTACCAGGGGCTTCGCTGGCGTCTGATTTTTCCCAACTGTTTCCGATTCGTAAGGATGGCACACAGGCTTTGACGAACAGTGACAGCGAGGATGTGGAGGAAATCAGATTTGCTCCCGCAGATGGACAAAATGGGGGCGTCCGCGTCGTCATTGCCTTGAACCAGGCACGTGATTACGAGCTTTCAACTAATAGCAGGGGTGAACTCACCCTCCATTTGCGTGAGCGTAGTGAGAATCCGGTGGTCACACCGACTCATGTCGAAGGACGGCGAATTGTTGTAATTGATCCTGGACATGGTGGCAAGGACCCTGGAGCAGCCAGTGTGACTGGACGACGCGAGAAGGAGTTTACATTGGCTGTAGCCTTAAAGGTTCAGCAGCTTTTGCAAAATGATCCTGCTATTCAGGTCGTAATGACCCGAGATGGAGACACGTATCCGACGCTCGATGAACGTGCCCAACTGGCGAATGATCAACTGGCGAGCGTGTTTGTTTCCATCCATGGCAACAGTATGCCAGCCTCCAATAACGGAAAAGCGAATGGCTCTGAAACCTATTATGCACGTCAGGAAAGCTTGAGTCTGGCAACGACGATGCACAAGCATCTTGTAGCGGCTACCGGTTTTAAAGATAACGATATTAAGGTAGCCAACCATTTGGTAACCAGAAAATCGCAAATGCCGGCCGTGCTGCTGGAATGCGGCTATCTGAGCAATCCGTCTGATGAAGCAGCCATGTTTACAGAAGAAACACAGGAGAGGATTGCACAAGGTATTGTCGATGGATTAAAGGAGTATTTAGGAACGGAAACGGTGACAACAGAATCGCTTAACTAAGTGATTAATTAAGAGGGTTAAAAAAGAGCTGTTTTCCACCTCTATGGAAATTCATGGAGGTGAAAAGCAGCTTTTTTATTTTTTTGACGATGACTTTTGACGGAAAGCGAAAGGACTATTTTTTTAGTCATAATTCGACAAAAATAGTTCTTAGGCACGTATATTTCTGATATGATGGAATATATTCGCAACTTTTGGTGTGGGATAACGTCTAAAAGGTTGTCTGATATTACATAAGCGCGTATATCAGGTCGCCGCACCGGAGCATGTGGCAAAAAAAATATGAATGGAAGGGTGACGAATGAAGAAATTTGGTTTTTTGTTGTTATTATTTGTCTTCATGTGGGCGGTTCCGGGTTATGGACATGCGGCTTCGAGTGGAACACAAATCTATCTCGACGATCAACAGTTAAGTGTCCCTAGTGGTGCTAAGGCACAAGTGATAGGCGGAAGCACAATGGTTCCGCTACGCGTAATTTCTGAAAATTTAGGATATGACGTGACATGGAAGCAGCAGGCGCGAACCATAACGATTGAGAAGGACAGTACCTCGATCCGAATGAACATCGGAAGCAAGACGGCGACTGTCAATGGAAGCGACATTAGTCTGGATGCTTCGCCTCTGCTGCGTTCCAATTATGCCCTTGTACCGCTTCGTTTTATCGGGGAGCAAATGGGACTGGACGTAAAATGGGACAGCAGCTCCAAGTCCGTAAAATTATATACCCGCAGCAGCGGGTCTGGAAACGGGGAATTTACACCTCCGAAATCCGGGAATAACAGTTCCAGTACAGGAAGTGTAACTACACCAGCTAATAATGCGAGCACAGGTGTTACGCCGGTGCAGGAAATCAGTTTCAGCCAAAATCGCTTAACCATCACAACCGCGGGTACAGTCAAGCCAAAAGCGTTTACGATGACAGCTCCTGACCGGGTTGTTGTGGATTTGCCGGCAACTGCGTTTGCTGACAATTTTGGAGATCAGCAGAATCTGGATAACACCTTGAATGGTTCACTGGACATTCAGAATGAAGCGGATGTGTCCGGTATCCGTTATGCCTTGTTCCAAAAGGAGCCTTCAACGGTCCGGGTTGTTATTGATTTGAAACATGCCATGAACTACACTGCATACAATGATGGATCCAATCATGTCATCGTCGATTTGGCATCCAAGGATTCAATTAATACAACGCCTGACGCTACGCTGCCAGATGGTTCATTACCAGATGATACACAGACATCACCCGTGAACAGTAATGGCAAAAAGGTCGTTGTTATTGATGCAGGTCATGGAGCAAAAGATTCTGGAGCAGTTGGGGCTTCAAGAAAAAATTACGAGAAGACCTTTAACCTGGCTATGGCTTTGAAAGTGGAAAGCATTTTAAAGCAGAATCCCAAGCTTGAGGTCGTATTGACACGCAGCGACGACACATTCCTGGAGCTTAAACAGCGGGTAAAAGTGGCTGAAAATCTCAACGCCAACGTATTTGTGTCCATTCATGCTAACAGCAGCGGCAGTTCAGCTTCCAACGGTACAGAGACGTATTACCAGCGGAGTGCCAGCAAAGCGTTCGCGGACGTTATGCATAAGTACTTTGCTCCTGCGACGGGTTTGACAGACCGGGGCATTCGTTATGGCAATTTCCATGTGATTCGGGAAACGACTATGCCAGCCGTTTTGCTTGAGGTAGGATATTTGAGTAATGCAAAAGAGGAAGCCACACTGTTTGATGAAGATTTTCAAAACCGGGTAGCTCAGGGGATTGCAGATGGCATCACAGAGTATCTTGGTGTAAAATAAATCTTCAGCAAATCGCTTGCCAACGTCAAGCAAGGAGGGGGACATATGAACAAGAAAATCGTAATCGCAGGTCTGCTGGCACTGTTTGCTATAGCAGGCGCAGGCTGTGCCTCCAAGCAGACAGCTGCTCCGGCAGCTCCGACTCAGGAAACACAAACACCTGCTGCGCCAAATAGCACGCCTGGGCAAACGACTCCTGATTCATCGGCTCAGTCTGCTGAAAATAACGGGGCGTCTCAGACCCCTGCATCCCCGTCAACGGAACCTACAAAAACCAAGACGGAAACAGGAAAATCAGGAGATCACCAAACGCAGCAGATCACAGTGTACTACACCGATACTCAAGAGACTGGCTTAAAAGAAGAGAAAAAAGAAATTACCTACCCGAGCGAGCTGGAAAAATACCAAAAGGCGTTTGAAGCTTTGCAAAAGAGTGGGAATTCCGCTTTAGTACCGCTGTGGTCGGATAAAATTTCCGTGCATAAGATCCAATTGGATAACGGAGCATTGACCCTTGACATTTCTTTGCCGGACGAAGCGCGTCTGGGTGCAGGCGGCGAGGAATTGGCGATTGATGCCTTGAAGAAAACAATGTTCCAGTTCAAGGAAATCAAAACACTGGATTTGCTCGTTGATGGTCAAGCTCTGGAGTCCTTAATGGGACATGTAGATTTGGAGCATCCAATGAGCCGCTAGTCAGATCAGATTGTATGAAAATTTCTCGGAAATTTGCACACTTTTCACGTGCAATTTGTGACAAATAATGATAATATAGGAGTGTGTTTCTCGCCTATGCAGGCAGTCATGCACAAATAGTATTCGTTTCTTTCCGGATGATTATTTAGAGTGACCGTCTTGATGCGGGTTATCCCGTATCAAGACGTTTTTTTTGGTAGGAGGTAGGATTCCGTGAATGCAGCAACCGCACGTCATATATTGGATACCATCGGTACGATGTTTCCGGATGCCCATTGTGAGTTGAACCATGACAATGCCTTTGAATTAACGATTGCCGTGTTATTGTCGGCTCAGTGCTCCGATCAGATGGTCAATAAAGTAACGGCAGACCTGTTTCAAAAATACAAGTCACCCGAGGACTATTTGGCTGTTCCTATTGAGGAGCTGGAGCAGGATATTCGCAGAATCGGCTTGTACCGAAACAAGGCCAAGCATATTCATAACCTGTGCCGTATATTGATAGACCAGTACGGGGGAGAAATACCATCTGAGCATGATCAGCTAGTCAAGCTTCCTGGTGTTGGACGCAAGACGGCTAATGTCGTCGTATCTACCGCATTTAATGTACCGGCAATTGCGGTGGACACGCATGTAGAGCGTGTATCCAAACGGCTTGGCTTTGCAGGATGGGATGATTCAGTGCTTGAGGTGGAAAAAAAGCTGATGAAAAGAGTACCTAGGGATGAATGGTCATTGACCCACCACAGGCTTATTTTTTTCGGTCGCTACCATTGCAAGGCTCAAAACCCTCAATGTCAGGTATGTCCGTTGCTTGATGTATGCAGGGAGGGCAAGAAACGTATGAAAACGTCTCTTATCAGAAAAGATAAGGAACGTAGAGCTTAAAGACCCATAGAACTAGCAAAGGGTTTAACCATTTATGTGTAGAAAAGGATGAAGAGTAATGAAGTGCATTTCGGTATATACAGACAATTTTGAGGCGTTTTCTGATATTTTTGAGCAGATTGTAACCACAGAGTTTGCTGAAAATGAAGAGCGCGATCTTGAAGGGATTACGGTCAGCCATTCCGGGGATGTACCTGAACACTATCTGGAACGTATGTCACAAAAGCCAGAAGTAGTCGTAATGAAGGACAAATCCCGCGGAATTACGATTTTGCAGCATGGTCAAGTATTTGAAATTTTGCTGCCAGTTCTTGAGACGGCAGCAAATTAAGTGTAATTAGCGAACGACATGCACTGCATGTTCCGGTAGGCGGCTCGGCTGGTCTGACCAGCCTGAAGGCGCATGACCTTCGCGAATCTTGTAGACCATCCGTTGCTTACATATTGCTTTTGTTATTGCCCTTTAGGGGCTTTGATGAAACGCATTCGGTTGCCAAAATACTTATTCCTTTAATTTATGAGCGTCATCCTGAGTCCTTGGCAGGATATTCGATCAAATAGACAGCGTTCCCCGAAGTCAGCTGCTTACGGGGAACGCTGTTTAGTTTTTTTCAATGTGATCATTCTCACAGTGGCACAGGAGTGCTACAATATAGCTATTTGATGCTGTCAAGAGACAAGGAGTGGAACCGTAGCTTATGATGCAAACGATTACAGGGAATGCCGGAAAGTGGTCAGATACAATTGAACAGATACGGAATACTTTGCATAAAGCAGGGGACAGGGCGGGAGCCAAGGCTTTAGCAGACCTACTAGAGAAGGCGGATGCAGACGAGCTGACCATTGCCTTTTGTGGACATTTCTCGGCTGGGAAATCAAGCCTGATAAACAGTCTGTGCGGTAAAACGGTGCTGCCCTCCGGACCCGTGCCTACGAGCGCTAATGTGGTGTCCATCCGGCATGGACATTCAAGAGCACTCATTCATCCAGCCCGAACATCGGAAAATCCCGAGCCAGAAGTGATGGAAACCTCCATAGCCGAGCTGGCTGAATATTGTAAAAATGGCGGGGCCTATGAATCCATTCAGGTATGGGAGGATATCCCGATGCTATCCGGCGGAGGGGTGCTGCTGGATACACCAGGCGTAGATTCCACAGACCAAGGGCATGCGCTGGCGACACACTCAGCTCTACATTGGGCAGATATCGTTTTTTATGTGATGGATTACAACCATGTCCAATCTGAAAATAACTTGTCCTTTGCCAAAAGCTTATCGGATTGGGGCAAACCGTTATACTTGATCATCAATCAAATTGATAAACACCGGGAGCGGGAGCTTTCATTTACACGTTACCGCAATGAGGTAGAGGCCAGCTTTCATGCGTGGCAGGTCCATTATACAGATATATTGTTTACTTCCTTAAAAGAGTCGAACCATCCTTGGAACCAGTGGCAACAGCTGCCGTCGTTGATCCAGCAATTACTGAAGCGCAAAACGGAGCTGTTGGCGTACAGCCTGGTATCCTCCATGCACCATTTGGTAGAGCAGCATGTGGAGGAAGTGGAGGCAGCTGAAGAAGAGGAACTGAGCATGCTGCTGGAAGAGGCGGGCGGAGAAGAGGCGATTTCCCGCCTGGAAATGGAGCAGAAAGCCCTGCAGCAAGAGGATGAGCAGTGGCGGATGCTTCCGGAACAAGAGCACACACGGCTGCGGCAAGAGCTGGATCGTTTACTGGAGCATGCGCATTTGACACCAGCGGAGCTACGTGAAGCAGCGGGTGAATATTTGGAGAGCCGCAAGCCCGGCTTTAAAATCGGACTGTGGTTTGCCGGCGGGAAGACGGAGCGAGAAAAGGAGCATCGCTTGGAACGGCTGACACGGATGCTGACCGATCAGGTAGAGGGGCAACTGCTCCCCCATGTGCGTGAGCTGCTGAGAGCGTGGGGGGAAGGTCATGGGTTGTGGTCTGCTGCGATGGAGCAAAAGCTGGATGGCATTCGTCCTGTAACGGATCGGCAACTGATTGAGCAGACGGTCAAGGAAACGGCGCTGTCGCCGGAGTATACGCTGAACTATAGTAAGGATCTTCGCGCCGCAGTCACGGCAGATTGTCGCCGCAAGGCGTTGGAGCTGGCAGACCGCCTGCTGGCCCAGCTTGCGGCGCAGGCCGAGGGCCGCCGTGCGGCTCTTGCGTCCGCTCGCCATGCGCTGTTGGCGCAGGCTGACGCGGCGAGCCGCTACAGCGCACGGGTGCGCGCCGCGGCCGCACACGCCACCGCGCTGCGCAGCCTGCTGCCGCAGGCCTCCGCGCCTGCCGCGTTGCCCCGCGCGGCTGCGCTTGCTGCTGGAGCCGACGCCGCGTCCCCGATGGCTCCAGCAGCACGAACAGATCCGGCGCGGCCCGCTATCGCTGGCACACGCGCTGGATCGCCGTTGCCGCAAGCGGGCATGGCGGCGGCACAGTCTGCCGCCGGAGGGCGCCGCACGCGGCTGGAGGCAGCATCGGCTCGGCTGAAAGCCGCCGCTGCCTTGGTAAGTCCGTACCCTGCCATGCAGGCGACGGTACGGGATTTACATGCCCGCGCGGCTGCGCTGGAGGGCGGGCGGTTTACGTTGGCGCTGTTTGGAGCGTTCAGCGCCGGGAAGTCCAGCTTCGCCAATGCTTTGCTGGGCGAAGCGGTGTTGCCCGTATCGCCGCATCCAACGACAGCGGCGATTAACCGTATTATGGCGCCAGCCAGCCCTGAGCGCCATGCCACGGCTGACGTCCACATGAAATCAGTGGACGCATTGCGGGACGATCTCAAATATTCGTTCCGGTTACTGGGCTTGGGGGAACCGGAGACAGTAGGCTGGCAGGAAGCCGTACGTGAGTTATCCCCGGAAGGGATTCACCCTGCCGGAAGACCGCATTACAGCTTTTTGAAGGCTGCTGCAGCCGGATGGGAAGAAGCTCAAAGCTTGCTGGGTCAGCAGCTTCAGGTCGATTTGGATCAATATCGGGATTTTGTCGCGTCCGAGCACAAGTCATGCTTCGTGGAGCATATCGACCTTTATTATGATTGCGCTCTGACCCGTCAGGGCATTGTGTTAGTGGATACGCCTGGAGCGGATTCTGTGAACGCCCGGCACACTGGCGTGACCTTCAATTATATGAAGCATGCAGATGCGCTTGTATTTATCACGTATTACAATCATGCGTTTACCCAAGGAGACCGGCAATTTTTGAACCAATTGGGCCGGGTTAAAGAGACGCTGGCACTGGATCAGACCTTTTTTATCGTCAATGCCTCAGATTTGGCCTCATCCGAAGAAGAACTGCAATCCGTGACCCGACATGTACAGGAGCAGCTACAGGCGAATGGAATCCGAAAGCCGCGTATTTATCCGTTGTCCAGCATGCTCGCACTGGAAGCGGCCGAACAGGGAGAGCCCTCGCTGCGTACAGCTTCACGTTTTGAAGGGTTTGAAAAAGACTTTTCGGCATTCGCAGCTGATGAGCTGGCGGGCTTATCTATTGCTTCTGCGATGCAGGAGCTGGGGCGGCTGCGAAACCGGATAGAGCAACATGCCGCTGATGCCCGGTATGGCGTAGAAGAACGCGCGATTCGATTAGAGCGATTAAAAGGCATTCGCAGCGAGCTGGAGCAGCTACTCCAAAACCTGTCTGACGGCAGCAGTGCAGCTGTTTTATTAGGTGAAACCGATGAACTACTGTATCATGTGCGTCAGCGGCTTGCTTACCGGATTGGAGAGTTTACGGCCGAGGCGTTTCATCCGTCTGTTTTACGCGAAGGAGCAGGGGATCTTCGTTCAGCCTTTGCCTCTTGTGGTCGTGAACTGATGCGATTATTTGAGCTGGAGCTGTCCCAGGAATTATTGGCAACCACACTCCGGCTGGAAAAAACGGGAAAAGCCTTGGTAGGAAAGGCTATACAAGGGTGTGCGGAAGAGATGAACCAGCGGCTGACAGGTTTGGATTGCACAGCACCTGAAGCCAGAGAATGGTCTGTTCCTGAACTGATTGAAATTTCGCTGCAGGATTCCGTCCTTTGGAAGGAGTATTGGAACACCTTTAAAAATCCGAAGCTCTTTTTTGAAGGGGATGGTCGGGCGAATCTGCAATCCAAATTAGAGCCGATACTACGCGAGAAAGTTGGCGAAGCTGTTGAGGTGCAGCGGGAACGAATGTCTTCTTTTTACGTTAAACTAATGCAGGAGGAGCAAACGTGGCAGACGGCACAGCTTCGTGAGCAGATGCTGGAAACGCTTAGCGGTATGGAGCATGCACTCGCAGGTGACGAGCAGCCGCAGGTTTGGGAAGAGCTGGTAGCCCTTATTGCGAGGCTGGAGCAGGAAGAAACGCTGACGTAACGCCATCAACATGATTATGTATGTAACTCTATACACTATTGCGGAAGGCTTCAGGACACCGGGTTGTGGGACAACCCGGTGTTTTAAGCATGCTTCAAAAAGAAAGGAAAACTGAGGAAATAGCCATATTCAATGATAAGAAAGCGATTTAATTTGCCTAATCCCCCGCCAATTGCGAACCTGCCTGAAAACGGTCTGTTATCCTCTTTGCCGCCTTGGAATGCGAATGGTAAACTTCACTAAGCCATATAACAACGTCGTGCAACTAATGGAGGGACATTGACATGGAAGTGCTCAGGCAACTGCAAGTTTTTTTTCGCGAGAGGAGACATTATCTGTTTCTTTCCATTCTATGCCTTGCGATAGCGACGGCCCTGGGACTGGTGTATCCGAACCTGCTCCAAAGGCTCATTGATAACGCTATCATTCCTGGTGACTTCGAGAAAGTCCCGGTGCTGGCTCTGACTGTACTGGGAGTCGTAATTATCAAAGGGTTTATGCAATTTTTACATGGTTTTTTTGGTGGACGGCTAGGAAACTTTCTGGCGTATCGACTCCGCAATGCCTGTTACGAAAAGCTGCAATTTCTGTCCTTCAGATACTATGACACTGCCAAAACGGGGGATCTCATGTCCCGTCTGACCGGTGATCTGGAGGCGATTCGCAACTTTATCGGGTTTGGTTTTGCCCAACTCCTCAATGTGGTACTGATGGTCGTATTCGGCTCTATGATGATGCTGTATATCAACTGGCAGCTCACCCTCTTTACGATGATCAGCATGCCTTTGCTGCTCTTCGTCACATTTAAGTTTGAATCCCGAATTCATCCCACCTTTCAGGAAATGCGGATTGCGCTCAGCGCCTTGACGACAGCGGTACAGGAAAATATAACAGGCGTGCGCACCGTCAAATCTTTTGCCCGTGAATCCTATGAAGTTGAAAAGTTCTCAATACGAAATGAACAGTATAAAAGCAATCAAATTCAGGCTGCTTCCTTGTGGAGTCGCTTTTTCCCCGCCATGGAGCTGATCGCTTCTGTTAGTGTGGTCTTTCTATTAGGGATGGGGGGCTATCTGGTTATTGTAAAGTCGATGACTCTGGGGCAGCTTGTCGCTTTTTTTAGCTTAATTTGGTATATTATCGGTCCGATTTGGAGCATTGGCTTTCATATTAATAACTATACGCAGTCTAAGGCTTCCGGTGAACGGGTCTTGGAGCTATTGAATCAGCATGTAGATGTAACCGATGAACCTGACGCTCTTGCGCTCCATACTGAGCAGGTGAGAGGACATATTACATTTGAACATGTCACGTTTGCTTACGGGAATAAGCTACCCGCTGTTGTTGACGTCAATCTGGATGCGCCACCAGGATCCGTCATTGGGATTTTGGGTGGAACAGGTTCAGGAAAATCGACCATTATTCAGCTCCTTATGCGGGCTTACAACGTGGACGCAGGCAGCATCAAGCTGGACGGAACGGATATACGCCATTTGAAAATTCGTGATTTGCGTGCTCAAATTTCTTCTGTGTTTCAAGAGACGTTTTTGTTCTCATCGTCTATCCGCAACAACATTGCTTATGGTCTAAGCCATGTCAGTATCGATGACATCATACGCGTTTCCAAGCTGGCTCAGGCACATGAATTCATCACCGAGCTGCCGCTGGGTTACGATACCGTCGTCGGTGAACGTGGACTGGGGCTGTCTGGGGGACAAAAACAACGGATTGCCATCGCGCGCGCCCTACTCAAAAATCCAAAAATTCTCGTACTCGATGATGCCACCAGTGCGGTCGATATGGAGACAGAGCATGAAATTCAGACCGGTTTTCAAGAGGTTATGCGTGGACGCACGACATTTATTATAGCTCATCGAATCTCGTCGCTTCGTCATGCCAATGAAATTGTGGTGCTTGAGGAAGGGGAAATTGTCCAGCGAGGAACACATGAACAGCTTATTGCCACTCCAGGCCCGTACCAGGATGTGTATCATATTCAATACGCCGACTACATAGACCAGGCTCCAGACGGTGTATCTGAAAGGCAGGTGAGACCATGAATATACCAGCAGAAAAAGCCAACCCGTTAAAAAAGCCCAAAAATGAACGTTTTGTGTATCAGGATGATGATGTCATTGACAAACCGTTTAACTGGTCAGAATTTAAACGGTTGCTTGCCTACATGAAGCCTTATGCCCGTCAGATCCTGCCGATTCTTCTGGTCATGATGATTCTCGGTACCATCACCAAGCTGACGGTTCCTTATTTGATCAGTCTGGCGATTGATAAGGCGATTGCTCCCGCATGGCCGGCAATGCCCAGCGTGAAGTTGCTATTGCTTATAACGGGTGCGGTGCTATTGCTATATTTGATTCAATGGGCAGCCAATACGTACCGCATTAAATTCACCAATATTATCGGTCAACGCGTTATTTACGATCTGCGAGAAGATCTGTTTAAGCATATTCAAAAGCTTTCTTTCAATTTCTTTGATAAAAGACCGGCCGGGTCTGTATTAGTACGTGTGACGAATGACATTAACTCGCTACAGGATCTGTTTACGAATGGGGCAGTGAATGTCCTGATCGACTGCGTACAGCTCATGGGAATCATTGTCATTTTACTGCTGATTAACTGGAAGCTCGGCTTGGCAGTCATTGTGACCGTCCCCATCATGTTTTTGATCTCAACCAAGCTGCGCGTGCGTATCCGTCGCGCCTGGCAGGAAGTACGCATGAAGAACTCACGCATCAACTCTCATCTGAATGAGTCCATTCAGGGGATTCGTGTGACACAGGCCTATACGCAGGAGCATGAAAACATGGCTTTTTTCGATGACATGAACAGCTCCAGCAAAAGGTCGTGGGATAAAGCCTCCGCTATGAATCAGGTTTTTGGTCCGCTGATTGATATTACAGGAGGGCTGGGTACGCTGGTGCTATTCTGGTTCGGAGCGCATCTGATTCAGACGGATCAGCTTACCGTTGGTCTGCTGGTTGCATTTGCCAACTATGTAGGGAACTTTTGGGAGCCGATTAATCGCCTGGGTCAAATGTACAATCAATTGCTGGTTGCGATGGCTTCATCGGAGAGAATATTTGAGTTTATGGATGAACAGCCGAATATTGCGAACAAGCCGGGAGCCAAGGATTTACCGCTTATTCGGGGCGATATTCAATTTGAAAATGTTGTGTTTGAATATGAAAAGGGACGTCAGGCGCTTAAAGGCATTACTCTCTCTGTCGAGGCGGGCCAGTCCATTGCCCTTGTGGGTCATACCGGATCAGGTAAAAGTACAATCATTAACCTGCTCAGCCGGTTCTATGACATTACGTCAGGGAGGCTTACCATTGATAGTCATGATGTGCGTGACGTGACGGTGGAGAGCTTGCGCAGCCAGATTAGCATTGTGCTTCAGGATACGTTTATATTTTCAGGTACGATTCGCGATAATATTCGTTTTGGCCGTCTGGATGCAACGGATGAGGAGATTGAAATGGCTGCGAAGGCGGTCAATGCTCATGAATTCATCGTTCAATTACCGGGCGGCTACGAAACAGAGGTGGAGGAGCGAGGCGGTATGCTATCCATGGGTCAGCGGCAGCTGTTATCCTTTGCCCGGGCATTGCTTGCCAATCCGCGAATTCTTATTTTGGATGAGGCGACAGCCAGCATTGATACGGAAACAGAACTGAAAATCCAGGATGCCCTTCAGGTTCTGCTGAAAGGAAGGACGTCTTTTATGGTCGCCCACCGTTTGTCTACCATTCGGAATGCCGATCATATTGTTGTACTGGACCATGGAGAGATTCAGGAAAGTGGTAATCATGAGCAATTGATGAAAAAACATGGAATATATCGGGGGCTGGTGGAAGCACAGTTCAGATTTTTGTAAAAAAAAGATCAAAAAATCGCGCTTTTTGTAAATTTTAATGCCGAGCACTATTGCATTCTTGAAGCTAAACCCTGAAAATAAAGATGAAAAGAGATCAGAGCAATATCGTCAGAGGGGGAAGAGTTCAAGATGTGGGGTGCTCCTTTTTCTGCCAACGCTAAGAAGATGCTGCTGCTGGGCAGCGGAGAATTAGGAAAAGAAGTCATTATTGAAGCTCAGCGGCTTGGCGTGGAGTGTATTGCTGTAGACCGGTATGAATTGGCTCCAGCAATGCAGGTGGCCCATCGTTCTCACTGTCTGGATATGCAGGATGCTGAGGCGTTGAAGGCACTAATTCGCAAGGAAAAGCCCGACATAATTGTACCTGAAATCGAAGCTATTGCTACGGGTGCTTTGGAAGAATTGGAGCAAGAGGGATTTCACGTAGTACCAACAGCCCGGGCCGCCCGTCTTACGATGGACCGGGAGGGCATTCGCAGGCTTGCCGCCGAGAAGTTGCAGCTTCCGACCGCCGCCTACCGCTTTGCAGATGATTTTGAGCAGTTGCGGTCAGCGGTTCATGAGCTTGGTACGCCCTGCGTGGTTAAGCCCTTGATGAGCTCGTCAGGTAAAGGGCAGTCTGTATGCCGGACACCTGAAGATGCAGAAGCCTGCTGGAATACGGCGCTGGAAGGCGCACGTGCCAAAACAACACGCGTCATTGTTGAAGCTTTTGTCCCATTTGAGAGCGAAATTACGTTATTGACCGTCAGATCGGTTTCAGGTACGACTTTTTGCCCACCGATTGGCCATATTCAGAAAGACGGGGATTATGTCGAATCCTGGCAACCTCATGGCATGACGGACAAGCAGCTTTCAGAGGCAGAGGATATTGCACGTACGATTACGGATGAATTGGGTGGTTATGGATTGTTTGGCGTTGAGCTGTTTTTAACGGCTGATGGCGTCATATTCAGTGAGGTATCCCCTCGTCCGCATGATACTGGAATGGTAACAATGATTACGCAGGATTTGTCGGAATTTGCGCTTCATGTGCGGGCCATTCTCGGTTTCCCGGTGCCGTCAGTTACGTTGCTTACACCAGGGGCTTCAGCTACCTTGAAGGCAGAATTGGCTACACGGGATTTCGCAATAAGTGGTATGGATGATGCTTTGTCGTTACCCCGGACACAGGTGCGAGTGTTCGGGAAGCCTGAAACCAAGCCGGGACGCCGGATGGCTGTAGCGCTTAGCGCTGCAGGAGATGTGGAGACAGCACGGAAGACGGCCAAAGAGGCTGCTAATATGCTGAAAGTGGAGGTAAATCATGTCTAACAATGTGATGATTCCAGTACTGACAATTCGTTCCGTAGAGCTTGGCGATTGCGAAGCCGTAACTGGATTGCTAAGAGAAGTCGGATATCCGATGACTTGTGGCGTAATGAAAGAGGTTATGGGAACAACGCAGGAGGACAGTCAAGCGAATATGATGGTTGCAGAAATGGATGGTCGTGTTGTCGGAGTAATCGGCATGCATACGGCTCAAAGCTTGGCTTATCCTGATCCTGCTGTACAAATCACCATGCTGGTCGTGAATGGGGAGTGTCGCGGCGAGGGCATTGGCAGACGTCTGGTGGCTTGTGGTGAGGATTGGGGACGTGCGCAAGGATGCAATCATTTATTCATTACTGGAGCGAATAACCGCATCAAACAGGTAGAGGCCAGAGCCTTCTACAATCGAATTGGCTTTGAGAAGCAAGGTTACCGTTTCAGCAAAAAGCTCAGATAGCTGCCTGATGAAAGCTAAAATTATATAAAATCTTATTATCTGTATATCAGTCCCGTGTCGGCTATTGCCAAGCGGGGCTATTTTTTTACCAACTTTTACACCATTGATCCTGCTAGGAAACATGATATACTGCTAGAGTAAAGATTACAAAGTTGTAACCGGGCACGTTCAGAGCGAACATGTAATGCACCAAAACATTTATACAACAAGGAGATGACGAAATGAAGAATATGTTGAAAAAAACACTGGTGATGGGAAGTCTAAGCGCCGTTTTATCCGCAGGATTCATCGTTCCGGCATCAGCAGCACCGGCTGACGATTTGACAGCGCAACTACAACAGTGGCTACAAAATAACGGATACTCTGTTCAATTGTCCAATGGGACGACGACAGTAACGAACAATGTAACTGATTGTTTCGGACAGGGCAAGGCTAAAACTCAAACAGGGAATCCTTCTTCGGGCAAGCAAGTAACCAAACAGGGGAACCAAAACGCTTCACAGTCTGCTAACAAGCAGCAGAATCAAGCTCAGAACACCAATTCTGGTGCAGGTCAGTCCGCAGGATCGGGTGCACAGCTCAGCAAGTCTCAATTTGCAGCAGAGGTTGTAAAGCTGGTAAACAACGAGCGCAGCAAAAATGGTCTGAAGCCACTGACTTCCGACGCGAAGCTTACGGAAGTAGCTTTGGCTAAAGCGAAGGATATGAGCACTAACAATTACTTTGATCATACATCTCCGACCTATGGCTCACCATTTGATATGATGAAGAAATTTGGCGTAAGTTATACGTATGCAGGTGAAAATATTGCAATGGGTCAAAAAAACCCGCAAGAAGTAATGAAAGCCTGGATGAACAGTCAGGGACACCGTGAAAATATTCTGAAGGCAGAATATACGCAAATTGGTGTGGCTTACTACAATGGATATTGGGTACAGGAGTTCACACGTAACTAAAACCGATAACTAAAAACGATAGCAAGACGCATTTGTAGCACTTATATATAGCGACATCGCGTTAATCTAAAGGCCTGCTGACACGTTCAGTGGGCCTTTGATTCATTATTTATCGAATAGTATTGAACCATTGCTTGTATGCAAAAACAGGCACACAGGATGTAAGTATAGTATGATAGCAGCAAGCAGCATAGATAACATACTACTTATAGAAAGTCAGGTGAACAATTGAGCTACGAAATCGTGCATGAAGGCGCCTTTGCCATGCTCAAGGTGCAACTGAGCCCCGGAGAAACCATTAAAGCAGAAATGGGAGCGATGGTTTCCATGTCTTCCAGTGTAGACATCAAAGGAACAGTGGATGGTGGACTGTTGCGTGGTTTGGGTCGGATGCTGAGTGGGGAAAAATTCTTTTTTCAAGAGCTGAGGGCAGCTCGGGGGCCGGCAGAAGTGCTGCTCGCCCCAGCCAGTATAGGAGATGTACAAGCCGTGGAGCTGGACGGCTCATACAGGCTGTTGGTCCAAAAGGACGGTTTTCTGGCATGTACAGAAGGGATCGAGGTCAGTACCAAAATGCAAAACCTGATGAAAGGACTATTTTCTGGCGAAGGCTTTTTTATCGTTGAAATCAGTGGTCGGGGTACGGTGTTTCTGTCCTCTTACGGAGCTATTTATCCTCTGTATGTTGCACCCGGAGAGGAGCGCATTATTGATAATGCTCATCTGGTGGCATGGCCAGACTATATGGATTATAAAATTGAGAAAGCATCGAAAGGCTGGCTGTCCAGCGTAACGAGTGGAGAAGCGCTTGTATGCCGGTTTCGCGGTGAAGGAACGGTGTTGATCCAGAGCCGGAATCCGGGCAGCTTTGGACAATGGATCAAGAGCTTTATACCTGATAGCAAATAGTTTTTCGTCTTTACTGTGCAAACAAGCAGACATCGGATAAGGATGGCATTTGCCATTCTTTTTTTACATACTTGGGAAAAATAATATAATGATATTCACAAAAGTTTCACACAATCGAACCTCAAATGATGTTCCTTTCTTTTTTTTCACTGGTGTGCTTCATGAATCCCAGAACGGTTTATTTGCAAAATGATATGAGAAGCTTTATGTTTATTTCACTAAGCTATCAGGAGGGAACACGAGTGAATTCATCAAAATGGATATGGCGGTCTGTCGGTTCCATTTCCATCGCCGCTACACTGCTATTATTATACGGATTTATTGCTGCAGTGCGAAGTATCACAGCTCCAGAGCTGATGGTTAGCACTCCACCTGTAAATACCGGTTCATCGCAGACACCAGCTGCGCCAGCTGCTGCTACTCAGACGGGAGAGTTTCGGGTAGCTGCCATTGGCGATTCGCTGGCCAAGGGAACGGGTGATGATTCCGGCAGTGGATTTGTACGTCGATCGGTGACCTTGTTAAATGGTCAGGAAGGTCATAAGGCGCAGCTCATCAACAATCTGGGGATTAATGGACTGACGACCCAAGGACTATTAACCAAGCTGGATGAGCCTGGTGTATCTTATGTATTAAAGAAGGCTAACGTTATTATTGTCTCGATTGGAGGCAATGATTTATTTCAGGGTGCACAAGCTGCCCAGACTGGTAAAGAGCCACCAACACTTATCGGCTTGCGCAAAGCATTGCCTGAAGCCTCCAAACGTCTGCAAAAAGTACTGACCAAGGTCGGAAAGATCAATCCGAAAGCTAAAATTATTTATGTGGGCTTATATAATCCATTCAGTGATCTGCCTGAAATGAAGGTGCCCGGCAACCTTGTTGTAACAGAATGGAATTTGGCAGCCATGGCTATTACCAACCAAAACAGCAATATGACGCTGATTCCAACATTCGATTTATTCCAGCAAAATCTTTCAGTCTATTTATCATCAGATCATTTTCATCCCAACGGACAGGGCTATCAGGCGATCGCTGAACGGATAGCGCAGGGATTTGCAGTTGCAGCGACGAAAGATACCGATCAAGCAGATCGTGAACAACAATCCGCCAGCAGCCAGCCGGCTGAAGTGAAGAAGGGAGGGAACAAGGAATGAGCATCCAATCTGTCGACAAGACCGGAGCTGAAGCAACACAGGATTCGACAGCTACAGATACAGCGTCCAGCCTCCATTCCGCTAGCCAGCCTGGCAGCGCAGACCGAGGCAGAAGCGACAACGAAACGGTTCTCTCTGTTCAACACGTCAAGAAACGTATCAAACGTAAAATGATTATTCATGATGTGACATTCGACGTTCGTGCGGGTGAGATTTTTGGTTTTCTCGGCCCGAATGGCGCCGGAAAAACGACGACGATTCGTATGCTGGTCGACTTAATTAAGCCTACGGAAGGGACGATTACGGTATGCGGCCACAATGTGAACCGTGATCCGGAGCAGGCTTTACGGCATATCGGCTCGATCGTGGAAAATCCAGAGGTATACAGCTATTTGACAGGTTGGGAGAACCTGGAGCATTTTGCCCGGATGCAGCCTGATGTAGACGAACAGCGTATCCGCGAGGTGGTTGAACTGGTTCGTCTCGACCGTCGTATTCATGATAAGGTAAGTACGTATTCACTGGGGATGCGCCAGCGTCTCGGCATAGCTCAAGCCTTGCTTGGCAGACCGAAGCTGCTTATTTTGGATGAACCGACGAATGGCCTGGACCCCAAGGGAATTAAGGAAATGCGAGCTTTTATCCGTCTGCTGGCTTCCGAGGGCATGGCTGTGTTTGTTTCCAGTCATTTGCTCAGCGAAATCCAGTTATTGTGTGATCGTGTGGCTATTATTAGTCGGGGAAAGGTGCTGGCTGTCGGTGGTGTGCGGGATTTAGTCGAAACGCATTCGCGCATGGCCGTATGGCAATTGGAACCTTATGATCAGGGATTGGCCCTATTGCAAAAATCTCCATTTGTGAGAATCATTACAAATGCCGATGAATTAATTGATGACAGCATTGTTGCAGCCAGCGGAGACAAGGCCATTTTTACAGAAATGGATGAAGAGCATATTGCGGGGCTAGTCTCACAAATGATAGCTTCCGGTATTTCCGTTAAAGGTGTAACCAAAATCAACCCTACACTGGAGCAGCTATTCCTGAAAATGACGGAAGGTGAGATACTTGAATAACATTTTACCGCTCATACAAAATGAAACACTAAAAATTATCAAGAAAAAACGATTTTATGTCATTTTACTTGTTTTACTTGTGTTAGTGCCGATTTTTACGTACGCTCAATTGAAAGTAGCAGAAAATAATCGTGAAAAATTCGGCAATGATTGGCGGCTGGAGCTGCGTCAGGCGATTACCGATAACCAAAACTCGCTTGGCAGCGACCGGGTTCCCGAGGAATGGAAGACCTACCGCCGGGTTTTTGTCCAGCAGATGCAATATTATCTCGAAAATGACGTGAATCCGAATGAGCCAAGTGGCGTAACCTTTACGAGAGAGTTTATGGATAATTCCATTAATCTGTTTGTCCCATTGCTGATTATGGCGATTGCCTCGGACCTGGTTTCAGGAGAACGGACGACAGGCACGATAAAAATGCTGCTGACCCGTCCTGTCAGGCGGTGGAAAATATTGCTGAGCAAGCTGCTGACACTGTATATGTTCGTTTCGCTCATCATTTTGAGTGTATTCGTGATTAGTTATCTCATTTCAGGCTTGTTTTTTGGCTATCGCGGTTTTAACGTGCCTGTATTTACCGGCTTCCAAATTGTTGGCCAGACGGTGGATGTATCTGCGGTTCATGCGATTCCACAATGGCATTATTTAATGCTGCAAGCCGGATTGATCTGGTTTGTCAGTCTCGTGGTGGCATCGCTGGCCTTTATGGTATCTGTTTTGGTACGCAGTACGGCGGCAAGCATCGTGGTCATGATGGCTGCGCTTATTTCCGGCACTATTTTAACCAATATGGCTTCATCTTGGCAGAGCGCAAAATATTTATTTATGGTTAACCTCGAATTAACCGATTATTTATCTGGAAGCCCCGCTCCGATTGAGGGAATGACCTTGCCCTTTTCTTTAACTGTACTGGGCATTTGGGGGGGAGCGGCGTTGATTGTTTCATTCGCCGTCTTTACGAAACGGGATATATTGAATTAAAATGGACAAGGTAAAAGAAAACATCTGTTTGCATTTCTGGTGAAAATCATCAGAAATAAGGCAAAACACGGTTATGATTAGACAAAGGGGGAGCATGAATGGTCGACAAAATCGACTTGTCTGCGGAAGCGTCCGGCACTCAGAACGGAGCTTTAGAATATGGCGCGGACGACATTCAAGTGCTCGAAGGGCTTGTGGCAGTTCGCAAACGGCCGGGCATGTATATTGGGAGCACCAGTTCTTCGGGGCTGCATCATTTGGTATGGGAAATTGTAGACAACGCGGTGGATGAACATCTTGCCAAGTTTTGCTCTCGCATTGATATCACAATGCATAAGGACGGTTCTGTTACGGTAACAGACAACGGGCGCGGTATTCCGACTGGAATGCACAAAACGGGAATCCCGACGCCTCAGGTTGTATTCACCATTTTGCACGCCGGAGGTAAGTTTGGCGGTTCGGGATACAAAAAGTCCGGAGGTCTGCACGGTGTGGGTGCGTCTGTAACGAACGCTCTTTCGGAATGGCTTGAAGTGGAAATTTACCGGGACGGCAAGATTCACCGTCAGCGGTTTGAATATTGGCAGGACAAGAAGGGCGTGGAGCATGTCGGAGAACCGACCACAGGCCTTGAAGTGCTGGGCAATACCAACAAGACAGGCACGAAAATTACATTTAAACCAGATATTCGCGTTTTCCAGGCAGGCATTCACTTTAACTACGATACGCTGGCTGAGCGTCTTCAGGAAATTGCTTTTCTGAATTCGGGACTTCGTATTCAGCTTAAAGATGAACGCAGCGGGAAGTCAGATGAATATTATTATGAGGGTGGAGCAAGCCAGTTTGTTGCTTTTCTGAATGAGGGCAAGGATGTACTGCATGATGTTATTCACTTTATTGCTGAAAAAGAAGACATTGAAGTGGAAATTGCCATTCAGTATAATGCGGGTTATACAGAGACGATTGCTTCGTTTGTTAACTCTATTCCGACACGTGGCGGGGGTACGCATGAGACAGGATTCAAAACCGCTTACACTCGGGTCATGAATGACTATGCCCGCCGAACCGTGATGCTGAAGGAAAAGGATAAAAATCTGGAGGGCAATGATCTGCGTGAGGGCATGATGGCTGTCATCAGTGTCAAAATGGCGGAGGTTGAATTTGTCGGTCAGACCAAGGACCAACTGGGCAGCGCCTCGGCACGGAGTACAGTGGATGCCATCGTATCTGAGCAGATGCAGCGTTTTCTGGAAGAGAATCCGCAGATCGCGCAGACCTTGATCAAGAAGGCCATTCAGGCCTCCAGAGCGCGCGAGGCTGCACGTAAGGCGCGGGACGAAATGCGTTCAGGCAAGAAGCGTAGTGAAAGCTCGAATCTGAATGGCAAGCTGTCGCCTGCGCAGTCCAAGGATTTTACGCGCAATGAATTGTTTATCGTGGAAGGCGATTCGGCCGGGGGATCAGCCAAGCAGGGGCGGGATTCCAAAATTCAGGCCATTTTGCCGCTAAAGGGCAAGCCGATGAATCCGGAAAAATCCAGGCTGGCGGATATTATGAAAAATGATGAGTACCGTGCTATTACAGCAGCGATTGGTGCGGGGGTAGGAACCGAGTTTTCGCTCGAAGATAGCAATTATTCCAAAATCATTATTATGACCGATGCTGATACAGATGGCGCGCATATTCAGGTGCTGCTGTTGACGTTCTTTTATCGATACATGAAAGAGCTGATTGACGCAGGACGCATATATATTGCTCAGCCGCCGTTATATAAAATAACACGCAAGTCGGGCAAACTCGAAACAGTACGTTATGCCTGGACTGATGAGCAGCTTGAAAATTACTTGAAAGAATTTGGACGGAATTTTGAGCTTCAACGCTATAAAGGACTTGGGGAGATGAACCCTGATCAGTTATGGGAAACAACGATGAATCCCGATTCACGTACCTTGCTGCGCGTTCAGATAGAGGATGCAGCTAAGGCTGAGCGTCGTGTGTCTACCTTGATGGGTGATAAGGTGGATCCGCGTAAGCGCTGGATCGTGGAAAACGTAGATTTCACGGAATACGTAGAGTAGTGCTATTAAATGAGGTGTAGACATGAGCTTATCGGAGCAATTTTTGCCAGCTTTTCTGGAGGAAGTGGTCGGTGACCGCTTTGGCCGATATTCCAAATATATTATTCAGGACCGGGCGATACCCGATGTAAGGGACGGATTAAAACCTGTGCAGCGCCGTATACTTTACGCGATGTACGATTCGGGCAATACACCGGATAAAGCATATCGTAAATCTGCGAAAACGGTCGGGGACGTTATGGGGAATTACCACCCCCACGGTGACGCTTCGATTTACGATGGTATGGTGCGGATGGCACAGCCTTGGAAAATGAGTCACGTGCTGGTGGATGGCCACGGCAACTGGGGCTCACAGGATGATGATCCGGCAGCAGCTATGCGGTATACGGAGGCACGTCTGTCTCCGATCGCTATGGAATTGCTGCGGGATATCGAAAAACGTACGGTTTTGTTCAAGGATAACTTTGATAACTCGGCAAAGGAACCGGTTGTACTTCCGTCCCGTTATCCCAATCTGTTGGTGAACGGCTCCAGTGGCATCTCGGCGGGATTTGCGACTGAGATACCAACGCATAGTTTGCGTGAGGTCATTGACGCCACCATTGCAGTGATGGAAAAGCCGGAGATTGAGCTGGAAGAGATTATGACCTTTATTAAGGGTCCGGATTTCCCGACTGGCGGACTGATTATGGGTGGCGAAGGCATCAAGGAGGCTTACAGAACAGGTAAAGGACGTATTTATATCCGTTCCAAAACGGAAATTCAATCCTTGCGTGGAGGTAAGCAGCAGCTGGTCATTACAGAGATTCCTTACCAGATTGTCAAATCCAGACTTGTGACCGCAATGGAAAATATCCGTCTGGAGAAAAAGGTAGAAGGAATTGCTGAGGTTCGTGACGAGAGTGGACGAAATGGCCTGCGTATTGTTGTGGAACTGAAAAAGGAAGCTGATGCGGAAGGGATTTTGGCGTATCTGCTGAAAAAAACCGATCTCCAGGTGGCATATAATTTCAATATGGTTGCTATTGTGAACAAAGCGCCGCACCAGCTTGGATTAAAGTCCATTTTGGAGGCGTATATTGCACACCAGCGCGAAGTTGTCACAAACCGTATCAAGTTTGAACTGGAAAAGGCGGAGGACCGTGCACATGTACTGGAAGGTTTAGTCAAGGCGCTGAACATTCTGGACGAGGTCATTGCGGCTATCAAGGCGTCTAAAAATCGCCAGGATGCGCAAAATAATTTGCAATGGATGTTTGGCTTTAGCGAACGTCAAGCGGATTCGATCTTGACCTTGCAATTGTACCGTCTTACGAATCTCGAAATTACCACTCTTGAAAAAGAGCTGGCTGACATTCAGAAAAAAATCGCTCAATACCGCGCTATTCTGGAAAGTGACCGCAAGCTGATCAGTCTGATCCGCAAGGAACTGCTGGAAATTCGTGAAAAGTACGGCATGGATCGCCGCTCCGAGATACAGGGTGAGGTAGAAGAGATTAAGGTAAATCTGGAGGTCATGGTTGCGGCAGAGGATGTGCTGCTGACCCTCTCGAAAGATGGCTATGTGAAGCGTACAAGTATGCTGTCGTTCACTCGTTCCGGCGGGGAGCGTTCCAATTCCGGCGTTAAAGAAGGGGACTACATTACCCAATTCCTTGACGTGAATACACTGGATGTGCTGCTCGTCTTCACCCAGCGTGGACAATACTTTTTGCTGCCTGTGCATCAGGTACCGGAGTATAAGTGGAAGGAGCCAGGCACTCCGATTGTCAATGTTATTTCGCTATCGAAGGAAGATCGTATCGTAAGCGTTATTCCGATCAAAAACATGGAGGAAATCGGCAAAAGTCTGGTGTTTGTAACCAAAAAAGGGCAAGTCAAGCGAACAGAACTGGCAGAATATGCTACAAAGCGCTCCAGTGCCGTAGCCGCCTGCAAGGTGGTAGGGGACGATGAGATAATATCAGTAACGTTGAGCGACAGTACCAAAGATATTATGCTGATTACCCGTGCGGGGATGAGCATACGCTTCAAGGAGCAAGAGGTTAATGCCATGGGCCGCGTCTCGGCTGGTGTCAAAGGTATACAACTGGCGGAAGGCGATGAAATTGTGGCAGCGCTGTGGGTGGAAGAGGATGAAGGAGAGGTGCTGGTATTGACCGAATCCGGTTACGGCAAGCGTACGCTTCTGCTCGATTATCCTTCTCAGGGAAGAGGCGGTAAAGGAATCGCCACCTTCGAATTCAAGGAAGGCAAGCGGGTGCGTTCGAACGGAACTCGAATCGTGGCTGCCTTCTATTGCCGTGAAGCTGTTCAACTGCAGGTCATCACTGCAGAAGGACAAATGCTGTCGTTCCTTTCAGAAAAAGCTCCGCTGGCCGACCGCAAGGATACGGGTAAGCTGCTGGCTCCTGTGGAAAAGAAAGACGAAATTGTGAATGAACTGCAGCATAGTGAGCCGCAGATTTCACAGTCCGTAGAATAATTGTGAAGTCAAGCGCTGTTTAGCTCGAAAAAGAGAGGTCCTCACGTGCCAATCCGGCACGAATGAGGACCTTTTTGCCGTCATGCTGTCGAACCTTGAAAAGCCTTCAAAACCGGAGTGAGACTTCCTTCCCGTTTTCAATGAATGCCCCAAAAACAGCAGGAAACCAGGGGGAAATGGCGAAAATTTAATGTGATGAAATACAATCCGGACGGTGGCCGATGCGGTAACTTTGTTTTTTTACCGATCCTGTTATTCAAAGGAGTGAGGCAAAATGCAAACGACCGAATTTGCGAAAATCTGGTCCAGAATGGCTAAGGATTACAAGGTTCATATGGAGCAGCAGTTGGCTCCATCACTAACTGAGGCTCAGCTCACAGTGCTGGAGGTTCTGAACGAATACGGCCGCATGAAGCCGTCTCAGTTGATCCCGTATCTGGCGACCACCCCTGCGGCGATTACGATGCTGCTGGATCGAATGGAGCGGAATCGACTGGTCACCCGTTTCAGAGACGTAAAGGACCGCAGAATTGTATGGATTGTCATATCAGATCAAGGCAGAGAAGAGGCGGAACGCGGTTTGCAGATCCGTGATGATTTTTTGGGCTCCGCACTAAACCGGATTTCTCAGCATAATCAAAATTTGCTGGTCTATTTGTTGGGTAAAATCACAACAAAGACGAAAACTACAGTATCGACAAGTGAAGCAGCGGGAGAAAAGGAACAAATCGAGCAAGCAGAGTAACACACATCCCTGATAGCAATTACGACCGTGCGGATAGATATGTCCATCAGGGCATTCCTATCCGCATTTTTTGTACTACAAACAAGGGGGCATTGGGTTAAAGTTGACATGTACATAGAAAGTGATAAAATTAGTTATAACTTAATAACATTTTGTATACGAATAGTTGCTTGATTATGTATATGGAATGTGACTGGGAAATGGGAAGAAGGATGGTTCCAATGGAGGACAGAGAGAAGGAAAGACTTGAGGTGTACCGGATTATTCAGTCGATAAGGGAGGTTAACAAAACGATATTTCACGCCTTCTGGAATGAAGAACGGCATTTGGATCTGACTGCCATTCAGCATTTGGTGCTGTCAGTTTTGAATGAACGCCCCAGCATTGGGCTATCCGAGCTGGCGGACATCGCTCGTATGGGATGCAGTTCCATGAGCGGCGTGATTGATCGTCTGGCGAAGGCAGGATATGTCGCTCGTGAACGAGATGAGCATGATCGCAGATCATTGGTGCTATCCCTGACGCCCGAAGGAAAAGATACCATGCAAAAAGTGGATGCCATGTGGATGGAACGCATCCTGCCTATTTTGGATATTCCAAAGGAGCAACTGGACATGGTCTTGGATATCCACAAGCAAATGATTATGAAGCTGACATCGAAGGGAATGAATCAACTTGAGCAGTCCTCAAATGACACTAGCAGGTAACGTGCGCAGGGCACCGATTGTGGCCGCTCTGTTGATTGGCGCGTTTGTTGCCATTTTAAACCAGACATTAATTAGTGTGGCTCTACCCAAAATGATGAATGATCTGAATGTAGATGCCAACGTGGCTCAGTGGCTTAGCACGGGTTTTATGCTCGTGAACGGAGTGTTGATCCCGGTGACCGCATTTTTGATTGCCCGTTTCTCCACTCGCAAATTGTTTATTAGCGCGATGATTATTTTTTCAATAGGTACGCTGTTGTGTGCTATCGCACCAAGCTTTAGCATTCTGCTGATCGGACGGCTTATTCAGGCCGCGGGTGCAGGTATTATGATGCCTTTGATGATGGTCGTGATCTTGAACATCTTTCCGATAGAGCGTCGTGGACGGGCGATGGGCACACTCGGGATTGCGATGGGCTTTGCCCCAGCCATTGGACCAACCCTATCAGGTTATATTGTTCAAAATTATGATTGGCGGGTATTATTCTGGATCATTTTGCCGATTTCAATCCTTTCAGTGATCATTGGGGCTATTTTTCTGAAAAATGTAACGGAGCAGTCTAAGCCTAAGCTGGATATTCCAAGCATCATTTTATCTACACTCGGGTTCGGCGGATTGTTATATGGCTTTAGTGATGCGGGAACATCAGGCTGGGGAAGTATCCCGGTGTTGTCTACGCTTATCGTTGGGACGATTGCGCTTATCCTGTTTATTGCCCGCCAGCTGAAGGTCGATGAACCGATGCTGGAGTTCCGTATTTTTAAATACGATGTGTACAGCCTGACGACGATTATTAATGTCATTGTGACGATGGCTTTGTACGCTGGTATGATATTGCTGCCGATTTATTTGCAAAATATTCGCGGTTTTTCGCCGCTCCAGTCCGGTATGCTCATGTTGCCGGGAGCGATTCTGATGGGGATTATGTCTCCGGTGACGGGAGTGATCTTTGACCGAATCGGAGCGCGCTGGTTGTCTGTCATTGGCCTGTTGATTATGGTTGTAACGACTTGGGAGTTTACACGGTTAACCGAATCAACCACCTATTTGGCACTATTAATAAATTACACAGTACGGATGTTTGGGATGTCATTGCTGATGATGCCGATCCAGACAGCCGGATTGAATCAGCTTCCGCAACGATTAAATGCGCATGGTACGGCGATGAGCAACACGCTGCGTATGATTTCCGGCTCCATAGGGACGGCAATTCTGGTGACGGTGATGTCGACTCAAACCAGCAACCGTCTGACAACGATTGTTGCATCCGAAGGACTCAACGTTACGAACAAAGCGGAGATGCTGGCTGCAGGCAATCAGGCTACGATTTATGGTATTAACTCGGCCTTTATTATTGCAACTCTGCTGAGTGTGACAGCTCTGATTTTAGCGTTTTTCATCAAAAATACAAATGTTCAAAACGCTCGACCACGCCAACAACTGGTGAACAGCAAGCAAGGGCAAACCGTGGCTTCCTCGTCATAAGGATGAGAGTTACTGAAAATTTTTTGCACAAAATAACCCGCAATGCATGTTTGTTTGATACATGCACTGCGGGTTATTTTTGCGTATGGCTTGACGATGTCGAAAGCTAAATGGGACAGAGCTTGTCCACTTAATTTCCAGGCATAATCATGCTCTCATAAAGCGACACAGGCCACTCGCTCCACGGAAATTGGGCGGGAGGCAGCGAGTGAAAGCTCATATCCTCCTTGCTGACTGGATGCGGTGCTCCGGCAAGCAAGGACCAGAGTGCGAGCTGTTGACCGGGACGGCTCAGGCTGCCGCCATATTTTTGATCCCCGTAGAGAGGACAGCCGATCGCCTGCATTTGCACACGAATCTGGTGCGAGCGTCCGGTATGCAGTTGAATCTGCACCAGACTGAGCCCATCTACTTGCCCAAGCACGCGATACTCCAAAACAGCTTCCTTGGCGCCTGCCGTGCCGGGCCGAACAGCTTGAACGGTATTCGTACGGCTATCCTTTAGCAGGTAATGGGTCAGACGACCTTGCGGAGCCGCGGGAACACCATTCAGGACGGCTGTATACATTTTGCGGAAATGGTGGCCTCGAACCGACTCTGACAGCCGCGAAGCAGCTTTGGACGTCTTGGCAAAGATCATAGCTCCGCCTACAGGGCGATCCAATCTGTGAACCAGACCCAAAAAGACGTTGCCAGGCTTATTGTGTCTGATTTTAAGGTCTTCCTTCAGTAACGATAGCAGATCAGGGTCTCCGCTGGCATCCTCTTGTGTCGGAACATTGACGGGCTTTACAACTGCCAAAACATGATTGTCCTCATATAAAACAGGAATCTTCGATTCTGCATGCCCGTGTCGGGTAAGTTCATCTGGAGTCATAAAGGGAATTAAGCCTCCCAGCGTCCGAGAATACCGCAAGGTAAATTCAATCCCGAGCGTGTGATTGGTAATCCGATTTCACCAGCGCTAATTTGCCCGCCGTATTTTTGTTGCATGGTCATGCTCAGCATGTTATGCAGTACGGTAGGGGAAATACCGGTGGTATAGGAGTTGATCAGCACAAACAACGGTTGATCCGAGATGATGTTCATGCAGGATTCCAGAAACGGATACAGGCTTTCTTCAAGCTTCCAAGTTTCTCCGTTTGGTCCGCGTCCGTAAGAAGGAGGGTCCATAATAATCGCATCATAACGGTTGCCTCTGCGCTGTTCCCGTTGCACGAACTTAAACACGTCGTCTGTAATAAAGCGTACCGGACGGTCAGCCAAGCCGGACAAATGTACATTTTCCTTTGCCCACTGTACCATGCCTTTGGCAGCATCCACGTGCACTACGCTCGCTCCGGCATACGCTGCGGCCGTAGTGGCTCCCCCTGTGTAAGCAAACAGGTTCAGTACGGAAATCGGTCTGCCTGCTCCTTTGATTTTATCCATCATCCAGCTCCAGTTCGCTGCTTGCTCCGGAAAAAGACCGGTATGCTTGAAGCTGGTCGGTTTAATGTGGAATTTAAGCGGTCCGTAGCTGATCGTCCAGCGCTCAGGAATAGGCTTTTTCATATCCCATTGGCCGCCCCCGGAAGAGCTGCGGCGGTAATGCCCATGAACATTGCGCCATTCGGCTGTTTCCTGGGTCAAAGGCCATATAATTTGCGGATCGGGACGACGCAGGACAATATCGCCCCAGCGCTCCAGCTTTTCGCCACCGCCTGTATCCATAACTTCATAGTCTTTCCATCCTTGTGCTACATACATGTACAATCCATCCTTCAGCAGTCATTTCAGGATTACGGCAGCAGGCTGCACAAAATCCCCATATGGAATCTATTGTACAACAAAGCTTAACAACAATCGAATGATTCCATCAAAGTAGCAGGGCGGAGGGACAGAACAAAAATATTTTTTTCAGATGTACTTGTAATTAGAGCGCTTCCATATTAAAATGAAGTCAATCCCACTTGTACGTACAACTATTCCGTTTTTCAGTACATTAATGAAAAATAGAATGGATTGTACGTACATAATAATTTTTTTATGACACAGCTGCAAGCAATTATACTTATTTCCTGACAGGAGGAATTTTGAATTATGAAACCGTTTAAATTTTGGTTTGCTACAGGAAGCCAGCATTTGTATGGACCCGAAACGCTTGATCAGGTACAAGAGCATTCCCGCAAAATTGTAGAAGGATTGAACCGTAGCGGTCATCTGCCGTTTGAAGTTGTATTGAAACCTGTACTGACGAATTCCGACGCAATCCGTCGTTTGATCATTGATGCGAATGGGGATGACCTGTGTGCAGGGATTATTACCTGGATGCATACGTTTTCTCCAGCGAAGATGTGGATTGCCGGCTTGACTCGTTTGGCGAAGCCTTTGCTGCATCTGCACACTCAATTTAACCGTGATATCCCTTGGGATAGTATCGATATGGATTTTATGAACCTGAACCAATCCGCACACGGTGACCGCGAATTTGGCTTTATTGGTGCCCGTTTGGGTGTAGCGCGCAAAGTCGTTGTTGGCTATTGGGAGGAAGAAGGGGTCCAAAAACGTATTGGTAGCTGGATGTCCACAGCGGCTGCTTATAGCGAAAGCCAAAATCTCAAAGTAGCACGTTTTGGTGATAATATGCGTGAAGTTGCGGTTACTGAAGGCAACAAAGTAACTGCTCAAGCCCAATTAGGCTGGTCGATCAACGGCTACGGCGTGGGTGATCTGGTTGAAATCGTTAACAACGTGACGGAAGGCGAAATCAGTTCATTGTTCGAAGAATACAATGAATTGTATGAATTGTCTGCAGCAGCGAAGCAGCCAGGAGCAGTTCGTGATTCCATTCTGGAACAGGCTCGTATTGAATTAGGCATGAAGAAGTTTTTGGAGGCGGGGGACTTCGGAGCTTTTACCACAACATTCGAGGATCTGCATGGACTGAAGCAGCTGCCTGGTTTGGCTGCTCAACGCTTGATGGCTCAAGGCTACGGCTTTGGTGGTGAAGGTGACTGGAAAACAGCAGCATTGACGCGCCTGATGAAGCTGATGGCTAACAATGTGGATACTTCCTTTATGGAAGACTATACCTACCATCTAGCAGCAGGTAATGAACTAATTATGGGTTCACATATGCTGGAGATATGTCCTACCATTGCTGTAAACAAACCACGTATTGACGTTCAACCATTGGGGATTGGCGGTAAAGCCGACCCGGCTCGTCTCATTTTTGAAGGTAAACCAGGCAACGCACTTGTAGCGTCCATTGTTGAACTGAAAGGCCGTTTCCGTCTGATCATTAACCAAATTCAGGCTGTGGAAAATAAAAATAATATGCCTAAGCTGCCTGTAGCCAGCGTTTTGTGGAAGCCAGAGCCTTCGCTCGAAGTATCCGCAGAAGCATGGATTCATGCGGGGGGAGCACATCATACGGTATTATCCTATGCTGTAACCACTGAGCAATTGTTGGATTATGCTGAATTGACAGGCATAGAGGCTGTTGTTATTGATAACAACACGAATATCCGCCAGTTCCGCCAGGAGCTGCAATGGAATGAGCTGTACTGGCGCAACCAATAAGTAAAAACGATCAATAAGCAGGCTCCTTATAAAAGCTGCTTACTCATAGGTTTGATCAGCGAACAGCCGCATGTGATGCGGCTGTTTTGCGTATGTTTTTACCATGGATAAAAGCCTTGTTCGAAATTAATATTTGACAATGAGAATCATTATCAAATATTATTTGAGTAATAGGGAATGAAAGCATCCCATATTTCAAGTAAAGGTGAGGGATGAACTTGGGTAAAATATTGATTGCTTATGCCAGTTTGACCGGTAATACAGAGGAAATTGCGGAATTGATTGCCGAGGGCGTTCGCCAAGCAGGACATGAGGCAGAATTAAAGGCTTCATATGATTGCAACGCGCAAGAGCTGCTCGATTATGATGGGTTCCTGTTAGGGGTATATACTTGGGGAGATGGTGAGCTTCCTGATGAATTTTTAGATTTTTATGAGGAAATGGACGAACTTGATCTGTCAGGCAAAAAGACGGCTATATTTGGCAGTGGAGATACTTCTTATGAGCAATTCTGTGGTGCGGTTGATTTAGTGGAGGAAAAAGTTAAAGAACGCGGCGCCTCAGTGATTCAGGAGAGCCTGAAGATTGAATTCAATCCATTGGATGATGACAAGGAAAATTGCCGG
The DNA here is from genome assembly GCF_002240415.1 of Paenibacillus kribbensis. NCBI lineage: Bacteria > Bacillati > Bacillota > Bacilli > Caryophanales > Paenibacillaceae > Paenibacillus > Paenibacillus kribbensis. The sequence goes on from NZ_CP020028.1 coordinate 2,438,957, forward strand.
GCCTATGGAAGACAGTTTGCACAGGCGGGTATTGGAGTCTCCTGAGATGAGAGTGAGGGATAGGTATGCGTAATAGCGATAGCTTAAGCGGTTATCCTCTTCTGCACGACTATCAGCTTGAGGAGATGTGGAGAACGCCGCAGCCAATCCATCCGTCACAGGCAAAGCGCGGGCGTGAGGGCTGGAATTGGCGGCAGCGGGTTCAATATGCGGTAGGCCATGCGTTGAACGAATACTTTGGAATGGAAGTAGAGGTGCGGCGGGAAGTCCCCGTCCAGTATGTGCTGGAGAAATGGTGGCCCAAGCAGGCAAACGGCTTTGAATCGTTGTTCCACTATTGGGATATCAAAAATAAAGTGTCAGGCGAGCTGTCAAAAATATGTGCCTTAAACAAGGATCTGCTCACGCCGGTGATGCTGTATGAACAATTTTGTACGCCAGTGCCTGAACTCAAGGTCGATATTTCGCTGATTGTTCAGGCTGCCTGGCAGCTATCAGCTGGTGCCGATTCCTTACTGATTCAAAAGTATATGGTGGACTATAATCCTAATGTCATTCATACATTTCAACATTTGACGAATGTATTTTGTCATTATGCATTTGGAGCGCTACCACAGCTTATTGAGGTATATTGTCTGCTGGACGGCAAGAAGGTTCGCTTTGTTCCGGGGCCCGCTTCTTTGCAGCAATCTTTGGACTACGTACAGCTTTTGCGTGATTCCAGAGACGATGTGCATAGGAGCACAGCACGCTGCCGTTGCGGAAATTGCATGGGACAGCAACGATCCCGGGATAATGGAACCACCAAAAACAAAAAAGAGGAGCAGGAGTCTAAAAATCGCAAAGAACGGTCATTTGGGCCTGTGCTTTTCTCTTAGTGTGCTTAGAAAATATTTAAAATTCAAATTATTTTATTTCGAAAAGGGCCTTGGGGACAAGGTTCTTTTTTTGTGAAAAAAATTATGAAAAAAATGAAAATTTGTATTGCCTGAATAGATAAATGTATCTATAATATTTCAATGTACGATAGTTATATGAAAATATTTAAATATAGAGAAGGCAGTTTGTAAGCATGGGTTAGCTTGTTTTATGTACATAAAATAAGTCCTGTCTTTTGCATGGTATGTAGCCATGCGTTATTTTACGTTCTAAATTTGGTTTAATGGCCTAATATTTCAATTTTAAAATATTAGCGTTGAATAATAAAAATTTTTTGGACAACAGGGGTGGAACAAGTGAGTAAGAAAACTGTATTGCCGATTCTCATCGTACTGCTCATTCTGAGCGGCGGAGCTATTGGCTACTATTATTGGTATCAGGCAACACACTTTGTTAAAAGTGACGATGCACGTATTCAAGCCGATCAGTATAAGGTGATGCCGCAAATCTCCGGAGAGATTAGCCACATTGATGTGGAAGAAGGCGATGTACTGCAGCGCAACGAACCGATTGCCGAGCAGGATGTATCGGGGCTGGATGCAAGTATGATTAGCAAGTCTGTACTGCGTGCGCCGATTAACGGAACTGTGATTAAGATTTATTCGAAGGAGCACGAAATCGGAACACCGGGTAGTGCTGTAGCGACTATGGCTGATATGAACAGCCTGTATGTGTCCACGAATATTGAAGAAACCGATATTAACCGTATTAAACCAGGGCAGCTTGTTGACATTACGCTTGATGCAGCAGGTGACCAGGTCATTCAAGGTAAGGTTCGCAAAGTGGGCGAGGCTTCAAATGCAGTGTTTTCGCTCGTTCCTGCTGTGAACACAAGTGGCAACTTTAATAAGGTCACTCAACGTGTGCCTGTAGAAATTGCCGTGAACAAGCCAAAGGATTTGAAGCTCATTCCTGGAACGAACGTGGAAGTAAAAATTCATACATCTTAAAAAGGAGGGGTCCATGTGGCTGCCAATGAAACTGCTGCTGCTCCTTCGACAGATTCTTCCAAAGAACGCTGGCTTGCCTTTTTTGCTATCGTTTTAGGCGCCTTTGTCGCCATTCTGAACAACAGTCTGATCAATGTCGCCATTCCACGATTGACGACGGACTTAGGATCAACGACGACACGTATTCAGTGGGTTATTACAGGTTACACGCTTGCATCCGGCGTAATCGTCCCGATTACCGGATATATGGAGCAGCGTATCGGATACAAAAAGTTTTTGATTCTTGCCCTCAGCGTGTTCTCGCTGGGAACAGGAATATGTATTTTTGCATGGAGTGATTCTTCCCTGATCGCGGCGCGTGTACTGGCTGGTCTGGGCGGCGGTGTCATTATGCCGCTGAGTATGACGATTATTTACAAAATCATGCCGCGTGAACAAATTGGGATGTCCCTTGGTATATGGGGGATCGCCGCAATGGCGGCACCAGCTGTAGGACCTACGCTGAGCGGCTACTTAATTGAATGGTTTAACTGGCGTTTCTTGTTTATTGTCAGTTTGCCTGTTGCTTTATTTGCCATTTTAATGGTCATCCTCCTCATCAAAGAGCCGCCTAAAGTAAAGCCGAAGCCGTTTGATCTACCGGGCTTTTTGCTGGCCGCAACTTGCGCTGGCACGCTTTTGTACGCATTGACAAACGGGCAGCGTGATGGCTGGACTTCTTTTGGAATTGTGTCCCTGCTGTTTATTGCTTTCTGGGCACTTGTCTTTCTCATCTATATAGAAAGCGGCAAGGATAATGCTGTAATTGAAATTTCATTATTCAAGAATTCAAAATATACGATTAGTGTTATTGCCTCCAGTCTGGTCATGATGGGGATGTACGGAGGAACGTTCTTAACACCGCTATTTTTGCAAAATATTCAGCGTGTGTCGCCGATTGATACCGGTATTATCCTCATTCCACAGGCCATTGCCATGGCGGCAATGATGCCTATTGCCGGGCGGCTGTTCGATAAGTTCGGTATTGTGCCTCTGGGTCTTGTAGGTCTGACGCTAACCAGCTTTATGACGTATCACCTTCATCAGCTTACCCCAGATACTTCGCATGCCTGGCTGGAAACGGTCATGACGTTACGGGGACTGGGAATTGGTATCTGTATGATGCCGTTATCCACAGTCGGCATGAACGCTGTTCATCCAAGCAAGGTAGCCAATGCATCTACAGCATCCAATCTGGTTCGCACCGTGGCTGCATCTATGGCGATTGCGGTGCTGACCGCGATTATGCAAAGCCGCTCGGCAGCTCACGCCCAGCAAATATCCGAGTCCATTACACAAGACTCGGCTCATACGCTGCAAGCGACACTGGGCAGCTCATGGATGTCATCCATCAGTAGTTTAATCACACTGGATGCTACATCGAGAGGAATTGGGGATACGTTCCTCATTTCATCCATACCGCTGTTTTGCACGATTCCACTCATCTTTTTGTTTATTCAAAGGAAGAAAGCAAAGACACAGCCGGAAGCTTAATCATGAGAAGTACAAAAATATCGACTGGATGGCTTACATTATTTCCACGGACAGAAAGAAAGGGAATTATCATGAAAATATTGAGAGTAGAAAGTACATTAGCGGCTTTGGTCCTCGGCGGCGCAGTGCTGGCAGGCTGCTCCAGTAATACCGGAGCAGCGCAGGACATGGTTGTTCCGGTTAAGATCAGCCAAGCACAGCAGGGTATCATCGGACAGGGGAACATCTATACAGGTACTGTCACACCTTCGGAGACGGTGAATATCGTGCCTAAAGTAGGCGGTAAAGTGGTTGAACTGCCTGTAGATATCGGCTCGGAGGTCCAAAAAGGTCAGGTGCTGTTCAAACTTGATGATAAGGATATGCGGAACAATGTTGCGAAAGCCCGTGCAGCAGCAGCAGCAGCGGCAGCCGGGGTAAGCAGCGCTCAGGCATCCCACGAATCATCCTTGGTTCAAGCCAACTCTGGCGTGGTACAGTCCAAGAGCGGTGTGATTCAATCCCAAAGTGCAATCAATCAGGCGCAGGGTGCAATTAATCAGGCTACTACAGCAGTAGAACAGGCGACACATGGTGTCTCCTCGGCCGCCAATACGGTGAAACAAACACGACAAGCTTTGGCAGATGCTCAGAAAAATGTGACACGTACACAAAGCCTGTTTGATGCAGGTGCAAGCACGCAAGCTCAATTAGAACAAGCAAAAACAGCTGTCGTGAACGCGCAAGCGGCTTACGAAAATGCACAAAATGCACAAGCTAATGCTCAAGATCAGTTGGTAGCTGCCCAAAAGGCACTCACTACAGCTCGCAACAGCTATGATACGGCAAAAAATAGCTACAGTAATGCCAACAGCGGCTATAGCAATGCGCAAAATCAGCTTAAGGTATCTCAAAATACTGCGGTCATTGAGTCCAGTCAGCAATCTCTCAAACAGGCCCAACTGAATGTTAGTATTGCGCAAGATGCACTGGACGACACCGTAATTACATCACCGATTAACGGTATTGTAGGTACAAAGAATGCAGAAGTTGGCGAAATGGTATCCGCTCAGGCTCCTGCGCTGGTCATTGCCAATCTGAGTACAGTCAATACACTGATCTATGTTCCAGCTGAACAGATCAACAATGTTAAAGTGGGTGACAAGGTACAGGTTCGTGTAGCAGCATCCAATATTGTAACAGCAGGTACAGTTAAAAGTGTAAGCCCGCTAGATGCCAGCGGCAAAGGCTACCCTGTGAAAATCTCGGTTGCGAACCCGGATATGAAATTGAAATCAGGTATGTTGGCTGATATCAGCTTCGTCGCTGCTAATGCGCAAGAAGGCATTGTTGTTCCTACCGCAGCAGTTCAAAAGGATCAAGGTAAAGAATATGTATATGTTGTAAACGGAGACCATGCAAAACGCAAGGAAGTGAAAACCGTTCAAACGACAGGCTCGCAAACGCTGGTTGCCAGCGGCTTGAGCAATGATGAGAATGTAATTGTGAATAACCTGGCGCTGCTATCCGACAATTCACCAATTACAATCAGCCAGTAACTTGGTTTCTGAGATCTAAGTTTTGTTTTTCGTACTATATATTCTTACTATATAAATGGTAGAGATTTATGATGAAGTACATGAGCAGGACAGACCGATGCAGCTTATCGGTCTGTCCTGTTTTTATGTTATGACGCATATTTTACATAGGATTAATGTCGGAAAGAGGCTATTTTTGACGAACATTGGTATGATAGGATAGACTAAATTGGAAATAGATAGTCTACTAGATAGGGGTATATTACATTCTCAGGTGAACGATCGGAGGAATTGTAAAAATGGAAGTAAAATTAGTAGTGGATTTTGATGCTTATGAGAGTGGACAAACGATGGCTAAATTGATTGAAGAGCTGGCAGCCAAGCCGGATAGCGCGGAAATTACAGATCTGATTATTGGGGATTGGGGCGGAGCCTATGAAAATTCGCCTGAGGATTTTATCCCGGTGCTGGTGCAGCATAAAGATCAATTTCCGAAGCTGCGCAAGCTGTTTATCGGCGATATGGAATATGATGAGTGTGAGGTTTCATGGATCAATCAAACAAATCTGTCCCCGCTGCTAGAAGCGTTTCCAGCATTGGAGTCTTTTTATGTCAAAGGGAGCCAGGACCTGAGCTTGGAGCCGCTTCGTCATAGCCATCTTCAGGAATTGGTAATTATTTGCGGTGGTCTGCCTGCCAGCGTCCTTCAGCAAATATATCATGCCGAGCTGCCTGAGCTGCGCAAGCTGGAGCTGTATTTGGGGGTAGATGAATACGGTTTTGACGGGGGTTTGGAAGATGTTTTACCGTTTTTGGACAACAATCCTTTTCCCAAGCTTACATATTTGGGGCTAAAGGATAGCGAAATACAGGATGAAATTGCGATTGCAGCAGCGAATGCCCCAGTGATCGGACAACTTGAAGTGCTGGATCTGTCTCAGGGTACGTTGTCAGATCAAGGAGCAGAGGCTCTGCTGGCAAGTGAAAGCATCAAGGGGCTAAAGCATCTGGATTTGAGCTATCATTATATGTCCAGTGAAATGGTAGAGCGTTGGAAAAACTCTGGATTATCTGTGAACGTGGATGATCAGCAGGAAGCAGATGAGGAAGATGATTGGCGTTATCCTTCATTGACCGAGTAATCTGATGAGGTGGCTTTATGGTTAGGATACCAGACAGTAGTGGCAGCGAGCCGTTTATTTTGTTCGGAAATCCGGGAAATCGACGGACCACGGGACTACAAGCGGCGCGTAGCAAATTGAAGCTTCCACCCGCGGTGGAGGTTTCCTATAGAGATGTGCTGCGAGCCATTCGGGAGAACCGCAGTCTGGGTGAGCTGATGGCTCAAATAGCAGCACAAGCTACATCAGATCACGTGCATGGCAGTGTGTATGTGCAACAAAGCCTCGTTCGAGTACTGGCGGGGCATGCGGGCAGTAGTCCGCTGCTCCGACTGGATGCACCAGGGGAAAGCTTTGAGGTAGAGCGTGAGCTGATCGCTCTTGGCGCCCCGGATGCTGAAGGGGATGATTCACTGTTGCCATGCTCGGAATGGACACAAGGCAAAAGGATTTCGGCGGCAGAAGCGCGGTGTCTGCAGGAGCAGCACGGCCGTATTTGGCACCCGGCACAATGGTTCCGGGGCTATTGTCGTCTGCTGGCCTGGCTGCGGAATGAAGCGACGCTGCTTTGGCCCTTGGCACACTGGATGAATGATCCAGCAGAAGTGGCTGTGATGTTTGATAAGCGGCGTTGCAGCGTCGTATTAAGCAAGGCGGGCATAAAGGTCCCGCCAGTGCTTTTACCATCAGATGGAGCATTTTGTGACCCTGCCGATCTGCATACGATAATGAAGGTGAGCGGATTTCACCGCGTATTTGTGAAAATATTTTGTGGCTCCGGAGCATCTGGAGTCATGGCTTATCAGATACATCCCCAGACACAGGCAGAGCTGGCGGTGACCACAATTGGAACGGAAATTGTTCAAGGTCAGCGTGTATATTACAATGCGGGACGCCTGCGCCGTTATACGGACAAGCAGGACATTCATGCCATCCTGGGCTGGCTATGCATGGAAGGGGTACATGTGGAGCGCTGGATTCCCAAAGCAACCCTGAACAGGCGCGTGTATGATGTGCGCCAGCTCGTGTGCGGAGGAGAGGCTTGCCATGCGGTTTTACGTTTGAGCCGCAGCCCCATCACGAATCTGCATTTACGTAATGAGCGGCTTTTGCTGGAGGAGGCTGGCTTGTCACCGGGTACGGTGGAATCGATCCAGCTTACTGCGGAAGCCGCCATGAGTGTTTTTCCAGCTTCCAGCGTCGCTGGACTAGACGTGCTGGTTCCGGCTCATGGCGGTCATCCTTACATTCTGGACGTAAACCCGTTCGGTGACTTGCTGTACCGGGTGAAGCATCAGGGCTGGAATCCGTATGAATGGGAAATGCTTCAGCTCACCAATGGAAATGCGGTTTTGAAAGGAAAGACGGATGATGACTGATATGAACCAAATTGTCGGCTCTCATGATATTGTCATGATTACGCTTGATACGCTGCGATATGATGTAGCGAAGCTGGAGGAAGAGAACTGCCCGAATTTATGCGGCTCTGGACCTTGGGAAAAACGCCATACACCCGGCAGCTTTACCTATGCCGCACATCATGCTTTTTTTGGCGGATTTTTGCCAACGCCTGCGAATACGGATAAGGCTTCACATATCCGATTGTTTCACACCAAGGATACAGGACTGCGCACACATCCAAACACCTGGCTGTTTGATGCTCCGGATATCGTGTCCGGGCTGGAAAACGAGGGCTATCGGACTATTTGTATCGGTGGCGTTATTTTTTTTACGAAAAAAAATAAGCTGGCCAAGGTGCTGCCGGGGTATTTTCAAGAAAGCTACTGGCGTATGACCTTTGGTGTGACGAATCCCCGTTCGACGGAGCATCAGGTGAATCATGCCTTGAAGCTGCTGGAGAAGACGGACCCGGCACAACGACTGTTTTTGTTTCTGAATGTATCAGCGATTCATGGGCCTAATCATTATTTTGTGGAGGGTGCCGTGAAGGATTCAGTAGAGTCCCAGCGAGCGGCCTTGCGGTATGTGGATGGGCAGCTTGGACGTTTGTTTGATGCTTTGCGGAAGCGGGGCAAGACGTTTTGTATGGCTTTTTCCGATCATGGTACGGCTTACGGGGAGGATGGCTACGAAGGGCATCGTCTGGCACATGAGGTCGTATGGAATGTACCTTATCGCGAATTTATTTTGTAAGACAAAAGAAATGTAGAAATCAATCCAGCGCGAGGAGGGAGCAGAAATGAAAGCCATGAATCCAAATCATCCATACCCAACAGGAGCAACTGCCGATACCTCTTCGGGGAAGGACCTAAGCCTGGTATCATCCAGGTTTTTGTGGCCTGAGAACCCTGATGAATGGGCACGTACGATCCGTGAAGCTCCCTACCGCTCCTACTTGTATTCTTACCCGCACAAAACAGCTTATCGGGCGTTGGATACTCCGCTTTCATTACGGGAATTGTGGGAGCAGGAGGAGCTGGAAAGCTACTTTTTGTATATGCATATTCCGTTTTGCGCGGCTCGCTGTGGATTTTGCAACCTGTTCACCTTGCCAGACAAGCGGCTGGATGTACATAAGGAGTATGTGGATGCGCTTGAAAGACAAGCCCGGCAATGGGCGCCTATTATGGGCGGGCGGCCTTTTTCACGTTTTGCCATTGGGGGAGGCACACCGACCTTACTGGAGGCGCCTTTGGTCGAACGGTTGTTTGACATTGCAGAGAATATTATGGGACTGAACCCTAAGCGTGCCTCCATTTCAGTGGAAACCTCTCCCGATACGGTGACTGAGGATCGGCTGGAGGTGCTCAAGCGCCGTGGGACAGACCGTGTCAGTATGGGCATCCAGAGCTTTGTGGAATCAGAGAGTGCGGCCATTTACCGACCGCAGAAGCCCAAGCTTGTGCGTGAAGCGCTCGCACGGCTGGTGGAATATAATTTTCCTTTGCTAAATGTGGATCTGATCTATGGACTGCCTGGGCAAACGCTGGAAACCTGGCTGTATTCCCTGGAGGAAGCCCTGTCTTACTCGCCGGGAGAGATTTTTCTCTATCCACTTTATATTCGAGAAAATACGATTTTGAAGCCGGGTTATACCGGGCTGGAGCATGATATCCGGCTAAGTTTGTATGAAGCAGCACGCGAAAGACTTAAGCAGGCAGGATATGTACAATATTCCATGCGCCGTTTTGCTAAAAATGAGGGTGCGTCTGACAAGGAGCTTTTGCCATATAGCTGTCAGGAGGAAGGCATGGCGGGTCTGGGCTGTGGTGCACGCTCTTATACGCGCAATGTACACTATGCGAGTCGATACGGTGTTAGCGCCGCAGCTACCCGCAGTATTATTGCAGATTACGTTGCTGCGGAGCGTCATGATCTGGCAGACTACGGTTTTATTTTAAATGCGGATGAGAGCAAACGGCGTTTTATTCTAAAAGCGCTTCTCCATCGGGAAGGCTTGAACTTATCAGCCTACGCAGAGCGCTTTGGTGTACCCCTGCCCGACGATTTTACAGGAATGTCGTTGTTGCTGAAATCGGGTATGGCGGTCGTTGAGGAGGGCTCGCTGCGGCTCACGGAGGAAGGAATGGCCTATTCGGATGCGATTGGGGACTGGATGATCTCCACGGCTGTACGGGAACGTATGGAAGGGTACGCAGGAGCATGAGAGCAACCCTATATTATCGTGGTTCGTTGACTTCCTGCAACTATGCCTGCCCTTACTGTCCGTTCAGTAAAAACGTGGATAGTCGGGAGACGCTGGACAAGGATCGGGTCCAGTTGGAGCGTTTTGCCGATTGGGTACGGGAACAGGGGGCTTTGGGGCACCGACTTTCCATTTTTTTTAATCCGTATGGAGAAGCCTTGATTCATTCCTGGTATCGCAGAACCATGGTTGAATTCTCCCACATGGCGCATGTGGAAAAAGTGGCAGTACAGACGAATCTGTCGGCTAAGCTGGATTGGGCGAAGGAGCTGAATCCGGCAACGGCTGCGCTGTGGGCTACATATCACCCTGGAGAGACGAAAGAGCAGGCTTTTATATCACAGGCTATGAAGCTGTATGAGCTTGGGATTTCCTATAGTGTCGGTACAGTCGGATTAAGACAAGCATTTCCGGCTATTCGTTCCTTACGATCGCAGCTTCCAAAGGATGTTTATTTGTGGATCAACGCCTACAAGGATCGTCCCCATTATTATACCGATGCCGAGAAGGCTGAATTGGCTGTGATCGACCCCTATTTTCAATGGAATTTGCAGGATTACAGCAGCTTGGGGCGAGCATGTCGTGCCGGGGAGGATGTATTTTATGTCCAAGGCGATGGACGAGTTAAGCATTGCTATCAGGATCGACGTGTGATTGGGCACCTGTACAGGGATGGTCTGGAAGGTCTGAGCGCCAAGCGCCCGTGCCGGATGAAGGAATGCGGCTGCTATATCGGATATATCCATATGGAGGAACAGCCGTTTCGGGAAATATACGGTCGTGGCTTGCTCGAAAGGGTGCCGCACAGGTAGATGAATTCAAAAAAGAACCGACCCTTGCATCAAGCGAAGGTCGGTTCTGCTGTTGCATAACGTGCTTAGCACAACTAATCTGTGCGATATACGCTCAGACCTGGACAATAGCCGTAATTTCTTCATCCAGATCCAATCTGACCTGCTCGCGATAAGCACGAATATTGTATTCGGAATGCAGGTAACGCAGGATAGCCTCAATCATGTTCGCCTCTACCAGATACTGACTGCGGCCCTGTACATGAACTTCGGCTGTATAGCCTGTATCCTCATCCCAGCTTAGCTCCACAACCACATCGGTGGGCTGAACACCCTTGCGTTCAGCCATATGCAAACAAATGGAGTTAATAATTTCATCCATACTCAAAATCATAGCTTAGTAACGTCCTCCACGGGAGTCATCAGGTCTGCGGCGGTTTTTGATGGCACGGTAGATACCTACACCAACCATAATCAGGACGTATATGGCAAGAACGTTGACGGCAAGGCCGAGCAAGCTGCCCAGTGCACCCATGTTGCCGAACAGTCCGCCAAAGAGCATGCCTGCCAAGCCACCCAGCATCATACCTTTGAGGAATCCGCCGCCACCGCCGAGAAATCCACCGGTTCTGCTTGTGTTAGCCGTAGCTGCACTAGATTTGGTTCCGCTATCAGACTTATTGATGCCGCTGCTGCTGTCATTTGCCTTGCTTGGTGTAGATTGATAAGATCTTGGTCCGGATTTAAATCCGCCACCTCGCCTTGCATCAGCTGTAGACGGCGCAATCATGGCAATCAACAATGTAAAAGCCATCATCAGCATCATCATATTTTTCAAAGTAAATGCCTTCTTCATGTAAATATAATCCCCCTCAGTAAATTGGTTTGAAATAGGTCAAACAACCGCTTACCCGTATTACGCAATGAATGGAAAAGGGTTTCAAAGAATTTGAATTTTTTAAAATTTAATGATAACGATACCTGAATCCCATGCTTGAATTGACTAATCCATTCAGCCTTGCGATTTAAGCGCAAACGGATTTGTGTCCGGTCTGACGTCCCCGGCAAGCAGCATGCGCAAAACTAACTGACACCATTCCAAGCCTGCTTTGGCGTTCATAAGACCTTTTTGCACTAAGATGTAGTCACCAAAGTTCTTACTGCCAAAATGTAAATCTTCTGCAGGAATGCGCTCCAGTATATCCTCCAAATGCCGGATTTTCTGAATGAAATGGCGTTTGCGTTCCTCCAGCATGCGGTTGGCACTGCTTTTGTCTGTCAACCAAAGGCAGAACAGTCGAAGACTTAATTCATCCCGTGTGATTGGAGCAGCCACCGATTCCTGAGACCATTGCTGAAGCATATGGATTCCCTTGTCGGTAATGGTATACATTTTTTTATCAGGTTTGTCGGACTGTTGAATCCAGCGGGAGGCTAGCAGTTCCTTGCTCTCCATACGGGACAGCAGCGGATAAATCTGGCTGTGCTTGGCCTGCCAAAAAGGCTGGATACGCAACATCAGATCATAACCGGAGGATTCCTCTCTGGCGAGAAGCCCCAACAGACCATACGATAGTAAATTCATCGATCTTATCTCCTTCATCCATTATAGTAACGGTTGTAACAGCCCTGTGGCAGATATTCTGCAGCTTCATAAAAAGTGTACACTGAAACTGTATGGTTTGACAACTTTCACACAGAGTGTTCATAGATTAGTCTCCAATTGCTCTGATCATTTGGCCTGCATATGCGCTTTTTTCATAAAAAGGAGGTGCCCCAAAAGCCATAAAAATGGCTATAGGGCACCCCTTTGATTTAGAGAAGGATATTTTCTGGCTTTTGAAAAGCTTACTGCTGGTTTCCGTCAACGACAAGCGTTAACTCTCCGGTGTCCGGATGAATGACCATCCCGTGAACAGGTGTATTGGGCGGGAGGAGCGGGTGGTTTTTAATAAGCTTTACTGTACTGCCGACCCCTTCCTCAATATTGTCAAAACCTTTCAGCCATTTGTTTAGTTTGATTCCCGAGTTTTCCAGTGTGTTCAACACTTCTTGCGAAATACCGCGATCCAGCATTTCATTGACCATATGGTCGGCGTTCAGCGCAGCCATACCGCATTCATAGTGACCTACAACGAGTACCTCGTCCGCTTCCAGCTCATACAGGGCAACCAGTACGCTACGCATTACGCTTCCGAAAGGCTGGGAGATAATCGCACCCGCATTTTTAATAATTTTGACATCACCATTGCGCAGGTTCATGGCTTTAGGCAACAGCTCAGTTAGCCGTGTATCCATACACGTAATGATGACCATTCTTTTGTTAGGGAACTTGCCTGTACGATAGGCCTCGTATTCTTTGTTTTCTACGAAAACACGGTTGTAATCCAGTATCTCTTTGAGGTGATTCACGATTGTTCCCTCCGTATACATTTTATTTTTATGAATAATGATTGGCGACAGACCAGCATAGAAGAAGCCTAATTTCCGGTCAGCACAGGCCGTAAATCAAGCTTTACTCCTTGGTGGATATGTAGTTCTGACGACTTTTAAATGTGTATCAGAAGCTGGCTGTGCGTGTTGTGTGTTGATTATACTTTTTATTATCATTATCATCAAGTAATAAGCATTGTAAAGTTTTATCCATTTTTAGTTAAAGAGGTGACTTCAATAATGGAGCAACAGACGTTAGATCAATTGACGGCATTAAAGGAGCTTTCTCACAAAATCAGCAGCTATGGCGAAGCAGTGGGCCTGCTGCACTGGGATTTACGCACAGGTGCTCCGCGTAAGGGTGTTGACATTCGTTCGGAAACGCTGGGGATACTGTCCACTGAAATGTTCAAGCTGATGATCTCGGATGAAATAGGGCAATTGCTGCAATTTTTTGCCGCCGCGGACAAGTTGGAGCAATTGGAGGACAATGATCGCAGATTGGTGGAGGAATGCCGTAAAAATTATGATCTGAATCGTTCGGTTCCGGCAGATCGTTACCGGGAATACAGCACGCTTGCTGCACAGGCCGAGAGCAAATGGGAAGAAGCGAAGGAACATAGCGATTTTGCTGGATTCGAACCGTATTTGTCAAAAATCGTGGATATGAAACGTGAGTTCATCGGCTACTGGGGAATCAAGGACACGGAATATGACACGCTTTTGGATCAATATGAGCCGGGTATGACCGTTGATAAGCTGGATGCCGTGTTTGATCGGCTTAAAAAGCGCCTTGTGCCGCTATTGTCCAAAATCCAGGCTTCACCCAACCAGCCGGATAGGAGCTTTCTGGACGGTGTGTTTGATGTCAAGCAGCAGGAGAAGTTCAGTCTGTTTATTTTGAGACAAATGGGTTATGACTTTGATGCAGGTCGTTTGGATGAAAGTGTACATCCTTTTGCAACAGGATTAAATCCGGGTGATGTGCGCATAACAACACATTATTTGCAAGATGAGGTGACCAGTGCTATTTTCAGCTCGTTGCATGAAGGCGGTCATGCACTGTATGAGCAAAATATTGCCCCTGAACTGGCAGGCTCGCTCCTGTCTGGAGGAACCTCTATGGGGATTCATGAATCCCAGTCCCGGTTGTGGGAAAATAAAATCGGACGCAGTCGTGCTTTCTGGGATCGATATTACGATGACTTGCAAAAGTATTTTCCTGAGCGCTTGGCGAAGGTTACGGCAGAGCAATTCTATCGGGCCGTTAACCGTGTGGAAAATTCATTAATTCGGATTGAAGCGGATGAGCTGACATATAATTTACATATCATTATCCGCTATGAAATTGAAAAAATGTTATTTAATGAAAAGCTGGATGTGAAGCGTCTTCCAGAGGTATGGAATGCGAAATATAAGGAGTATCTGGGGCTTGTCCCGCCGAATGACGGGCTGGGCGTACTTCAGGACGTTCACTGGTCCGGTGGTGATTTTGGCTATTTTGCCTCTTACTCACTGGGGAACATGTATGCGGCGCAAATTTTGGCGACGCTGCGCAAGGAGCTGCCGAACCTGGATGAGCTGATTGCTGCCGGAGAACTTGAGCCGATCAAGCAATGGCTGACCGAACGGATTTACCGTTATGGCAAGAGCCGGACGCCGTCCGAGCTGATTGTAGCTATTACGGGTGAGGATCTGAACCCGGATTATCTCGCCGACTATCTGGAAGAAAAATATATATCCATATACAAACTATAATGTGATTGCATGTGCATCTGCCCCGCGTTCCTGGGTGAACGCGGTTTTTTTGTATGCGATTAACCATTATATAGACAGTTGCATAACAATATATGAAGTCAACGATGTAAAAGGTGGGGAGGGAACAAGGATGAAAACCGGCGCTCGTTGCAAAGCTGTGGTGGCTGCTGCACTGCTCGGATTGCTGCTGCTCAGCGGGTGCGCACCCAAAGGAGAGCAGATGATTGAGATCAGACTGGGCGAGGTAGCCCGCACGGTCTTTTATGCGCCGCAGTATGTAGCCTTGAGCCAGGGGATGTTTGCTCAGGAGGGACTGGATGTCCAATTGGCGACCATTCCTGGAGGTGATAAGGCAATGACGGCGTTGCTGTCGAATCAGGCGGATATTGCACTGATCGGCGCGGAAACATCCATTTATGTGTATCAGCAAGGGGCGGAGGACCCCGTTATTAATTTTGCCCAACTGACACAGAAGGACGGAACGTTTCTGTTTGCTCGTCAAACGCAGGGCAGCTTTGACTGGGAAAAGCTGAAAAAGCAAAATTTTCTAGGTCAACGCAAGGGCGGAATGCCACAAATGTCGCTGGAATTTAGCCTGCGCAAGCACGGCATTGATCCTCATCAGGATCTGAAGCTGATTCAAAATATTGATTTTGCCAACGTGGCCTCTGCATTCGGCTCCGGGACAGGGGATTATGTACAGTTGTTTGAGCCACAGGCATCTATTTTTGAAAAGGAAGGCCGTGGACGGGTAGTTGCCTCCATTGGTGTGGAGAGTGGCGAGCTGCCATATACGGTATATATGGCAAAACAAAGCTATCTGAACACGAATGCCGCGACCGCGAAAAAATTTACAAACGCTGTATACCGGGCCCAGCAGTGGATTGCTGCACATTCACCTGAACAGATTGCTGAGGCGATTACGCCTTATTTTAAGGATATAGATTTGGCGATTCTGACGACCAGCATCAAGCGCTACAAGGAACAAGGTACCTATGCTTTGAACCCGATGATTGAAGAAAAGGAATGGAAGAATTTACAGGATATCATGACCTCGGCAGGAGAGCTGAAAAGTCCCGTTGTACTGGGTAAGCTGGTGAATGCGAGCTTTGCCCAGCAGGCAATTTCGGCATCTACCAATAACACCAACTCGCCTGCGAAAGCGAGCACAAACCAAACTACGGATGCAGATGTGAACACCGGAGGTTCGCCATGATCGGGGCACGAAGCGGATCTCCTTCGGATGTAATGGTCCCGATGGTGAGGCTGCAGCAAGTAACGCATGTGTATGTAACGGATCGGGAAGCTTCGCTGGCGGTTGAAAATATTGATTTTTCCGTGGCGACAGGGGAGTTCGTCAGCTTGGTCGGCCCGAGTGGTTGTGGCAAAACGACGATTCTGTCCATGATCGCCGGGCTGCTGCGGCCAGCAGCGGGCCAGGTGCTGCTGCAAGGACGGCCAGTGAGCGGCCCGAGCCCGGAGGTCGGCTATATGCTGCAGCAGGACTATCTGTTCCCATGGCGGACGATTATGGATAACGCCTTGCTGGGTCTGGAGCTAGGCAAGAGGGTAAATGAGGCTTCGCGCGAGCGGACACGTCTGCTGCTGGAGAGCATGGGCCTGGAAGGCAAGGAGCATTTGCATCCGTCCCAGCTGTCCGGAGGAATGCGCCAGCGTGTGGCGCTGGTGAGAACGCTGGCGACCAATCCGGGACTGCTGCTGCTGGATGAGCCGTTCTCTGCGCTGGATTATCAGACCAAGCTGCAGTTGGAAGACCTGATTGCCGAAACCTTGCGCGAGCGGGGGAAGACGGCTATTTTGGTTACACACGATTTGGCCGAGGCGATTGCGGTCAGCGACCGGATCATTGTGCTGGGCCGTAATCCCGGCCACATTCGGCGTACCTTCGACATTCCAAAATCCATTCGAGAAGCTCAACCTTTTTATGCACGTGATCAGCCGGGCTTTAATGAGCTTTTTCATGAAATATGGGGTGAACTGGAGGCTTCGGGAGTAAAGGAGTGAGTTAGACCATGAGGGATGAAGCGGATCGGCTTGAGCAACGCTGGATTCAAGAGCTGCATCAGGAGTATCGGCGTGGCAGGCGTTCGCAGCGGCGATTGGTGACAGGTGTACAGACAGCTATTTTATTGCTTTTATTTGTACTATGGGAAATTGCGGGCCGGATGAAGTGGATTGATGTACTATTGTTCAGCTACCCGAGCAAAATATTCACTCAGATTGGCAAGGATGCGATCAGTGGTGAGCTATGGGGGCATGTCGGCGTTACGGTGGGAGAGACTATAGCAGGTTTTTTACTCGGAACGCTGTTAGGCACACTGCTGGCTGTACTTATTTGGTGGTCGCCGTTTTTGTCGAAGGTGCTGGACCCCTATATGGTCGTGTTCAACAGTATGCCCAAGGTGGCACTGGGTCCGATTTTTATCGTCATGTTTGGGGCGGGCTTTACGGCTATCCTTATGACGACTCTCTCCATTATAGTCATCATTACGACGCTGGTCGTGTATAACAGCTTTCAGGAAGTTGACTCGAATCTGATCAAGGTAGTACGGACGTTTGGGGGATCGCGGCGTGATACGTTCCAAAAGGTGATCTTGCCTGCATCCTTCCCCGCTATCGTCTCTACGCTGAAAGTCAATGTCGGTATGGCATGGATTGGTGTGATTGTTGGTGAATTTCTGGTGGCCAAAAACGGGCTGGGCTATTTGATTATTTATGGTTTTCAGGTATTCAATTTTACGCTGGTGATGTCCAGTCTGCTGATCATTGCCATCGTAGCTACACTGATGTATCAGGCGGTTGTGTATGTCGAGCATCGTCTGTTGTCCGGTCGTCCTCATCGGTAATATAAATTTCTGAATATTTGTGTAAAACGTGAAAATAAAGTACCATGAAAATGAAATTACTTAAAATTTATGAAAACGAGCATTTTGCATAAATCCAAAGAGCGATTTAAATCTGCAATATATAGAGTGGAACGGTTTAGTTCATCTATGATATTGTTCTTTTGAGTGTCGGAAATCGAACAATGCAGAATGCTGACACAGATTTCACCTAGAGAGGACAGAGTTTTTTCATGGGCTTTCGTACAATTAAAACGGCTATTGCCGCATTAATGGCCGTACTCATTGCGGATGGTTTTGGCATTCATGGAGCTACCTCGGCAGGACTTTTGGCTATTTTGGGGGTGGATGTCACACGCAAGAGAAGCCTCCGTACCATTTCAGCGAGATTTTTTGCATCCGTTGTGGGGCTTCTTTTTGCTTGTGTTTTGTTTGTTGTTTTCGGATTCCATGATTGGGTTCTGGCATTATATATTTTGACGGCGTTCCCGG
The DNA here is from genome assembly GCF_002240415.1 of Paenibacillus kribbensis. NCBI lineage: Bacteria > Bacillati > Bacillota > Bacilli > Caryophanales > Paenibacillaceae > Paenibacillus > Paenibacillus kribbensis. Next base: position 2,457,022 of record NZ_CP020028.1, read on the forward strand.
TCATTGTACGCGTAGGCTTTAAGGAAGGGATCGTCACGGGATCGGTTGTTGTTTTCCGTGTATTTAGCGGCGGTGTGATTGATATGGAGGTGCTTCTGACCCAGCTGGCTCTGCTCGTTATTGGACTGGGCTCCGCCATGGTCGTCAATTTGGCCTATATGCCGCGTTCCGATAACACGATGCAGCAAATTCGGCACGAGGTTGATCGGACATTTTCCGTCATATTCAGAAACATAGCCAATACACTGCGTAGTCCGGCATACATATGGGATGGCAAGGAAGTTATCGAAGCGAACAGTATCATCGCCAAGGGGGTGACCGAAGCGGGGCGTTCATTGGAAAATCAGATGCTCCGTCCCCAAGAGGGCTGGAATGTGTATTTTTATATGCGCAGGGAGCAACTGGATTCGATTCAAAATATGATGCAGCTGATCGCGCAAATGTACCAACACATGCCGCAGGCCAAGCTTCTGGCCGAGCTGTTCGACCAGCTTAGCCATGACGTTTTGGCCGGACATTATACAGGTCAGACCGAGAAGCTGCTGGAACAGGTTCGTGAGGAATTTAAAGAAATGGAGCTTCCCGCGACAAGGGAGGAGTTCGAGATTCGTTCGGCACTCTTGCAGCTTACGCATGAGCTGTACCAGTATTTGAAAATCGCCAAAAAGGACAAGGCCCCTACTCCGGTGAAAAATTAGAGTAAAAGCCTTGAGCGGCTGCTGTCTAGTGATGGACAGTGGCCTTTTCTTGTTCAATAACGGCAGAGGCCGTAGCAGGCAGGGAATGCTTGCGCCGAATACGTCCTGTGATCCATAGGGCAATGCTGATCAGTCCAGGATAGAGCATGGCCCACCCGACAAAGGGAAAAACGGCCGCTGTTGAGAAGAATGACACTGAGCTGATCGCGACACCCCAGCGACTGCCTCGTAGAAGCTTAATTCCCGCCGCACAGCCGCCGAGATAGGTCAGAATGAAGGTGGCGTTCGGGAACTGGATGAGGTTGGTGAGTGAAACGGCGCCACTACTGTACAGAGACATAATGATCACGAAGCAAACGGCAAGAAAAGCGATGCCCCCGATAGGTGTATGGAAACGCCGGGATAATATCCCCATCCAGCCGAAGGCGTGTCCTTGTCGGGATAAAGCATACGCGACCCGTGAAGCGGCACCAACATAAGCAATAATCGTTGCAGTACAAATAAAGATTCCCGTCAAGCCCGCGATGACTGCGCCCCATGGACCGATAGCTCGGCTGATCACCCATACAAGGGAAGCATCTGACCCTCCCGCAAGGTAGCTTTGTGTCCCGATCGTAGCCAATGCAGTCAGGAAATACAGCAGCCCAACGATGATAGCTGCAATGGTTACACCTTTAACAGCCGCCCGCTGGGGATTGGTGAATTCCTCTGACATATGGGATACGGCCTCCCAGCCGATGAAGCACCAGAACAGAATCGCGGCTGCCTGACCGACAGGGAGCCAGCCATGAGGAGCGAAGGGGATGAAGTGCACGGTTTTCATCTCGGGAAGTGCTGCGGCAATGGCGAAAATAAGGACAGCTACAATAGCAATGACGACAGCAATCTGAATGCGTCCAGCCACCTTCATGCCGATCCAGTTGATCACCAGTCCCACAGCCAGCATGGCAGCGGCTAGCATAATGCGGTTTTCCTCTCCCCAGCCCATGGCAGCGGTCATATAGCCAGCTCCGGTGAGTGCGGCAACAGGTGCCCCGATCGGAACGGACATGAGAAAAAACCATCCAATATATGAACCGGCACGTGGTGAAAAGGCCAGCGTGACAAAATGTGATACCCCTCCTGCATTCGGAAATTTAGCGGACAGGAGGCCCATGGACAGTGCCATTGGCAAGATGAGCAGGGTCATAAAGCCCCATGCCAGCAGTGATGCCGGCCCCGCCATTTGGGCGGCAAGACCGGGTACAATCAATATGCCCGAACCCAGCACAGCTCCGATATAGAGCGCAATGGCCTGTGGAAGACCAATGGTGGATTGCAGCTTGTGTTGACTTGTCATGCAGAAAATCCTTCTTTCTCTTGTCATTTCCTCCAGCTTATCAGATAATCAATCTATCGGAAAAACGGAATATAATGATAGATTGCATCGAAAAAAACGATGGAAGGAGCGGATTATGGAATCGCGCCATTTATTTACGTTTTTAAATGTGGTGGAAGCCGGCAGTTTTACACGAGCGGCGCGTATATTGGATTATGCACAGTCAAGTATCACGGCTCAAATCCAATCGCTGGAAGCCGAGCTGGGTACGCCGCTATTTGACCGTATCGGCAAGAAAATTATGCTGACGGACGCCGGACGACGCCTGCTGCCCTATGCGCAGGAAATTTCCAAGATGCATGCGATGGCCAAGGATGCGCTTTGTTCAGCATCGGAGCTGACTGGTACGCTGAAAATTGGAGCACCGGAGTCGCTGGCTGCTTTTCGATTGCCGGGTTTGATTCGTGAGTACAGGGAGAGGTATTCGAAGGTTAAAATCGTCCTTAAGCCCGGCGAATGCTGGGAATTGCGCGATATGGTTCGCTCCGGCGAGCTGGATTTGGCTTTTTTGCTTCAGCCTGAGACGGAGGACAGGGAGCTGCATGTGACCACGCTCATCCACGAGCCGATGGCACTGGTTGCGCCACTTGAGCATTCACTGGCTGCTTATTCAAGGGTAGAGCCTTGTGATTTAAAGGATGAAACTATTTTGCATACGGAGTCTGGCTGTACGTACCGTATTCTGTTTGAGCAGTATTTGAACAGACACGGTATTTTTGCGGACCCGAGTCTGGAGTTTTGGAGCATTGAAGCCATCAAGCAATGTGTCATGGCAGGCTTGGGGATTGCGCTGCTTCCGCTGGTCACGGTACAAAATGAGCTGCGTGAAGGGAAAATGACACGCTTAGCGTGGGATGACAGTGAGCAACAGGTGGCTACTCAGGTCACTTATCATACGAAAAAATGGAGATCTCCGGCTCTCAGCGAATTTTTACAGATTGTAGAGCAGCACGTAGCACATTGGCGTGCATGAGTTCAAGCCATTGCGGCATAAGCTTATACAAATAATATTTTTTCCTTTTCGCCTATTCACTCAACATTCGCCCACAACCTGCATACATATGTATGGAATGATTGATTGTATGGAGGAGGTTCAAGAATGGCATTGAGTCATAAAAATCGTAGAGAGATTATTACTAAAGCGATCTGTGGAAAAGGTCGCAGATTCTCTACCGTAACCCATACCGTAACTCCGCCCAATAATCCAACCAGCATTTTGGGGGCATGGATTATTAACCACCAGTATGAAGCTGTGGCGGCCGGGGACGGCATTGAGGTCGTCGGGACGTATGACATCAATATTTGGTACTCATACGATAAAAACTCGCAGACCGATGTGGCTAAGGAAACGGTGTCGTACGTGGAACATGTGCCGCTTTCGTATCTTGATCCGAAGCATCGGGCATCTACAGTGGAAGTATCCGCCGAAGCTACACAGGAGCCGAGCTGCGTTGAGGCCAGTGTATCTTCCGGGGGCGGCAGCGTAATGATCCGGGTCGAGCGGGAATTTGCGGTGGAGCTGGTGGCGGAAACGAAAATTGTTGTGGAAGTATTCCCGAATGGCAGCAGTGATGATTTTGACAAGGATTATGATTTTGGAGCGGAAGAAGGGGACTATGAGGAGCTCGACCCCGACCTCATTGACGACGAGCTCTGACGGAGGTAAACAAAAAGAGGGCCGCTTTACTCTTTGCGCCGGTCTGATTCTGCGCAGGGGGCAAAGGCCCTCCTTTTTGTTGTTATGCAGACATAATCCATACGTAATCCGTAGGGAGGGAAGCATGATGCAGCAGCCGGGACAGGCGCTCAGACGCTTTAGACAGATGCCGAATGATGAAAAAAAGCGCAGGCTGGAGCGTTCGGGTATATCGGTTCGTTGGATGGATGGCAGCACAGCGGATTTTGCGATAGGCTATGCAGTACAAATCCATCAATTGCAGGTGCTGGAAATTCGAAGACGTATCATTGAAGGGCGTTTCCATGAAGACCGTTTCCATGAAGGCCGTCCCGAAGTCCGCGCATATGATCCGTCTGCGCTGGATCGTAATTCACAGCTATATATCCGGATGGAGCGGCTGGCAGTGCGTACGCTGTACACACTTGGTTTGGACAGCGGTGAGGTAGTGCTGACGCTGCTGGGGGAACGCAGCTGTCAGGTGCGTGATGTTGCGGCACAGCCATGGCTGAACGACAGACGCTTGGATGCGCTTTATGAAGCTGCAGCGCGTGAAGAAGAGGCTCAGGAGGAGGACTTTCTAGCGGAACGCGGGAGAAACCGACTGCTGATCGGCATGGACCCCGAATTTTTACTGGTTCGGATGCCCGAGGGGCGGATAGTTCCGGCCTCAAGGTATTTGAGCCGCATTGGCGTGGCAGGCTGCGATGCCGTATCGCGCCGAGGACGGACGCTATATCCGGTAGCTGAGCTACGTCCTGCACCGAGCAGCGATCCGACCCTTCTGCTGAAGCACCTGCGTCAAGCTTTTGCAACAGCTGCCCGGCGTATTGGCGACCGAACGCTCATCTGGCAGGCAGGCGGGATGCCACAACCGGGCTTTCCACTGGGCGGACATCTGCATTTTAGCGGGGTGCCGCTAAACGGGGCGCTGCTGCGGACGCTGGACAATTATTTGGCGCTGCCTTTGGCGCTGCTGGAAGACAAGCGCGCGGCTCGGCGCAGACCACATTATGGCAATTTGGGAGACTTTCGCCGTCAGTCGTACGGAGGCTTCGAATATCGAACCCTGCCCAGCTTTCTGGTCTCGCCCCAACTGGCAAAAGGTGTGATTGGAATGGCTTTTCTTATCGCGTCTCAATACCCTCGTTTACAGCGTAGACCGCTGGATGAGGAGGAGGCTCACCGAGCCTTTTATGAAGGAAACCAGATTTTACTTAAGAAGTATATGGAGCCTCTTATTCCCGATATCGTTTCACTAGAGGTATATCCGCAATATGAAGCTTATATCGGGCCTTTGCTGGATAGCCTCCACAAGGGGAAGCAGTGGGATGAGTCGCGGGATCTGCGTCCATTTTGGAAACTTTCGTAAAATCAGTCGGCGACGGCCGGGATGCTTTTATGTTATCGACTGTCATTTTTGTTATAATGATAGGTAATGCAAGTTTTAACGGAAAAGTGTGGGGGTTAGCAGACGATGTCCAATTATACACCGATGATTCAGCAATATTTATCTATAAAAGAGCAGGCCAAAGACGCATTTTTGTTTTTTCGCCTGGGAGATTTTTACGAGATGTTTTTTGACGATGCCATTCTTGCATCCAAAGAGCTGGAAATTACACTTACAGGTCGTGAGGGTGGCGCCACGGAAAAAATTCCGATGTGCGGCGTGCCTTACCATTCGGCGGAAAATTACATACAGCGCCTTATTGAGAAGGGCTATAAGGTAGCCATCTGTGAACAAATGGAAGAAGCCTCAGCTACGAAGGGAATGGTACGGCGGGATATCGTCCGCGTTGTGACTCCGGGTACGGTCATGGAAGGCAAGGCGCTGGGCGACAAGTCCAACAACTACATGGTCTGTGTTACGGAGACGGACGGGATGCTGGCATTGGCGGCGTGCGACTTGTCAACAGGTGAGCTGTATGTGACCTCCGTGCCAGATTCGAAAGAATGGCTGCTGGATGAAATCAACATTTATGAGCCATCCGAAATGCTAGGGGACGGTCATCTGCTCGATTTCGTGACGTCCCGTCTGTCGCCCGTTGGGCGGCGTGTTGTCTATACCGCTTGGGACAAGTCCAAGGATGATCTTGTGCGAGATCAATTTGGCGAGGCTGCGTGGGCAAGGCTTACAGAAGAACGCAGACAGTGTGTATCGCGTCTGATTGCTTATTTGAATGAAACGCAAAAAAGATCGCTCGGCCAGTTAACCCAAATCTCGGTGTATGAGCCGAACCATTTTATGATTTTGGATCCATTTACCCGTAGGAACCTGGAACTGGTGGAGACGGTCCGTGAACGCTCGAAGAAAGGCTCGCTGCTGTGGCTGCTGGATCGGACGGAGACATCGATGGGAGCGCGTCTGCTGCGTCGCTGGATCGACAAGCCGCTGCTGAACAGTCATATGATCGAGGAGCGGCTGGAGGCAGTGGACAGGCTATACCATCAGTTCATTTTCCGTGAAGATGTGCGTGCTCAGCTCAAAGAGATTTACGATCTGGAGCGACTGGTTGGACGAATTGCCTTTGGCAGCGCTAATGCACGCGATCTGATCGCTCTTAAGCTGTCGCTGGCCCGGATTCCGGGTTTGCGCGAACTGTGCGCCGAATCGCCTTCACAGACGCTGAGACGAATTGCCCAAACGCTGGATAGCTGTACAGATTTGTGTGCGTTGATCGAGGAAGCGGTAGCGGATGAACCGCCAATCTCCGTAAGGGACGGGGGGATCATTAAGGAAGGCTACCATCAGCGTCTGGATGAGCTGCGGGAGGCGAGTGTGAACGGCAAGCGCTGGATCGCCGAGTTGGAGGCCAAGGAACGTGCTGCAACGGGCATCCGGTCGCTCAAAATCGGATATAACAAAGTATTTGGTTATTATATCGAGGTGACCAAATCCAATTTGGCCTCATTACCGGAAGGGCGGTATGAGCGCAAACAGACGCTGGCGAATGCGGAACGGTATATTACACCAGAGCTGAAGGAAAAGGAATCCTTGATTTTGGAAGCTGAAGATAAAATGGTCGATCTGGAGTACACGCTTTTCTCCGAGCTGCGCAGTAAGCTGAACGCTGAAATTCCCCGTCTGCAAAAGCTGGCAGAGCAGGTAGCTGAAATTGACGTATATCAGTCCATGGCATCCGTGAGCGCAGAGCGCGGCTTTGTGAAGCCTGAACTGACAACGGGCTACGATTTTGTGGTCGAGCAGGGACGGCATCCCGTTGTGGAGGCTGTAATGAAGGATGGCAGTTTTATCGCCAACGGCACTGCATTGGAGGAATCGGATGCGCATATTTTACTGATCACGGGTCCAAATATGGCTGGTAAAAGTACGTATATGCGTCAGGTTGCACTCATTGCAATTATGGCTCAAATTGGTTGCTTCGTCCCGGCTGCACGTGCAAAAGTACCGATGCTGGACCGTATTTTCACACGTATCGGCGCAGCGGATGATCTCATCGGTGGGCAGAGTACGTTTATGGTGGAAATGGCTGATATCCAAGTGATGACGGACAAGGCAACCCCGCGAAGCTTGATCATTATCGATGAGCTGGGACGCGGTACGTCCACAAGTGAGGGGATGGCGATTGCGCAGGCGGTTATCGAATTTGTCCATGATATCATCGGCTGTAAAGCACTGGTGTCTACGCACTTTCATGAGCTGGCTCATTTGGAGCAAAGTCTGTCCTCGCTGCGGAATTATTCCATGGCAGTTCAGGAAAGCGGCGACAAGGTAAATTTCCTGCGCAAGCTCATACAGGGCGCGGCTAGCAGCAGCTATGGCATTTATTGTGCCCGCCTGGCAGGGCTGCCAAGTAACATTATTGAGCGTGCAAATGGGCTATTGCATGGCTTTGAACAAGCGGCAGCCCAAGTAACGGCAGGCACTGAGAACGTAGCGGGAGCGAAGGAAGCAACAGCCCATCGTACACGCTCAGGGACAGGAGCCGCTTCTTCTCTGAACACGGAGAACCGGGACAATTCACCCCAGATGTTGCGAGAACAGGGAGCAGCTGCATCACAAGCCCAGCCTTTATCGCAGCAAGCCACCCTTGTAAAAGAGGATACTGTACAGGCTGCGGAAGATTCCAGTGTGTTAGAGCAGGGGGCGACCGGAGTGATACAGCTGTCTATTTTCGGAGAGCAGGAGCTTGCTCCCGTTAAGTCGCAGTCCGAGTCAGAGACGGCTGAGGCTAATCCGGTTGTACGCCAAATTTTGCGCAAGGTGAAAAATGCTGATGTCATGAACATGACTCCCTTGCAGGCGATGCAGCTGTTAAACGAATTAAAAAACAAGGCCAACGGCCTGTAGTAAAATAAATGACGTGATTAGTTTCTTGTTTTTCATCACACTTTGAAGTCAGGAGGAGGTGCAAAGGATGTCTAAAATTCGGGTACTGGATGAGCATATTGCGAACCAGATTGCTGCTGGCGAGGTTGTGGAACGTCCGTCCTCCGTCGTGAAGGAACTGGTGGAAAATGCGATTGATGCAGGCGGTACGCGTGTAGACGTATCTGTTGAAGAAGGCGGGCTGCAAAGTATCCGGGTTACGGATAACGGCAGCGGTATTGAGCCTGAAGACGTGGAAACGGCGTTCTATCGCCATGCAACCAGCAAAATCGGACATGGCCGCGATCTGTTTCAGATTACGAGTCTGGGCTTTCGGGGTGAGGCGCTTCCGAGTATCGCCGCTGTATCGAAAGTGGAGCTGCTTACGGCAGCCGGAGACGATGGGCGTGCGCGTAAATTGGTGATTGAGGGCGGCAAGCTGATGCTTCACGAGGATGCGGCCGCCCGGCAAGGCACGGATTTTACCGTTCGGGAGCTTTTTTATAATACGCCGGCACGGCTGAAATATATGAAAACGATCCAGACGGAGCTGGGGCACATTTCGGATGTGCTGTACCGGATGGCGCTCTCACACCCGGAAGTTGCGTTTACCTTGCGACATAACGGCAATACATTGCTGCAAACGCTGGGCAATGGAGATTTGCTGCAGGTGATTGCCGCGATTTACGGAACTTCTGCGGCGAAGTCCATGCTGCCGCTGGAAGGAGAGAGCCTCGATTACCGCATTAGCGGCTTTGTCAGTCGACCGGAGTGGACCAGATCGAATCGGAATGCGATTTCAACCGTAGTGAATGGTCGCTTTGTGCGCAGCTACGGGCTCAATCAGGCGCTGCTTAAGGCATATCATACGTTGCTGCCGATTAATCGTTTTCCGCTGGCAGTGATCCAGCTGGAAATGCATCCTTCATTGGTGGATGTTAATGTTCATCCCGCCAAGCTGGAGGTGAGGTTCAGCAAGGAGACCGAACTGTTTCAGCTGGTTGAGGATTCGATAAAAGCTGTTTTGGGGCAGCAGGTGCTGATTCCGAAGGCCGTCAAGCGCGAAATCGGCGGCAAGGATAGTGGCTCGTTTGTACAGGAGCAGTTTCACTTTTCGAAGGGACATGATACTGGATATGATACGGGAAATAGAACGGAAGGTGCTGTTTCTTCCGGCGAAGACCGGGGACTGGCAGAGCCGCTTTCCGTGGCCTCTCTAAAGGGGCAGGACCCGCGTCAATCCAATCGTTTGAACGGGAATGAAGAGAACCGCAGGGTTAGCTCGGAGCGTGAACAACGTACGCGCAGGGAGGGTGTAACTGCCATTGACCGGGCAAGCGCTCTTTCAGGGACAAGTGTCAGCGATGAGGAATTGAATGCAGATTTTGTGGATGAAAACAATGGGAGCGGAGGTATGTCACTCCCTGGTGCTCATAGGCAGTCGTCCGGTGCTCAAGAGGTGCAAGGAGACGAGGCTGCAGTAGGCACATCTTCTGTTTACAGCGAAGCTGCTCAGGAAACGGCCGCTTCTGCCGCCTATCGCTCTTCTATGGCTCCGAGTGCAGGAAATGCTGCGGACTCGCGCTATTTCGCCGACGAGAAGCCTCGTCAGCCACGCCTGAATGCCGAGCAGCTGGCAGCGATGTCTGGTGAAGCTCCCGAGCTGCCTACTTTTCCTGAGCTGAATTTGATCGGTCAGCATCATGGAACTTATCTGATTGCGCAGAACGATCAGGGCTTGTATTTAATTGATCAGCATGCTGCGCATGAACGGGTCAATTACGAGTTTTATTATGAGAAATTCGGCAATCCCGAGTCCGTATCGCAGGAACTCCTCCTGCCGATTACACTCGATTTTACGCCTTCTGAGACGGAAAAGTTAAAAACGAGGCTACACTGGTTTGAACAGGCGGGAGTGTACTTGGAGCATTTTGGCGGTCAAACCTTCCGTGTCAGCTCTTATCCATATTGGCTCCCGAAAGGGGAAGAAGCGGATGTCATTGAGGAAATGGCCGGATGGGTACTGGAGGAAAAAGCCATTGATCTTGCCAAGCTGCGCGAGGCGGCCTCGATTATGTGTTCCTGCAGAGCTTCGATTAAAGCCAATCAGAAGCTGACCGATCGACAGGCTGTCGTCCTGCTGGAGCGTTTGGCAGCGTGCAAACAACCGTACACTTGCCCCCATGGGCGTCCTATCGTCGTTTCCTTTTCCACATATGATTTGGAGAAGTTGTTTAAAAGAGTAATGTAAGGGAGTATAAATATGTTGCAGGATTGGGAAAACCGTGAAGAAGAAAAGCAGATGACGCTTCGTGAGCAGCAAGCTGAATTACTGGTGACGACAGGGGATGCTCCCTCGGCTGAGGTTGTGCAGCGAGCGGAGCTGCTTGCAGCCGAGCTGGGGGTGCTGTACGCCCCCCGTCGTGGCATATCAGTAGCTAAGCTAATCGCTGCTCATAGAGTCCGTCAGGCTCTGGTACTGGTGCAGGGTGGAGTGAGGCTGATTGGCCCGGAGCAGACAACGATGGCTTTTCACCCGAGTATGGGCTTCATTCGTGCCAAGCGGGTATTAAAAGGTGAGCCTGATCCGATGTTGACTGCCGCCAGGCTCGTTCCGGGCGATACCGTGCTGGATTGTACCGCAGGACTCGGAACGGATTCCCTCCTGTTTTCCATTGGAACGGGAAGTTCTGGACAAGTAACGGCTGTGGAAAGTTCTTTTCCCGTCTATGCGTTAATCAAGGATGGAATGAGGCATTACCGTTCCGGTAACTCCGCGGTGGATGAGGCATTTTCCAGCATTGATGTTTGTTTTGGTCACCATCTGGACTTTTTGCGCAGCTTGCCGGATCGCAGTATAGATATTGTTTATTTTGACCCGATGTTCCGTGATCCGTTGCTCGATTCCAGCGCAATCGGTCCATTGAGAGGGTTGGCTAACCCGGACGCATTAGCTGAGGAAAGCATTGTTCAGGCCAAGCGGATTGCACGGAAAACAATTGTATTGAAGGAAAAACGGGGCAGCGGGGAATTTGCCCGCCTCGGCTTCCGTGTGGAGCAACGGGGCACAACGAAAACAGTGTACGGAGTGATTGATATTGACAGCGGGATCTAAGCCTAAATTACTTGTTCTTGTTGGCCCGACTGCAGTCGGCAAGACGAAACTAAGCATTGAGATGGCACGGCAATGGGACGCGGAAATTATTTCCGGTGATTCCATGCAGGTGTACCGTCATATGGACATTGGAACAGCCAAAATTTCCAAACAGGAAATGGAAGGAATCAAGCACCATTTAATTGATATTCATGAGCCTGAATACCCATATTCAGTAGCTGCATTTCAGGAAGATTGCCGTCGCCTCATACCGGATATTCATTCCAGAGGAAAATTGCCGTTTATCGTAGGCGGAACAGGTTTATACGTGGAATCGGTCTGCTATGAATACCAGTTTTCCGAGGTAGGAGCTGATGAAGCTTTTCGTCAGGAACAGCTTGATTTTGCCGAACAGTTTGGGGCCGAAGCGCTTCATGCGCGACTGCAGGCGGTTGATCCCGAAAGTGCGCTTCGTCTGCACCCTAATGATCGTCGTCGTGTCGTTCGGGCATTGGAAATTTACCATGTTAGCGGAAGGACACTTAGCTCGCAACTGGCCAGTCAAAAGAAGGAGTCTCCCTACCAATTGTGCATCGTAGGTTTGACAATGGATAGGCAAATGCTTTATAAACGTATTGAAGACCGAATCGACGGGATGCTCGATCAAGGGCTTGTTGCTGAGGTAGCCTCCTTAATAGAACGGGGAGTGCGAAGCGATGCCATCTCCATGCAAGGTCTAGGCTATAAAGAGATATCCTCCTACCTGCGGGGAGAGGTGTCTTTGGAAGAAGCGGTGACTTGGCTAAAACGGGATACGCGTCATTTTGCGAAGCGACAGCTCTCGTGGTTTCGCCATATGAAGGATATCCAGTGGGTAGATGTCACTGATTTCGGAAATTTTTCTGCTCATGCAGCCCAAATACACGAAATTATAGCAGGAAAGTTCCGAACAGACCTTGAATATACTTCAAAACAATCCAAATGATTATTGGGGGTACGGCTAAAATGAACAAGTCTATTAATATCCAAGATACGTTTCTGAATCAATTGCGGAAGGATTCTATACCTGTCACGGTATACCTCATCAATGGATTTCAGGTGCGGGGAACGATTAAGGCCTTTGACAATTTCACAATTGTTATTGATTCCGATGGGAAGCAACAGCTGATTTACAAGCATGCTATATCCACCTTTACACCGCAACGTAATGTATCGCTTGTACAGCAACAGGATCATATCGGCGATAACTGATTAGAGGCTTGACGGTCGCCAGGTTGATGAAACTTTTCGAGCGTCCGTCTCGTCTAACTGTATAGGAATGTGACCGAGAGCAACCTGAACAGGGTTGTTCTTTTCATTCCGTTTTGATTTCATGTTACCGAAAGCAAGGTACATGTTCGGCAACATATGATTATTCGCGAAAGGGAGTCAGGGGAATGCCAAACGATTCATTGTCCAGATCCGGCAATCGCAATAGAAACACACCTAAAGAGAAGCCGAAGGGCAAGAAAAAGAAAATTACAGGTAAGCGAATTGGATGGACGCTGTTTATTACGGCAGCGTTAGCCATATTCTGCGCACTTGCCGGATACTTGTTCGTCATGGTCAATGGCGAGCAGATTTACAAAGCCAACAAGGATAAAATTAACGTGAATGGGACATCGAAGGTTTATGACCGCAACGGTGTGCTTATGGGTGAGCTGTCTGTACAAAAAAGCGATCCTGTCACAAGTGAAGAAATTCCGGATTTGCTTAAAAAAGCTTTTGTAGCAACGGAGGATAAACGATTTTACGAGCATCAGGGTGTCGATATTTGGTCCATTGGGCGGGCGGCTGTCAAGGATATCGTAGCCCGTTCAGCGGTGGAGGGCGGCAGTACGCTGACCCAGCAGTTGGCCAAAAACCTGTTTTTGTCGCGTGACAAAACCTTTTTCCGTAAAGCGACCGAGGTATCTATTGCCATGGCTTTGGAACGGAATTTGACAAAAGATGAGATTATCACACTTTATCTAAACCGGATTTGGTTTGGACGTTCGTATTCCGGTATTAAAGCAGCATCGGAAGGTTATTTTGGAGTGACAGATTTAAAACAATTAAAGTTGTGGCAGATTGCTACACTGGCCGCCATTCCGAAAGGACCTTCCAAATACAATCCGATCAGTAACCCGGAAGACTCGAAGGCCCGGCGTGCGGTGGTTCTTCAGCTGATGTTCGAGCAGGGGATGATTGGCAAGCAGGAGATGGAAGCAGCCAAAGCTGTAAATTACGATTACAAGCAGCCGGAAAAAGTGCAAAAGTATCAGAATTTTATGGAATATGTGATGAATGAGGCAGAGGATGCCTTGCCAGGAGTCAGCGGGAATGATCTGATCATTGGCGGTTATCAAATTCATACGACCATGGATGCTCAGGCTCAAAATGCACTGGATCAGGCGATGGCAGATGATGATATGTTCGAAAAAAGCCCGGACGATCAGCCTGTTCAAGCCTCTATGGTTATTATTAACAACCAAACGGGCGGAATAGCCGCAATGGCACCCGGACGGGATTACAAGAGGGGAACCTTTAACCGTGCAACACAAAGCCGCAGACAGCCAGGCTCGGCCTTTAAACCTATTGCGGCGTATGCGCCGGCTCTCGAATCCGGCAAATTTACGATGGATACCCCTTTAAGTAACGAACGGCAGAGCTTTAATGGGTACAGCCCGAAAAACTTGCATGGTTACTCTTCGACCATCAGTATGACCGATGCGATTACAAAGTCTGAAAATATCCCGCCAGTATGGTTGCTGAACCAAATCGGCGTGGAAAAAGGGGTTCAGTTCGCGGAAAGCCTGGGCATTCCGATGGATAAGAATGATCACTCGCTTGCTATCGCATTGGGTGGATTAAGCAAAGGGACAAATACCCTTGAAATGGCACAGGCGTACAGCGCTTTTGCCAATAAGGGACAATTCCAAAAGGCTTATTCCATTAAGCAAATTAATAATAGTGATGATCAAGTGATTTATACTCATGAAGAGGCATTCAAGCCTGTAATGAGTGAGAAAACAGCTTATGAAATGACACAGATGATGCAAAATGTAGTCAATAGTGGCACAGGCCGCAAAGCGCGTATTGACTGGCCTGTAGCCGGTAAGACAGGTACGACGCAAAGTGGAATCAGCGGTAACAGCGGCAACCGGGACATCTGGTTTGTCGGTTATACGCCGGAGTATACCGGAGCCGTATGGATGGGATATGACAAGCCTGACGGCAAGCATATGCTGAGGAACTACAGCGGACAGTCGGCAGCCTTTTTCGGCAGAGTCATGGGCGATGCGCTCAAGGGACATCCGGTTACGCAATTCTCTCAGCCGAAGGGATATGAGCCGCCGGTAGTTGAGAAACCGGTTGAGACTGTTCAGGCTACTGCTCCAAGCGGTTTGAACGGATCTTATAGTCAGGATACGCAAATTGTATCTCTATCATGGACTGCATCGGCGGGTGATAATGTACAATATCGTGTGTATCGCAAAGGGTCTTCCGATCCAGACTTTACGCCGATTATGGAGGCAATGAAGGGCACAAGCGGTGAAGATACGTCTCCTGTGCCAGGAAATACGTATGAATATTATGTAGTCGCTTATGGACCGGATGGTAAGGAATCCGAACGTTCCAATACAATTAGTGTGGAAGTTCCGGCAGACACCACTCCGGTGGATCCACAACAGGGAACTGATCCGAATCAGGATGGAACCTTACCGGACAACGGTGGAGTTACAGATGGCCAAAATGGTACGGATCAGGGAAATACAAATCCTGGTGGCGCCGATAACGGCACTGGCACGGATCAAGTTCCGATGACTCCTGGGGATACCAGTGGAAATGGCACTGGGGGTACAGGCAACGACAATGGAAGCTCCGGTAACGGAATTGATACGAACCAGGGGAATGGTCAGACAACTATACCGGATACAGGGACTGTCAATGGTGAGACAACGGTGAATCCGAATGATATCAGTACATCTACTACAGGAACCCTGGGGGATGGAGGTCAGGAAAACAATTTCAACGACCATTCGAACTCCAATCGTGGACACCGCAACCGGAATTAGTAACTTCGCTTTATGTAAATTGGCTTGTTTTTAACCTTAAGGTATTTTCAGACCGTTTTACGGTCTGAGAATACCTTTTTTTGTTGTAGCTTGGGGTCTCTTTTTTGAGTGTACAGTTTAAATATGGTAAGCTGGTTTTACCAATGTTGGAGAGGAACATCATTATGAAGCGCAAATTCGGAGACCGGGCCAACTGGCGCAGAATAACGAATCGCAAGTTTGCTTGCCGCTATGTAGAAAGTGACGCGTTTACAGGATATGTGACCCTGTATACCATTTTGAGTCTCAAGGAGCCGTTATGGAAAAGCTACGGTGGTCATACGTTTTGCATAGCCGATAAAGGTTATTCCTGGCTGCAGTATTATCCAAAAGGTGAGCATTATGTGGTGACAGCTATGTTTGACAATCGGGAGCAGATCGTGGAATGGTACATTGATACCTGCCGAAATCAGGGTGTAACCGATCAGGGTGTCCCTTGGTTTGACGATTTGTATCTGGATGTCGTGGTGCTCAAAAATGGTGAAATCTTCTTGGTGGATGAGGATGAGCTGGAGGAAGCGCTACAACGCGGGCATATCTCAACGCAAGAGGCAGAATTGGCTAATCGTACAGCGGCTGATGTGCTACATCGGATAGATGCCCACATGTTCCCCTATTTTAAAATGTCGCTGAAACACCGTGCGGAATGGTTTCATAACGGTGATTTCAAAAGGGATCGGTGAATGTTTTGCAGTGGATGGGTAACATCGGGCCAAAATGCCCTGATCCTCAGAATAGGCCAAGTCGCCCGGGGAAAAGATGTATCTTGCTCAAGCGTCTCGTACTTTGCTTGCTGATGGTTATATTGATCGGATTGGTATGGGCAGGTTTCCGAGTTTGGAACATGAATACAGCCGCCTCTACCTCTCCGCTCCAGCAAGCACAAATCGGAATCGTGCTGGGGGCTTCCATGTGGGGTGCAGAGCCAAGCCCCGGATTAAAGGAGAGGCTGGAAGAAGCCTTGCGGCTATACCGCAATGGGACCGTCAAGCGTCTGATTGTAAGTGGAGGGCTGGATAAGCCTGATTTTCCGTATACAGAGGCCGAAGGAATGCAACGCTATCTGGTAGAAAGGGGTATCCCTGTCCAGCATATTGTACTGGAGAACCATGCTACCAGCACCTACGAAAATTTGCTGTATAGCCAGCGAATCATGAGAGAGTATGGCTGGACCTCGACTGTGATCATTACACATAGCTATCATGGCCCTCGCGCGCTGGAGATCGCTCAATTTTTGAATTTCGCTCATCCTCAGATGGCTCTGACGGAATCCAGAGTATTGAATATGCCGCTTCATCAATCGAGAGAAGTATTGGCTTACGCTAAATGGACGCTGCAACGGTGGTGGATCAGCGCTCAAACTTGGCTGGCCTGAACGGGGAGGAATGCCCTGTGTGCATTCCGTTGCTTTTGTGCTAATAAGGACATGCCGGACCGAATACATTAATAGGGTAAGCTGTGCCTGAAGAAATGTTGAGGTGATGGATGCATGAACGGACGGGGAATTGCCGCGGGCAAGCGGTCGGAGGAGAGACCTTCCAGACAAATCAATGTCGTGCTGCGTAGCCCGGAGCCGACAGCTTCGGTGATTGTGGACGAAAAGGAAGCAGCAGCTTCAACCAAGTCGCAGGCGCTACCGCAGTATCTCAGTCTTTATCAGGAAATTCAGAAAGAGCTCGATCATCTCGTTGGCTTGGATAACATCAAAGACCTGGTATTTGAAGTATATGCTTTTCTGCAAATCACCCATATGCGCACGGATGCGGGATTGCTGAGTAATGCCCATGTATATCACATGATTTTCAAAGGAAATCCAGGTACGGGGAAAACGACGGTAGCCCGCATTATCGCTAAAATGCTGCAAAAAATGGGAGTACTGAGCAAAGGTCATCTGATTGAGGTGGAAAGAGCTGATCTGGTAGGGGAGTATATTGGGCACACAGCGCAAAAAACGCGGGATCTGGTTAAAAAATCTCTAGGCGGTGTGCTGTTCATTGATGAGGCCTACAGCTTGGCACGCGGAGGGGAAAAGGATTTCGGCAAAGAGGCGATTGATACCTTGGTAAAGGCTATGGAAGACCAAAAAAATCAATTTATTTTGATTCTCGCTGGGTATTCAGGAGAAATGGACTTTTTTTTGCGAACAAATCCAGGTCTGCCTTCTCGCTTTCCGATCCAGCTGGATTTTCCCGACTATACCGTCGATCAGCTTATCCAAATTTCCGAGATGATGGCTAAGGAACGGGATTATATTCTTATGCCCCAATCCATACTCAAAATGAAAGAGCATTTGCTGAACGAGCGCAATGACAGTCTTCATGCATTCAGTAATGCGCGTTATGTCCGTAACGTGATTGAAAAAGCGATTCGGCATCAGGCCGTCAGACTCCTCAATCAGTACAGAAGCGGGCAGCCCGGAAAGCAAGAATTGATGACGCTGCGGCCAGAGGATTTGAAATTGGACAAAAGATAGGCGATAATAGGAATCTGAATCTCTGAATCACATCGAATTGCACGACATTGAACGGGGCCGGCCTGAATATCAGGTCGGTCTCTGTTCGAGGGTTGATATGAAAATAAAGGAGCAAACAATATGGCGAACTCCACTCATGATACACAAACCGAAATGCAGGACAAGGCGGTACTGGTCAGTCTGATTACAGATGAAGTCAAACGTTCTGGCATCAATACGGAATATTCGCTGGATGAGCTGGTGAAGCTGGCTGAGACAGCGGGAGTTGAAGTGCTGAGCGTCCTGACCCAGAATAGGGAGACCAAAGACTCCAAATGGTTTATTGGTAAAGGTAAAGTAGAGGAATTACGTGCGGTTGCCGAGGAATTGGGAGCGAATACAGCTATTTTTGACCAGGAGCTATCGGGAGCTCAGGTACGAAATCTGGAAGAAAGTCTGGATCTCAAGATTATTGACCGGACACAGCTTATTTTGGACATTTTTGCCCAGCGTGCGAAAACGCGTGAAGGCATTATTCAGGTTGAGCTGGCACAGCTGTCATATTTGCTGCCGCGTCTGTCCGGACACGGTAAGAACCTGTCACGGCTCGGGGGCGGAATCGGAACGCGTGGTCCTGGTGAAAGCAAGCTGGAAACAGACCGTCGTCATATCCGTGACCGTATCAGTGATCTGAAACGCCAGCTGGAAGAGGTGACCCGTCACCGCTATTTGCACAGGGAGCGCAGACAAAAGAGCGGTATTGTACAGGTAGCGCTGGTCGGCTATACCAATGCGGGCAAATCAACGCTGTTAAAGCAACTGACGGCTGCTGACGTATATATTGAAAACCAGCTGTTTGCAACGCTGGACCCTACTTCCAGAACGATGGAGCTGCCGAGTGGCAAAGAGGTTATTCTTACAGATACGGTCGGATTTATTCAAAATCTGCCACATGATTTGGTAGCTTCCTTCCGGGCTACTCTGGAGGAAGCTAATGAAGCTCATCTTATTTTACATGTCGTGGATGCTTCTTCCGATATGCGTGACGAACAGATGAAAGTTGTAGAGACGATCTTGCAACAGCTGGGTGCTGCGGACAAGCCTCAGATTGTATTATTTAACAAAAAAGATGCTTGTACCCCTGAGCAGTTGGAAATGCTTCCTTCCGGGGAGGGATATTTAAAAATCAGTTCATTTGATGAAGGGGATTTGCTGCGCATCCGTGAGCTGGTTCAAGAGCATTTGAGCGGTGATACACTGAGATTCCGTATTCCTGCGGGACGTGGCGACCTGACATCGGTGCTTTATCGTATCGGGGATGTGCTGCTGACGGAGTATGACGGCAATGACGTCATATATGAGGTGGAAATTCAAAGAGGCGAGTATGAAAAATATGGTCATGCGCTTAGTGAGTTCACAGAAGCTTAACATCTGATGACGTTTTTGGGTCAATAAAATGATAAGGATCATCGTTCAAAGCGAACAATAATATAACATCAATAGCCTAAGGCTGCGTAAGAGAGAGGGTCAAGAGGGGAAAATGGTAGTTTTCAGTCCGGAAATTCAACAAATTCAGGGAATGGTAGAACAAAAAATACAGGAACGTATACGGCATATAGATCAGATTGTAGATACAAATCAGTGGAAGGTTATTCAGTCTTTTCAGCGGAAGCAAGTAAGCGATTTTCATTTTGCAGGTTCTACCGGATATGCATACAATGACCGGGGACGTGAGGTGCTGGAGGAGGTCTATGCCGATGTATTCGGTGCGGAGGCAGCGTTGGTGCGTCCGCATTTTGCTTCGGGCACTCATACAATCGCCACTGCTTTGTTTGGTGTGTTGCGTCCGGGAGATGAACTGTTGTATATCACCGGGCGGCCTTATGATACGCTGCACAAGGTGATTGGCAAGCCCGGCGACGGAACAGGATCATTACAGGATTTTGGTGTTACCTATGGAGAAACAGCATTAACAGCAGAAGGCAAAGTGGACTGGGAAGCGGTAGAGGCCGCAATCCATGCCAATACCAAGGTGGTCGGTATCCAGCGCTCTCGCGGCTACGATTGGAGAGCTTCCTTTAGTGTAGCCGACATTGAGGAAATGACAGCGCGTGTTAAGGCGATAAAACCGGACGTTATTGTCTTTGTGGACAATTGCTATGGCGAATTTACAGAAAAGCAGGAGCCGACTCAGGTCGGGGTCGATTTGATGGCAGGTTCACTAATTAAAAATCCCGGTGGCGGCATTGCCGAAACCGGTGGGTATATCTGTGGTAAACAAGAGTATGTGGAACTGGCAGCCTATCGACTAACAGCACCAGGAATTGGCGGAGAAGTAGGAGCCATGTTGGGGACCACGCGAGGTATCTTTCAGGGCTTATTCCTCGCTCCAACACTGGTCGGGCAGGCAGTTAAAGGCAGTGTATTTGCAGCTGCGGTTTTTGAAGAAATGGGCTTTGAGACTAAGCCGGCTTGGCATGAGGAGCGCACGGATTTGATTCAGGCCATCTCTTTTAGCGGACCAGAGCATCTCATTGCTTTTGTGCAGGGAATTCAGCGCGCTGCCGCCGTGGATAGCCATGTGGTACCTGAGCCGTGGGATATGCCGGGCTACGAGCATCCGGTTATCATGGCGGCCGGTACATTTATACAAGGGGGAAGTTTGGAGTTATCTGCAGATGCACCGATTCGTGAACCTTATATTGGTTACATGCAAGGGGGCTTAACCTACTCTCATGTGAAATATGGAGTGCTTATGGCCCTGCAAACGATGAAAGATCGTAAATTATTGTGAGTTTTTCTAACATGTCATTGACACTTTGCATCAGCTAAATGTACAATAAGGTGAATAAAAGATCACTGGAAGGTTGATGACAAATGGGCGATGAAATTCGCAGAAATATGGCCTTATTTCCAATAGGTATTGTCATGAAGCTAACGGACTTGTCAGCACGTCAGATTCGTTATTATGAGCAGCATAACTTGATAGTTCCTGCCCGTACATCGGGAAACCAACGCCTTTTTTCTTTTAATGACGTCGAGCGACTGCTTGAAATCAAGGCGTTGATTGAAAAGGGTGTTAACATTGCGGGAATTAAACAAGTCATGAATCCGGTCACCAAAGAATCGGAGGAGGCTACGGTTATTACTGCAGACACGGAAGTCAAACGCCGTGAAATGTCTGATACTCAGCTTCACCGCTTGTTGAAGCAACAGCTTGTGGCAGGCAAAAGACCAGGACAGGTATCCCTGATCCAAGGTGAACTATCACGGTTTTTCAATAAAAGATAATACTGTATTCTACATTTTGGACTCATCATTTAAGGAATTTATGGAACAGCTGATTACTGTCGCTACAGAAAGGGAGAGGTTAGTGTGAGTTATACCAGAGAAGATATTCTTCGGATTGCGAAAGAAGAAAATGTTCGTTTTATTCGTTTGCAGTTCACAGATTTGCTGGGCACTATTAAAAACGTTGAAATTCCAGTTAGCCAACTGGAAAAAGCATTGGACAATAAAATGATGTTTGACGGTTCTTCCATTGAAGGTTATGTGCGCATTGAAGAATCTGACATGTACTTATATCCGGATTTGGACACATGGGTTGTATTCCCTTGGGTAACCTCAGATCGTGTAGCTCGTTTGATCTGTGATATTTACAAGCCGGACGGAGTTCCGTTTGCAGGTGACCCGCGCGGTATTTTGAAGCGTGTACTTAAGGAAGCGGAAGAGCTGGGATACACTTCGATGAATGTTGGACCTGAACCGGAATTCTTCCTGTTCAAAACAGATGAAAAGGGCGAGCCGACCACAGAGCTGAATGACCAAGGCGGATATTTTGACCTGGCACCAATGGATCTCGGTGAAAACTGCCGTCGTGAAATTGTTCTTAAGCTTGAAGAAATGGGCTTTGAAATTGAAGCATCCCACCATGAGGTTGCACCTGGTCAGCATGAGATTGACTTTAAATATGCGGATGCGATCAAAGCAGCGGATCAGATTCAAACATTCAAGCTCGTTGTTAAGACGATTGCACGTCAGCATGGTCTGCATGCTACCTTTATGCCAAAACCTTTGTTTGGTGTGAATGGCTCCGGTATGCACTGCAACCAGTCATTGTTCAAGGAAAATGAGAACGTATTTTATGATGAAACGGACGAACTCGGATTGAGTCAAACAGCCCGCCACTATATGGCTGGTATTCTCAAGCACGCACGTGCAATGGCCGCAATCACGAATCCGACGGTAAATTCATATAAGCGTCTCGTACCAGGCTATGAAGCGCCTTGTTATGTTGCCTGGTCCGCAAGTAACCGCAGCCCGATGATTCGGATTCCTGCATCTCGTGGCCTGAGCACTCGCGTCGAAGTTCGTAACCCTGACCCGGCTGCGAATCCGTATTTGGCCTTGGCTGTGATGCTGAGAGCTGGTTTGGATGGCATCAAACGCCAACTGCCTCTGCCAGCTCCAATTGATCGTAACATCTACGTTATGTCCGAGGAAGAGCGCATCGAAGAAGGCATTCCAAGCCTGCCTGCAGACTTGAAGGAAGCCTTGTCGGAGCTCATTCGGAGCGAAGTCATCTCTGACGCACTGGGCGACCATGCTCTGGCATACTTCTACGAGCTTAAAGAAATTGAATGGGACATGTACAGAACACAGGTTCACCAGTGGGAACGTGATCAATATCTGACGTTGTATTAAAAGGTAGAATCCCTTGGCGCTCTAAGCGTTGAGGGATTTTTGCTTTGGGGGGGGATATGCTAAAGTTCCCAAGTTCATGCTACCCTGAAACCGGAGTGCACATTAGGGATGCTATTGCGGCCGGACATTCTGCGGTATGTACGATTGACCGGGATGGAGCCGAGGAGAATCGCAGAGAGTCTTTGAATTGCTATCCGACTAAAAAGGGATATGATCGTGACGAATGGCCGATGGCTATGTGTTCTGAGGGTGGCGCAGGTGCAGATATAAGATACATAAGCCCTATAGATAATAGAGGAGCTGGATCATGGGTAAAGCCATCAGTTGGATAAATATTTAGATGGAACAAAGGTAAGATTCATAGTGAAATAAGGATGAGGGACTCTACAGGTGTGTTTGGCTGATAGAGTCTTTTTTTCGTACCCAATAAAAAATAAATATGCAAATATTTGGGTCATATTTATAGATTAGCAAGTTTATGTTTAAACACAATTCCTCAATTAAATTATTCTTAGTTCTATTAAAAGTATTGGAGGATTATCCTAATGAAGAAAACATGTATTACAATTTTATTTTTAGTCCTTTTATCTCTTCCGTTATCAAATGTTTTTGCTGCTGAAGCAGAGTATTCAGAAAATTTAATTCCCAAAATGACATCTAACACTTTGCCATCTGGAGTGGCAAGTGCAAGCAATGAGTATTCGTACGCATATGAGGCATTTAACAAGGGATTTGTTACTATTTCTAGTGCGTGGACATCAAGTACAACTTCTGCTTGGTTAAGATATGACTTTTCCAATCCTGTAGTTATTGAGCAATATGTTATATACCCACAGACGACAGCGACTGACCGAGCTCCTAAAGATTGGACTTTCGAAGGCTCAAATGATGGGATTACTTGGAACGTTCTAGACACTCAGTCAAATATAACTGGATGGGTAAATAGCACTCCAAAAAAATTCTCTTTTTCTAATTCTAATTCATATAAGAATTATAGAATTAATATTACAGCCAACAATGGAAGTCAGTATCTAGCTCTTAGCGAATTAGAGATGATGTCTAAGGTATCAAGCTCCACTCCTAATCCAGAGCCAACTGAACCGGTTCCAAGCGGAGACCGTGCAATTCTGGTAGTTACTATGACTACCGGCTTGGAGAAGGAATTTGACCTAAGTATAAAAGAAGTCAATGACTTCATTGCATGGTACGAAAGCAAGCAGGCTGGTTCTGGATCTTCATACGCGATCAACAAGCACGATAACAATAAAGGTCCATTCAGCAGTCGGAAGGACTATATGCTGTTTGATCGTATCCTGACGTTTGAAGTAAGTGAATACTCTAAATAAAATGAAATCCCTGCTAACCTTAATTGGTCGGCGGGATTTTTTTAGACGGTAAACTCCGTGAACATCGGACCGTAATAACCCCGACAGGTAGGGTGTCTTTCTTTTTACTTTTAAACCAGCCTGATGCAGTGTGAAATTTTACAAAAAGAATCCATTTCTACCAAAAAATCATTGGAAACAATTGACTTCTTCTAACTGTTTACCGATAATATTAACAAGGGGTTATTGCTATTCTACTAGAAAACGTCACTCATTTTGAAAATAGGTCTTTATGCTCGGATAGCAATTCATACCACCTTAATAATATTTTTTGGAGGTAAAAGAGTATGAGCATGAAAAAACGTTTAGGTGCAATGTTACTGGCGGTATCCATGAGCGCCGCAATGTCCATGACTGCATTTGCAGCGGAGCCGAATGTTAAGGTATCCACCAATGCGGCTGGTGAAACTGTCTATAGACAGACAGTGGATGCACAGTTAAGTGCCGCTCCCAATGCTTCCAGCAGCAGTAGAACAGTGAGCGCCAGCAAAAGCCTAGGGTTGGCATTAGCCCCCGGCAAAAGCGGTTTTTCCGATCAGGTTAGCTTCCGGTTTACGTCATTGCCTCTTAATGCCAAGGTAAAGTCGATTGAGATTGACCCAGGAAGAGGAATTATCAACAACAACAATAGAAATCTGCTGGGGACGGTTGTTTTTTCTAATTTGAATGTATCCTCTCCTAGCGGCAAATCTGCTACTATCGCATGGAAGCCCAGTGGAATGACTGAGAGAGCAAGTTTTCTAGATCAGGAAGCACGTGGTACATGGACAGCACAGGTCTTTGGAACAAACATTGCAAGTTCTACCGGAGATAGATGGTTCGGTAGCCTTTCTTATAAATCTGTTGAAATGACTATTTCCTACGTTTTGGAATAATCCGTTAGGCTGGGGCGGGGTAATCCTTTTGGATTGTCCCGCTTCATTCTTTCTGTCATTCATCTTTACTTTCCCCAGAACTATCCTGCCCATTAACTAATCGTATGGCCTGTCTACAACTTTTTATTCACTGAGAAATATTTCCCTTTAAAATCCGCAGCGTTATAGCAACAGTACCAATTTAAGATATAAGTAGGAAAGCCTCTGATAACTCAGGGGCTTATTTTGCGTCTCAAGGAGCTGTAATTGCTTCGCAGCCGCATAAGCGTAAGGAGATTCTTAACGCCCTGGATACACGGTGGGAAATGCATTAGCAGAGATACAGTTCCAAGAAGAAAAAAATCAGAGGCTAAACGATGATAGCTCAGGAAAAGTTTCCTGAACGCGCTCTTCTGAGTGCGCTATTTTTATGGCTTTTCGCCTTATATTGAGTAAAAAGAAACGGGGGAGGCAAGTGGACAAGTCGGAGATTTATAAATTTAGCGCTGCCTTTGGTGGGAGCGCGATAACGTATCTTTTTGGAGGATGGTCATTTGCTCTGGCTGCACTTCTTACATTTACAATAATTGATTATGTGACTGGATTAATTGCAGCTGGTGTAGAAGGTAAGAAGGGCACCGGACCTGGTTTAAAAAGTAAGATCGGTCTTATTGGTATCGCACAAAAAGTGTTTATTTTTGCAATGGTAGCAGTATCCCACCTAATAGATGGAGTCTTAGGCGATTCGCATCTATTCCGGGATGCGGTCAGCTACTTTTATTTGGCCAATGAATTGCTGTCGATAGTTGAAAACGGCGGTAGGATTGGTGCTCCTGTCCCATCAATTATCCGGCAGGCTGTAGAGGTTCTAAAAAGTAAAAGTGGTGAGAAGGAAGGGGACGGAGAAAATGCAAGCAAGAAAAAAAGGTAACGCGCAAGGGATAGATGTATCCCGTTATCAGGGAAAGATTGATTGGAAGGCAGCGAAGGAAGACGGCATATCGTTTGCCTTTATTAAAGCGAGCCAAGGACAGCGCTACGTCGATCCAACATTCATTACGAATGCAAAAGGTGCGAGAGCAGCCGGGATTCTGCTGGGAGCTTACCATTTTGTAGATGCGACCAGTGTCAACACAGCAAAAGCGGAAGCAAGGCATTTCGCTGAGGTGCTGGATCAGGTGGGCGGCGCAAAAACGCTGGATTTACCAGCGGTGATGGATTATGAAAACAATCCGGGTGGACTTAGCTCAGCCGCGATTCACGAGGTTGCACTCGCATTTTTAACGGAGTTTGAACAGGTAAGCGGCCGCAAGCCGATGGTATATACGGGCAACGCCTTTGCTGCCCATTTCAAAGCTCCGCTGGGTAGCTATAAGCTGTGGATCGCACGCTATAGCACGCGTGTGCCCAATGATACCACGACATGGAAGCGCTGGGATTTATGGCAATACAGCGATAGCGGCAAGGTGAATGGAATTAAAGGAAATGTGGACCTGAATGAGTTTGACGGCACGGTAGACGAATTACGGACATGGTTCAATATGAATCCTTCCGTATCCAAAGAAGAGCATGCGACTGTTACGGATGGATCATTCCAGATTAACGGAGAGAATGCGGGTAAGACGCTACTGTTTGGCGGAAAGACCTACGTTCCGCTGCGCGAGTTAGCGAACGGCTTGGGATTGGGTTTCAAGTGGGATAACACACATAAAGAGGCATATTTAAACGGCAGTAAGCTTCAAGCTGTTCAGTTAGTGGACGGAAAGGCATACGTGCAGCTGCGCCCGATTGCTGAGGCATACGGAGCTGTAGTGTCTTGGGATTCAAAATCAAAAATTGCTGATTTGAAAACGAAAGGGGATAAATAATCATGCAAACTCAAACTATTATTGAAAATGTACAACCATACGTAAGTACCATTGCTACAGCAGCTATAGGTGTACTGACAACCATTATTTTAGCTGGACTGAATACAGTGAAGGTAAAAGTGAATGCCTGGCTGGATGCTCGTACCACGGCAGCACAACGTGAAGTAATTCATAAAATTGCTGGAGAGGCTTTCGCTTTTGCTCAAACAGCTTTTAAGCAGGCCGGAGGAGAACGTAAGCTTCAGGAGGCTTTACAGTATGCCACACTACGGCTTACCGAGCAAGGTATTACAGTGTCGGTCGTGGAGCTTAGGGCAGCTATTGAAAAGGTATATTTGGAATATAAGCCCAAGACAAAGACAGTGTTGACTACCGAAACACAGCCGAGTGAAGAGGCAAGACAAGCGGCAGTTAAGGAAGCTGTATCGGGTCTGGCTGCAAAGCTTGGCGCGTGAAGTGCACCCCTTAGAATAGACATTGGAATAACCCCCTGGTTTATCCGATGAAATCTAGGGGGTGCATTTTTTATCCCAGCGAAAAAAGGAACAAAGTTTAATGAGTATACGTTTGAAACCAAGGTAGAGGCTCCGCTCACAAATTCGCCTAAAGCGTCGCTGCAACTATGCTTCTTTTACGGAAGGTCGTGTGGCGAAAAATCTGCTAAAACAACAGCAAAAAGACGTGACTGGCCTCATCGTTTACAGCGACCAGGGATTCCAGTGCACGTCCCATACGTACCATGATATGCTGCCAAAGGTTGGCGCCCGAATCAGCATGTCTCGCTGAGGCACAAAGAAGAATAGAAGAATATATTTGATTTTACAACCAAAATCGACCACAACGAAAGTTAAATAAGCTGCCTCCGAAAGAGTATCGGAAGCAGCTTATAGCCTAGGGTCTTTTTTCAGTGTCTATAAAATGGGGTCTTGACACTCTACTGGCTTCAGACGATGGGATGTTTTTTTGTTTACCTAGAAGTCCACTCTCTAAACAGTACCTTGCATAGCCTGTGGAGTAAGCAAAGGAGGCCTACGTGTGAAGGGAAAGGAAAGAGATTGTGGAGAAAATGTCGGGGAAGTTTGGAAATCGATAGTTGCTATCTTGGCACTGTTTATTTTGTTGGTAATCATCTTGAAATTAATCCATTTATAAAGATTCTTAGGCTCTACCGGGTTATCCGGTACGAGCCTTTGTTTTGTCTACCAATATGCCCTGTCATAGAACGTATTTATACATATATTAAAATGTACCACAAGTAAAGGAGGTTAGAGACATGGGTGCATATGAAGGTGCAGGCACAGGTGCATATGGCGGCGGTATGTGGACTTCTACAGCGGCAATTTTGGTGCTCTTTATCCTGTTGGTTATCATCACTAAAGCATGTTGGGTTTAATTTTGTGAAAAGAACTGTTGAATAATACCGCTTCACTTGGCTCCTTTTTAAGGATGGTAAAAAATTGATCTAATGAACACTAGGCTATTTCGCAACGGTCACAGTATTCGCTGTTCTTTTGTTAGCTAAGTTCTTACCAATTACATGGCGGATTCCGTCATAATAGTAGCTGCAGTTATTGGGATATTTTATTCGAAAAAACGAAATACTCGAATAACAAAAAGCCCAGCCAACCTTACATGGTCGGCTGGGGAATATTTTTAGGCTCTTTTCGTGAAATTATTGCTAAAAGATTTGAAATGGAGCAATGCCTTTGCCCCACTGAAAACATTATTAATGTTTTTTCTTTTTGACATTTACGTTGAACAAATTGGCAGCCAGCGCATTGCCTTGTGCACGCGCGAACGCTTTTTGTTTTGACCAGATCGATAAGCTTTTTCTTTTCACATGGTGTTTGGAATGTCTTCTACTCATAGAAATCACCTCCCTTCATAGGAAATGAAGGTACGGATGGTCTTAGTGGTGCTTTTTGCGTTTGGATATTTTGATGTTCAGTGCATTGGTTGCCAAGGCATTACCGCTCCTTGCTTTAGCAGCTGCAGCTTGAAAGATTTTAACGACCAGAAATTTGTTTTTACCGACACGGTGTTTGAACGTTTTTACTCTAGTTCGAATCATCTGCATACCCCCTCTGCTAAGGTATACTTTATTTATATGCCAGTGGCGATAGCGATGTATCAGCATGAATCTATTAACAGGAAAAAGAAACTATTACCTAATAAATAGTTTTCCATGTCCCATATTAACTATATGAAACTCAACATATCGTCATATTAGAAGGCTGGGATCGTGATCAGCATGAACCATACATATATAGTGTTAAAATCGGATATCGAACTATTTTCAGCTGCATTAAGTCGGGTAGGAGTGTATGCAGTACAGCCGTTAAGTGATGATTTGATAGAGGTTGTGGACTATGGCGGACCAGTGGAGAAGTACACTTCTCAGTCCGTAAAGATCAATGGATCGTATTTCTTACGTAATCAGTTTGAATTTAGAGTAGATGTGAAAAAGGACTCCGCTGGTTTGTAGCCGATAAGGAGTCCTTTCTTGTTTATTTAGTTGAATACTCGCCTTCAAACGTGAGTATTTTATTGAAGATCACATAGTCTTTACGGCTGCTGAATGGTCCTTTGTTGTTATTGTGTTTATCAATCGCATATTTGGAGGGGCCGGTACCGGCATCTTTTGCATCGTACCAATTCATGAAGGCATCCACTTCCTCCATTGAGAGATCATATTCTTTTTCCAAACCAGTTGTTAAAGTGATAGTAAGGATGGCGCGATTCCCTTTGGGTTCTGGTTCACTAGGATTAGAACTACTATGGACAATCGCGGAAACCTCATTTGATGCCTGAGCCTCATTGCCGTTAGAAATAGCCGTTACTCTATAGTAATATGTTGTGTCTAACCTAATATTGATGTCAGTATACGTTGCATTAGTAACATTGCTAGTGATTTTATCGTATGGACCGCCGGATACCAAAGATCTTTGGAGAGTATAACTCTCTGCCCCTTCAATGGTGTTCCAACTAAGTAAAATATTATTTTGCTGAGCATTTGCAGTTAAGTTAATCGGACCAGTCGCTAAAGTTCCATAGACTTCAAAATCATAAATATTTGCTGACTCCCCAGCTACGTGGCATTGTAACAGTAATCAACACTGCTAGACGTGAAGTAAAGCTGTCTCGCGGGAAAGATGATTATAGGGGGTTAAGTTGGAGGATATTATATCGGCATCGTAAAAAAATACCTCACATAATACATAAAATATTCCATTTATATTGGTAAATGGATTGCCTCGAATTGGCAGAAAATGTAGTATTAAGGTGTGTTTGTTACCAATTACATGAAGGGGATATGTGTTATGTGGGAGCCTATTAGGTTCTTGCTGTTTTCAACTGTAGAAACAATGGCTGCATTAACGCTTATGCTTTCTATTTTTAGGTTAAAAGCTGTAAAGTATGTGTTGCCGGCTTTGTTCATAGGTCTTGTTATGAATCTTCAAAGTTACATTTTAAGAGAGGAAATGTCTTTATCCTATTTGGCTCCTGCTATAAGCACATTGTTGTACATATTACTTATAACGACAGTTGTCAGGGTGCCTATACTGTGGGCTGCGATTATCTCTATCACAGGGACGTTTTTGTACACGCTTGTTCAAGCAATAATGATAGGGTTGTTTTTTGGGGGCGTAGACACTGCTGATCTACAAAATAGCGCTGAAGGGTCTTTGCTGCAAGCCATTACGAGCGCTTCGGTTTTTGCGATATCATTTGTATTGTTAAAATTTAAAATTGGCTTCATCGCGGATTTTGAGCGTTTGCGTTTAAAGTGGGAACATGTACTAGTTATTGTTTTTATAGTAGGATCGCTCATGGCATCAACATTCATGTTTTATTATAATGATCTGTTTCTGATGATACTATATGTCTCTATGGCCGCTGGTTTATTTTTATATTATGCGCTCAAAAAAGAAAGGGAAGAACTTGAGGATGATTGAGACTTTGGCTTTGAGAATGGCAACTCATATAAAATCTACAATCCCTGATCATCCGGCGTCGGTAGCTGTGTTAAAGCATTCATTATCCATAGTTCTGAATGTTGCTTTTATTGTCTGTTTGACCATGGGTGCGGCGTTGCTTACAGGCAAGGTTAAAGAAGCCTCTTTAATGTTAGTCATGTTCGCAATACTTAGACAAATTACAGGCGGGATACATCTAAAAACAGGTATTGGATGCGTACTTGTTACATCTATCGTATGTACCGCACTATCATTTTTTACTCTTAGCTACAAATTGAGCATTGGTGCAACGATATTAAGTATAATCCTGATTTTAATCTATGCTCCGTCAGGGATTGAAAAGCAGTCGCGTATTCCTAAACGTTATTACCCGCTCTTAAAAACCATCGCTGTATTACTGGTCGGAACAAACTTGGTATTCGCCTCGTCTATACTAGCGATAAGTTTCTTGATTCAAAGCATTACTCTTATAAGGAGGTGAGAATGTGAAGAAATACATTTATTCAACGTTTGCAACAAGTTTGGCCGCTCTTGCCATGTTTTCTGTAAGTGTAGCCAGCTTAGCGTTCGTTTATAATCCAGAACCACCGGAAGAACTGATGAAATAAGGTGTGATTTTATGCATACCGTTTCAACAACGCCAAATGCGGAACACTATACAAGTTGAATTTTTACGGATAATACTTACCGCATAAATTGGAAAGCATCGGTAGCACCCTGCTGGCTCAAGCTGGTGGGGTGTTTTTTTGTTTACCTTGAAGTCCATTTCCTAAGCAATACCTCGCATAGCTTGTAGAGTAAACAAAGGAGGCGTTACGTGTGAGGAGAATAGAAAAAGGTGGCGGAGAAGCTGACGGGAAAGTTTGGACATCGATAGTTACGATCTTGGCACTGTTCATTTTGCTGGTCATCATCTTGAAATTAATTCTTTTATAAAGATTCTTGGACTCCACCGTCATTTTTGCAAATTGCCGTTTAGCCCTGTCAAATTCTTTAATAACACATACTGTGTACAGTATCTAAAAAAAAGGAGGAGTTTATGTGAGTGAATGTGGACATGAGCATAAGGTCAAACATTGTGGTGCTTTCACATCGACGAGTGCAATTTTGGTGCTCTTTATCCTGTTGGTCATAATTACTAAAGCATGTTGGATTTAATTTCGTGAGCATAGCCACACTATTCGCTGCTCTTTGGTTAACTAAGTTCTTACCGTATGCATGGCAATTCCTGCCATAATAGTTGTTGCGTTTATTGGGTTTTGTAGACCTAGCGGGATTGTCAGTAACGGGGATTGTTCGAATTAGCACTGGAATGACTAAGGATGATAAAACTGTTAGAAAACGAGTGAATACCTTATCGGC
This sequence comes from Paenibacillus kribbensis, assembly GCF_002240415.1. NCBI lineage: Bacteria > Bacillati > Bacillota > Bacilli > Caryophanales > Paenibacillaceae > Paenibacillus > Paenibacillus kribbensis. The sequence continues at coordinate 2,488,935 of NZ_CP020028.1, forward strand.
TTCGGCTGGTAGGGTATTTTTTGTTTACCCACATGCCCTGTCATAGAATGTATTTGTTCATATATTAGAGTATCAACAAATAAAGGAGGTTAAAGGCATGGGTGCTTATGAAGGCGGCGGCGGTGTATGGACTTCTACAGCAGCAATTTTGGTGCTCTTTATTCTGTTGGTTATAATCACTAAATCAATTTGGGTTTAATTTGTGTAAAGAACTGTTGGATAATGCCACATCAATTAAGATTAACGGAACTTATTTCTTCCGTAAGCAGTTCAAATTTAGAGTAGATCTAATAAGGACTCTAGCGGTTTGTGACCGATAGGAGTCCTTATTATTATTTATTCGAATATCTCGTCCACATCGCTTGATTTACCAAGTTTTCGCCTTGTAATGTGACTTGAATACCATTTATATCTTTCTTGGAAACTTGACTATAATTATTATAAACTCCGCTAATATCCTCGCTGCCTTCGGCTACTCTATAATTAATTTTCTCCTTACCATTACTATAATCAGCCTCTATAACTGATTTTCCAATTACTTGAATCAAATTTTGCCAAAACAGGCCTGCTGATTAACCAGATTATGTAGTTTGAATTGATTCATACTCAAGTGTAGTCATATGATAGATGCGAATCATCCATTCAACCGATAATCTATCCAGAAGCAGCAAGCGAGCAAATCGAACAAAAGAAAGGTCAGCATGACAGGGGAACGAGTTATGATTCATTTGATGATGCATGAGGAACTGTGTGGCAACATAATAGTAATCAACACCACTAGATGCGAAGTAAAGCTGTTACGTTGGGAAGAGGATTTTAGTTGGATTAAGCTGGAGGATATTATATCTGCATCTATAGAAAATATTTACCTTACATATATCATAAATATTTCCAATTGTACGGTTAATTGCATTGCCATACGCCGAAAATTAAATATACAATAGTAGAAGCCTAATTCAAGGACGGTGTTTCATTTGTTATCTGCTTTATTGTATATCCTACTCGGTGTGTTTGATGCCATAGCATCTGTTACTTTGGTCCTGAAGCTTTATATGCTACCTCTGTGGGAATATCGGAAAAGAATACTTATTTATGCAGTAGTTATAGCTTTGTTCTCCTATTTGATGCGAGTAGTTGTTGGGATGCCAAAGTTAGATTTGCCACTACAATATATTTTTATGATTATATTTTTTAGGTTTGGGTTGGGAATAAAAACACATTTGGCAGCCTTCTCAACTGGAGCTGGGTTGACGGCATATATAAACTTGCAACTCATAGTATTTTTATTTGCAAATTTCTTTGGAATAGCCCAGCCTGAGGTAATACAAGATACTGATGGACTCTCCATTTACTTTATACAATTGTTTTCTATTGTTGTTGTTTTTTTAATTTCATTTTTAATGAGCAAATATAATTTTGGATTTTCATTTATCGTACAACCTCCGCATGATTTCCTGAGAGGGAAAAGCTACTCTTCCTCCTTAAATAAAATGTTGATTTTTGGTGCGATAATATCTGCTATAACTATTTCTATAACTTTATACATGCTCTACAATTCTATTGCAATAGGTCTTCTTTCCATTTCTTTATTAACATTCGGTATATCTTATTTCTTTTCAGAGAAAGGGGATTATGAGGATGCTAGAAGCGCTATCCAGGCGCATCGCGGCAGAAATAAAGAGATCTGATCCTGATGGTCCAACAAGTTTAGAGGTGATGGAATATGCGCTTGCAATAAAACTTACTGAAATCTCAACGATAATTTTTGTTTCCATTATAGGATGGTTTACAGGACATTTTTTCGGAGCATTATTGGCTCTTGGGAGCCTGATGCTAATTAGAAGATTCTCGGGAGGAATTCATTTTTCCAACCTCAATTTCTGTGTTTTTTTTACAACGATAGTATGCACCATCATTCCTTTTATTCCCCTGAGTTTGTCGGTAATTTTAATTACTAATGTTTGCTCATTGCTGATATTTATTGCTTATGCACCGAATCATTTTATTTATATTAATAAGACTGAGAATCACAAATATTATAAACTAATATGTATTTTTATTTGCATGTTGAATTTTTTCGTACAATCATCCATAATATCCCTATCCTGTGTTGTACAATCTTTCAGCATTCTGCCTTTATGGAGAGGAGGTGAACGTAAATGGATATGAAATTGGCAAGATTATTGAATGTAAAATTGGGTAAATACGCTGATGAATCAACCAAAAAAGAAAAAACAATATTTGGAGCTAAGCCAGTACCAGCAGAGTTGAAGAAAAAAGAAAAGAACTAATTATTTGGACTGTCTTGAGCTCCTTTTTAGAAGGAAGTGGAAATGGGCTCTCGATCAATATGATACCATACTAAAATGTGAAATCTCTTAGCGCTCTGAGCGTTGAGGGATTTTTTCGAAGAAGGACGATACATTTTAGCAGTAGCATGAGGAGTCTGTGGCAAAGTGGACGTGTGAACAAAAAAAGCAGGAAGAATCCTTCCCGCTTTTTGCTGACAACGGCTATTAACGTCTGCGTCGTCCATCATTTACGTTAAACAGGTTAATAGCCAGCGCGTTACCTACTGCACGCGCGTTGGCTCTTTGATTGGAACGGATGTTTAATCTTCTTCTTCTGTTTCTTCTGCTCATCATATCACCTCCCTTCAAATATAATGAAGGTATGGTTGAACTTACTCGTCTTCATCTTTACGCTTGCGCTTGGAAATTTTGATATTCAATGCATTGGTAGCCAAGGCATTACCGCTCTTTGCTTTAGCAGCTGTAGCCTGAAAGACTTTAACGATCAGATATTGGTTTTTTCCGATGCGCTGCTTATATGTTTTGACTTTACTTCTGATCATCTGGCATGTCTCCTTTGCTTAGGTCTGCTTTATACATATGTCAATAGTGCTAGTAATGTATAAGCATAAATCTATTGAAAGCAAAAAGAAGCGAATACCTATGATTCTAAGAATTTATAAAAAAACGTATAGGTATAAAATGAGTGAAAGATCCTTTGAAAGAGGGAGGTTTTTTATAGCTGATAAAATGGTTTAAGCCATAGCTGCTGAAAAGGAAAGAATAGTTATTAGTTACATAGATGAACATAAAATCAATCAAAAACCGGCTTGCCCTAGGCAGCCGGTTTTTGAGGTAGTGGATAAAATAACGGGGAAGAAAAAGTGATAAATCAGTGGAAGTCCCGGAAGAGTCCTACAACCTTGCCCAAAATGCTGACATGCTTCAGGCGAAGCGGTTCAAAGGCTGGGTTCTCTGGTTGAAGCCGGATATGATCTTTTTCTTTGTAGAAGGTTTTAACCGTTGCTTCATCTTCATCTGTCATGGCTACAACAATATCACCGTTATCAGCAGTTTGTTGCTGACGTACAATTACATAGTCACCGTTAGCAATACCAGCTTCAATCATGCTTTCGCCTACAACAGATAACATGAATATTTTATCCTCACCAACAAAATGTTGGGGAAGAGGAAAGTAATCTTCGATATTTTCTGTCGCCGTAATAGGAAGACCGGCAGTTACTTTACCGACAACGGGAACACGACTAATGGAGTAATTAATCAAATTGCTATTATCCGCCTCGTCTTGGCCAAGTAACTCAATGGCCCGTGGTTTCGTTGGATCGCGACGGATGAGTCCTTTTTTCTCTAAACGGTCCAAATGACCGTGAACCGTAGAGCTGGAGGCTAATCCGACAGCCTCGCCTATTTCGCGTACAGAAGGGGGATAGCCCTTTAGACGCACTTCATTGCGGATAAATTCAAGAATGGCCTGCTGGCGGCTCGAAATCTTAGACATACCGTATCAACCCCATTTAGTAACGTTTGGGAAAATTATAGCATAGAACCTCCGTTCGCACAAACATAAGTTCTAAATAATCTCTAAAAATATTTGCGAACTTTTGTTCTGTTGTCTATTGAACAAAACAAACGTTCGTGTTATATTGTGAAAAAACATAAGAACAAACGTTTGGAGGACGCAGCCAATGATGAGATATAGCACATATCAAAGTATTTTTCCGATGAATTTAGAAAAGATGCAGGAGAATCAAAAGAAAGGGAGCAAAGGATTTTCACAATTGATTGCACAGATGATTACCAATACTCTCTTACTTAAGCTTCTCATTCTAGTTATTGTTGTTTGGATTGCAGGTGCAGGCGTTTTGACAGTTTTCGCAGCACCTTCAGTTCCGAAGGTAGAGGTAACCAAGCTGACAGTACAGCCTGGGGACACATTGTGGCAGATTGCAATCAAACATAAACCGGAACGAATGGATACACGAGTATATATAGAAGGAATTGTACGGATTAACGGGCTGGAAGATCGGGGAGTGCAGGCAGGTCAGGTGCTCAAGCTTCCGTACTTCTGATCTATACACCGTTAGGGCTTGTTAGGGGCGTGATGTGGGAACCTTGACAAGCTCTTTTCTACATGTCAAAGTGTATTATATCTTTGCTTTTATGGAGGGGACATAATTTGGATATAGACAGCTTGGTACAGCGCATCAATGAATTAGCGCGCAAAGCAAAATCCGAGGGATTAACGGAAGAAGAAACTACAGAGCGTGCCAATCTTCGGGAAATTTATTTAGGTAACATTCGCCGTAATTTTCGGCAACAGCTTGAAACGATTGAATTTGTGGACGATGATACGCCAAAGGGTAATGGCGGGCTTAAGCATTAATGTCGCCAGGGCGGCTTGACCTGCATAATTTGACTTTTGTTTTTAGGTATCTTTCGCGGTATCTATATAGATTAGCTTTCAAGCAAACGTTTTGATGCAATATATATGGGAAGGGAATTGACAGATGGCCCGATCATTTGAAAGAAAAGTACGCAAAAACACAGCGCATTTAAACAAAACGCGCAAAAAACAAGGCATGCAAACCATTAGCGGTACGGGTTCTGCAATGGATATTTTCCGCGGCCGTAATATTACTGTGCCTATCATGCTGGCTGGCCTTGCCGTATTATACATGCTGATGAGTTACTTTCTGACCAAGACCGGTATGAGAGGAATGGATTGGCTTGTATTCGGCTTGTACTTGATGCTGGCTGTTATCTTTTTTATCCGTCGTCCTTATTTGAAGGTCGGGAAGAATACGCTGTATATGCTAAAAGGCGGCAGAGAACGTCCTATGACGGTAGAGGATATGAAAGCCATTAAGATTGAAAAGGGCTACGTAACGATTGAAAGAAAAGGTAAGGGCGGCAACTTTATTTTAACAAAAACATTGGGTCGCTATGACACGGATGCCATTGCAGAGCGACTTGAGAAGTTTGCGTTATCCAATCAGGTGCAGGTTGAGAAGAAATAACAGATATCACCTGTAGCTCTGTATGTAAGGCCGCATGCTGTTATTTCATATAACACGTTGCGGCCACTTGCTTAATGTCGGCACATCATATCGGAATGCTTGTGAGACGTAACTATGCACAACAGGTGTTACATATAACGTGGAAAGAGAGTGGATAATTCAGATGGCGATTCAGGCGGTAATGTTTGATCTTGATGATACGCTTTTGTGGGATGAACGTAGTGTGGAAGAGGCGTTTGACGCAGCATGCCAGACAGGTTCCCGGGAAGCAGGCGTTGATCCGAAGACTCTGGAGGAAGCAGTCCGCAAGGAAGCACGCACTTTGTATGAGTCTTATGAGACCTTTAGTTTTACTCAGATGATCGGCATTAATCCGTTTGAAGGGTTATGGGCGAACTTTTCGGCAGGTGAGCAGCCTGAGTTCCGTCAGTTGGAACAACTGGCTCCTGTTTATCGCAACGAGTCATGGCGTAGAGGCCTTCAGCAGCTAGGAATAGATAATGAGGAGCTGGCACAAAAGCTGGCTACCCAATTTGCTGCCGAAAGACGCGCACGTCCCCATGTATATGAAGAAACATTTGAAATTCTGGAGCATTTGAAAGGACATTACAAGCTGTTATTGTTGACAAACGGCTCCCCTGACCTACAACAGGAAAAACTGGATGGCGTACCTCAATTAGCGCCTTTTTTTGATCATGTTGTCATTTCAGGTTCGTTTGGTAAAGGAAAGCCTGATCCGTCTATATTCCAGCATGCTTTAGGGCTTCTTGGTATCGAGCCTGAACATGCTTTAATGGTAGGGGATAAGCTGACAACTGATATTCAAGGGGCTTTGGCAGCTGGTGTGCACTCCGTGTGGTTGAACCGAAACGCCAAAACCAATACGACAGAGATCAAGCCAAAGTTTGAAATCAAGCATCTGTCTGAATTGGACGGAATTATTCAATCGTTAAAGTAATAAATAAAGAGCTTTTTCCATAGAAACGAGTATTAAAAACTCCCTCCGCTCAGTGTGCTTTGAGTAGAGGGAGTTGTTTTATCTACAATAGGATAAGCTCACATTAAGCTTTAATAAATGACGGATCTTCAAAAGGTTCGGCAATCCAGCCATTCTCTTCAATGAACAAGCGGACTGCGACGATCTTCTGATTTTCCATTAAGGTGAAGAAATGAGGGATATTTTCAGGTACAGAAATAACGTCACCCGGTGAAAGCTCTACATTGAAGTAGCCAATCTCTTCAGGACCTTTAATGATGAAAATACCTTTGCCGCCAACGATGGCACGGATTTCATCCTCGGTATGGGTGTGAATTTGTTCAAATTTGGCTAGCAGCTCGTCCAGATTTGGTGTTGCTTCAGATAAGGTGATAACGTCCCATATTTTATATCCGCGACGCGCGGCCAAATCCTTGATTTCAGGTTCAAAGGTTTGGAGAACAGCGGCTTTTTGCTCATCTGTTAGTATAAAATTTTCTTGCAGCTCCCCGGACAATTTGGAAACGTCCCAATGTTCATACAGGACTTCGTGACTTTCCAAAAATTCACGGACTTGTTCCTCACCGCTAATTCGTTCATTGGTATTGCGAATTAAAATTTCAGCCATGGGTTTATCCCTCTTTTCCACTTGGTTTAATATTGTATACAGGATATCATGTCTTGAATCGTTGCACAATACAGGTTTACAACATTTTATGCTGAATGACTCTAGCTAAAAAATACGGATTGAAGCCTGTCTTTCTAACACAGTAAATTATAAAATGGATTACAGGAGTAGTTATTATAAAAGAGTAAGCTGTATAAAACGTATGTTTTTACTTCAATCTATCTAAATGATACGGTTTCTGCTAAACTAGGATTTAACGTTTTGCGGGGGTGAAGAGATTTTGGACAAAATTAGCTTGCAGGAAGCGTTACAACGAAGAATACTACTTCTTGACGGAGCCATGGGGACCATGATTCAGCAGGAGGATCTTTCCCCCGACGATTTCGGTGGGGAAGAGCTGGAGGGCTGCAATGAGATGCTGGTCTTAACGAGACCGGACGTCATTCAAGGCATCCATGAAGCATACTTGGAGGCCGGGGCAGACCTGATTGAAACGAACACATTTGGAGCTACATCTGTCGTTTTGGCGGATTATGATATACCAGAACGTGCACGTGAGATTAATCTGGCTGCGGCCAAGCTGGCGCGTAACGCGGTGGATAAATTCAACACTGCGGACAAGCCCCGTTTTGTTGTAGGAGCGATGGGGCCGACGACGAAAACCTTGTCTGTAACAGGCGGAGTTACGTTTGCGGAACTGATTGAGAGCTATCAGGAGCAGGCCTTGGCGCTGATTGAAGGCGGCGTGGATGCACTGCTATTGGAAACGTCACAGGATACACTTAACGTCAAAGCGGGAAGCATCGGAATTCGCCAGGCTTTTGAGCAGACGGGGATTGAACTTCCGCTAATGATTTCGGGTACCATTGAGCCTATGGGCACGACGTTGGCAGGGCAAAATATCGAATCCTTTTGCATATCACTGGAACACTTGCATCCGGTATCGATTGGTCTGAATTGTGCTACAGGTCCAGAGTTTATGCGGGATCATATTCGCTCTCTTTCCGAGATGTCCTCAGCAGCGATTAGCTGTTATCCAAATGCGGGCTTGCCTGATGAAAATGGTCAATACCATGAATCACCTGAATCATTGGCTCGTAAAATGGCCGCATTCGCTGAAAAAGGTTGGCTCAACATTGCAGGGGGATGCTGCGGTACCACACCTGAACATATTCGGGTTATGAGTGAACAAATGGCACAATTTGAGCCGCGTCCGCTGGCAGGTCATCATCCTCCAGCAGTATCCGGCATTGAGCCTGTATATATTGAACAGGACAATCGTCCTTATATGGTCGGTGAGCGAACGAATGTTCTGGGCTCCCGCAAATTCAAGCGTTTGATCGTGGAAGGCAAATATGAAGAGGCATCTGAAATTGCACGCGCTCAGGTAAAAAGTGGGGCACATGTCATTGATATTTGTGTGCAGGACCCGGACCGCGATGAAATGACGGACATGGAAGCATTTTTGAAGCTGGTTGTGAACAAGGTAAAAGTGCCTCTGGTGATAGATACCACGGATATTAAAGTCGTAGATAAAGCGCTGCAATATTCGCAAGGCAAAGCAATTATTAACTCCATTAATTTGGAGGATGGTGAAGAGAAATTTGAGAAAATGGCTCCGCTTATTCATAAGTACGGCGCGGCTGTTGTAGTCGGCACGATTGATGAACGCGGTCAGGCTATTTCGCGTGAGGATAAGCTGGAGGTAGCCAAGCGTTCTTATGATCTGCTGGTGAACCGTTACGGTCTGGCGGCGGAGGATCTCATTTTTGATACGCTCGTATTTCCAGTAGGTACAGGTGATGAGCAATACATTGGCTCAGCAAAGGAGACGATTGAGGGCATTCGCATTATTAAAGAAGCGCTTCCCGGGGTCCATACCATCCTGGGCATCAGTAACGTATCCTTTGGTTTGCCGGAAGCGGGCCGTGAAGTGCTCAATTCTGTCTATTTGTATGAATGCACCAAGGCAGGTCTGGACTATGCGATTGTAAACACGGAAAAGCTTGAACGTTATGCATCGATTCCTGAGCATGAGCGGAAGCTTGCCGAAGACCTGATTTATAAAACGAATGACGATACTTTATCTGCTTTTGTGGCAGCTTTCCGTAACAAGAAAGTAGAGAAAAAAGAAAAGGTATCCAATCTTTCGCTCGAAGAACGCTTGGCTTCTTATGTAGTGGAGGGAAGCAAGGAAGGACTGATTCCCGACCTGGAGCAGGCACTCGCCAAATATTCCTCGTTGGAGATTATTAACGGTCCGCTCATGAAAGGGATGGAAGAGGTAGGGCGCCTGTTCAACAACAACGAGTTGATCGTTGCGGAGGTGCTGCAAAGCGCTGAAGTAATGAAGGCGTCGGTTGCCTATTTGGAACCGTTCATGGAGAAAAATGAATCCTCGGTAAAAGGCAAGATTTTGTTGGCTACGGTTAAAGGTGATGTGCATGATATTGGTAAAAATTTGGTGGAGATTATTCTGTCCAACAATGGTTACCAAATCGTGAATCTGGGTATAAAAGTACCACCAGAACGCATTATTGAAGCTTACCGTGAAGAAAAGGCCGATTTGATTGGCTTATCCGGCTTGCTTGTGAAATCGGCCCAACAAATGGTACTAACCGCCCAGGATTTGAAAAATGCGAATATTGATATTCCTATCATGGTTGGCGGAGCTGCTTTAACGCGCAAATTTACTAAAAACCGCATCCGTCCTGAGTATGATGGTCTGGTTGCTTATGCGAAGGATGCTATGGATGGTTTGGACATTGCCAATAAGCTGATGGACCCTGAATCCCGCAAAAAAATGGCGGAGGAAATGGAGGCTGAACGAGAGGCAGAAGCCGCAACAGTCGTGGAAACCAAGCAGCTTCCTAAGCTTACTCGGGCTGTACGCTCTAAAATTGCTCAGGATTTGCCTGTCTATATTCCACCGGATACGGATCGCCATGTTCTGCGCAACTATCCGTTAAACTATATATTGCCTTATGTAAATATGCAGATGCTGATGGGGCATCATCTAGGCTTGAAAGGAAACGTCGAGAAGCTGCTGGCAGAGGGCGATCCCAAGGCGACCCAGCTCAAGGATACGGTGGACAGCATCATGTTTGAAGCTGTTACAGACGGAATTATTCAGGCACATGCCATGTATCGCTTCTTCCCGGCGCAATCGCAAGGAGATCAAATCCTGATCTATGACCCGTCTGATGTGAGCAAGGTATTGCACACATTTACGTTTCCACGTCAGCAAGTGGAGCCATACCTGTGCTTGGCCGACTTCCTGAAATCTGTAGAATCTGGAGTTATGGATTATGTAGGTTTTATGGTTGTGACTGCCGGTCATGGAATACAGCAGCTCTCTACCCAGTGGAGAGAACAAGGAGATTACTTGCGCTCTCATGCGCTTCAAGCGGTAGCGCTCGAAGTGGCAGAAGGTCTGGCGGAGCGGCTTCATCATATTATCAGAGACAGCTGGGGCTTCCCGGATCCTGCCGATATGACGATGAAGCAGCGGCATGGAGCCAGATATCAGGGCATTCGGGTATCCTTTGGTTATCCGGCATGTCCGGATCTGGAGGATCAGGGACCGTTGTTCCAGCTGCTAAAACCTGAGGACATTGGCGTTGAGCTGACAGAAGGGTTTATGATGGAACCGGAGGCTTCTGTATCAGCCATGGTGTTCAGCCACCCTCAGGCGCAGTATTTTAACGTCGAAAAGGTTTAACACCTCTATCAGATAGGATAGCAAAGACCCTCCGAGCTTCGGAGGTTTTTTGCTGGTCAGTAGGAAGAAGGTTAACTTATGGAATTTTATTTTCTCGGTACGAATGCAGGGGTGCCTACGATTCAGCGGAATGTAACGTCCATTGCTCTTCGATTGCTGGAAGAACGAAGAAGCATGTGGTTGTTCGATTGCGGTGAAGGCACTCAACATGAGATACTGCGTTCGCCGCTTAAACTGAGCAGGCTTGAAAAGATATTTATCACCCATTTGCATGGAGATCATCTTTTTGGTCTGCCGGGCCTGCTGTCGAGCAGGGCGTACCAGGGAGGTACGGCTCCACTAACAGTATATGGGCCGCCAGGGCTTAAGCAGTACATTGAACTTTCTTTAGGAATCAGCCAATCCCGGATCAATTACCAGCTGCACATTGTGGAACATACGGGCGGGGTGTTGTTTGATGATGGCCAATTTCGGGTGGAGTCAGCTCTGCTGGATCATCGGATCGATAGCTTTGGCTATCGAATTGTAGAGATGGATAAGCCCGGCAAGCTTAACCAGGAGCTGCTGGAGCGATACGGAATCAAGCCCGGTCCGATTTACGGTAAATTAAAGCGTGGAGAAAGCGTGGAGGTGGAGGGTGGCGTCATACTTCATCCTCAGGATGTCTTGGGCTCACCGAAAAAGGGGCGCATCATCACCATTCTTGGTGATACACGACCTTGTCCCAATACTGTAGTGCTGGCTCAAGATGCAACAGTTGTCGTTCATGAAGCGACTTTTCTGCATGAGCTGGCGGATACAGCATACGAATATCATCACAGTACAGCGCTTCAGGCAGCGGAAGCTGCAAAAGCCGCAAATGCGGGGCAGTTAATACTGACGCATTTTAGTTCCCGATATAAAGATCAGGAACAGCTTGAGCCATTGCTGGAAGAAGCAAAAAGCATATTTCCCAATTCATTGCTTGCAGAGCAGCATGTGCTGTTACCAGTACCCGATATCGGCTAATTAACGCTTGAAGTGTAGATATGCATGTGGGGGTGCCGGAGCTTGCTCCGGTGCTTTTGTTTTTCACCCGTAATTATTTTCCGGGAAAGCGCAGGATGCGACAAGAGATGAGAGCAGCCACTTGTTGGGGTGGAGTGAATTTGTGATACCACATATGGAGGCGTGTTATATTTGATTTTCTATATATCGAATTTGAAGGACTTTATTTCTTTGAGCAAGTGAGGAAATACAGGGAAATTCCTTTGAAGACACGGTCTCTTCGATGGATTTCGACGCTGATGTAAGCTTATTTCATGTGAAAGCAACGGCTTTTAGCGAGGAATGGCACTATTTTGGACGGTTTATCGGCAATTCATAGACTTCATTAGCATGTTTGACTTAAGATAGATAAGATGAAATAGAGATGTCAACTTATTTTATGACCTAAATGATTAAGGTGGTTAAATAAGTGGGGGGACATCCTTCATAGGATGAATTATCATTTTGCGACGTTATCATGAATTGATTTGAAGTGGGGGAGGGGATTACGATAAAATCGTTACTGATTGATCTGGATGGTACACTTTATCATGGAAACCGGATGATCAAGGGTGCGGACCTGTTCATATCCCAATTACGTACAGATCGGATACCATATGCGTATGTCACAAACAATGCTTCACGCACACCCGAATTGGTGGCAGAGCATTTGGTTGGTATGGGAATTGAAGCAGTCAGCCATGAAGTATATACTTCGGCGTTGGCTGCTGCACAATATGTTGCACAGCAGAGCCCGGGAGCACGTGTATATTGTATTGGCGAAACCGGATTACGCCAGGCGCTCACAGAGGCCGGGTTGCAGCTTGTTCAGGAGCAGCCGGATTATGTGGTGCAGGGGATAGATCGTCAATTTACATATGAAACACTGGCCGCTGCCATGCGCTGGATTCGGGAGGGAGCGACTTTTATTTTGACCAATCCGGATCTACAATTGCCCTCACATGATGGGTTAACGCCAGGTGCAGGAACGATTGGCGCTGCGATTGAAGCAGCTTCACAGGTAAAGCCAGTGGTTATCGGCAAGCCTTCGAGCGTGTTGATGAACTATGCGCTGGATCGCTTGAATATTAGAGCGGATGAAGCTCTGGTTGTGGGCGATAATATGCTTACTGATATTGCAGCAGGTGCAGCGGCAGGTTGTAAAACAGCTCTGATTCTGTCGGGTGTGACGACCCAGGCGAATATGGAAGAACATATGCGCGCCGTTGGCGTAAAGCCTGACCTGATATTTGAAAATCTGGATGAACTGCAGGACTGGATCAAGGAAGAGTTGAAATGATAACCAACGTACATTTAATAAATGATGAGAATTAAAAGCTATGTAGCTACGAAAGGAAAGATGTTGATATGCCGGAACTTCCTGAAATGGAAAACTACAGAACGCTATTGTCAAAACAAATTTTGGACATTCCGATTACTGGAGTGACGGTTAACCGTGAAAAATCCATTAATACTGACGTGGACACGTTTGAAAAGCATTTGCTGGGAGCGACTGTTGTATATTTAGAGCGTCGAGGCAAGCATTTGATTTTTCATTTAAACACGGGTGGGCGGCTTGTGCTGCACCTGATGCTGGGAGGACTGCTATATCTGGGAACGGAGGAGCAGCGCCCGAACCGTACGGTTCAGATTGAATTGGATTTTAGCGGTGTGAAGCTTTATTTTATTGGGCTGCGCTTAGGCTACCTGCACTTGCTGACAGCTAAAGAAACAGAGGAGGCATTATCAGACCTCGGACCCGATCCGTTGGACCATCGAATGACGTTGGAAAAGTTCACAGCGCGTCTAAAGGGACGGCGAGGGATTTTGAAAACAACGCTGGTGAATCAACAGATTTTTTCGGGGATTGGCAACTGTTATTCGGATGAAATTGCTTATATCGCCGGATTTACACCGGGTTCCAAAGTACAAAACATCGTACAGTCACCGGAAAAAGTGGAAAAGCTGTATCATGCTACTCAATCCGTGCTGCGTGAAGCTACTGCGGAAGGCGGTTATATAGAAATGCCGCTGATGGAGGGAGACACATTAACGGGTGGCTTCGATCATCAGTGTCGGGTATATGACCGTGAGGGTGAAGAATCCCCAAGTGGCGGGAAAATTGTTAGGGTTGAGCTGGCGGGGAAAAAAGCATTTTATTGCCCGGTACAGCAGCATGATGCCTAAATTGCTCATCGGCGCCCATGTGAGTACGCGTGGCGGCTTTTCCAAAGCTGCTATGCGTGCACAAGAGCAAGGGGGATATTCTTTTCAATATTTTCCGAAAAATCCTCGCAGTCTCAGGTTAAAGGAATGGAGTGCTACGGATGCTGCTGCTTGTAAAGCTTATTGTTCAAAGCACCAGCTTCAATCTATTGCCCATTCGCCTTATCCTGTGAATCCGGCTCTTGGTCGTGCGCGTGGTCAGGAGCTTTATGAGCTGACGGTTGCCTCATTGCGGAACGATCTGGACATTGCAGAAGCTTGCGGCTCGAGGGGGATTGTCGTTCACTTCGGGCATATGCATTCGTCTGACCCACTGGAGGGCTACCGAAATATCATTGGCTGTCTTGATGATGTGCTGGAAGGCTGGCAGGGAAATGCCAAAATACTGATTGAAAATCAGGCAGGGGATCACGGACCGATGGGAACCACGCTGGAGGAAATGGTGCAAATCCGCCAGTTGTGCCAAAATTCCGACAGTATCGGCTTTAGTCTGGACACCTGTCATGCCTATGCAGCAGGTTTGTGGAACGGTGAAAAGGACGAGGCTTTGATTGAAAAAGGGGAGCGTCTCGGCTATTGGTCAGCCCTGTGCGGAGTTCATTTGAACGATTCCAAATATCCGTATGGATCTAAAAAAGATAGACATGCCCGCGTCGGGCAAGGTTGTATCGGTTTAGAGGGAATGCGTTGGATGACAGAGCAGAGGCCTGTAAGAGGTATCCCTGTCGTCCTTGAAAGTGAAACGGGAGATGATGGGACACATCGGGAAGATATTCAATTGGTTCAAAGCTGGCAGTAAATCAGTCTAACGGATCATGGATATCTTTGAGGCTTTTGAAGCTTCTTTTTAGGGGAAAAGGAGGAGAAGTTGATGATTTACCTGCATTCCTCCAGTCCGGAGGGACGGCGTGCCATGTATGAGCTGCTCTATGCCAACAAGCCAGAAGGAGTCACCGTGCATAATGGTCCGATACCCGAAGAACGTATGCGTGAGATCAGAAAAGAGTCGGAACGATGAGAGAGATAGGACAAAAAGAGGCACGTCGTGCCATATGGGAGGGATGCAAGCTGGCTTTGTTTGTGTACACTCCCATGTGCGGAACCTGCGCGGCTGCCCGCCGAATGCTGGAGGTGGCGGAGCATTTGCTTTCCGAAGGAGCAGTGTTGCAAAGCAACATAAACTATATTCCCGAACTGGTGCAGGATTATCGAATTTCCAGTGTACCCGCGCTTCTTATATACAACGGCGAAAATGAAATTCCTGAAATCATCTACAAAATGGAATCTGTGGAACACTTGCTGAACAGGATAAGGAGCGTGATGGAATGATATCCATAAAGAACATCACATTGCAGCGGGAAGAAAATAAGATTTTGGACGATGTAAGTCTCGATATACGGGAAGGCGAGCATTGGGCGATTCTGGGGCGCAACGGTTCTGGTAAAACAACATTGCTGGAAATGATGACAGGATACATGTTTCCCAGTCGTGGCACGGTCGAGGTGCTTGGACAAACCTATGGCCAATGTGACGTGCGGGAAGTTCGCAAGCAGATTGGTTATATTAGCCAGACATTGCTGGAAAAGCTAGCGTTAAAAGATCCGGTATGGGAAGTAGTCGCGACCGGTGCATATGCTTTTTTGCGTTTTTATCAAGAGATTCCGACAGAGGCAAAGGAAAAAGCCGTATCCTTGTTGGAGGGGATGAATTTAGGCGCTCTGATGAATCACCCACTGGGGACATTATCTCAAGGAGAGCGTAAAAAGGTCATGCTGGCTCGTTCACTGATGGCGGAGCCTCGTTTGTTGATTATGGACGAGCCTTGTGCCGGACTGGATTTATTTGAACGGGAAAAAATGCTGGTTGAGATTGATCGGCTCCGTCAACGGGATTTGTCAGTGGTTTACGTAACGCATCACATTGAGGAGATTGTCCCTCTCTTTACGCATGTGGCGTTGATCCGTGACGGCAAGGTTGCAGCAGCGGGACCCAAAAAAGGAGTTTTAACGAAAGAATTGATTATGCACACGTATGAAGTTCCAGTTGAGCTGGATTGGGATGGAGAACGTCCCTGGATTCGGGTGTGCAATGGAGGGTAATGTTACTTTGGAGGAACAATACATGCGTACAGATGAACAGGGTGTGGCCGCCTTGTCATCGTCAAGATTTATTTGTACGGCTAATCATGGCTTTGCACCCTACGCTCAAGAGGAGCTTAGAAGATTATTTGGCTCAGTGAAAAGTACAGTACTATTGCCTGGAGAAATTTTTCTGGCTACATTACCTGCGGGAGCCAGTGAGGCTGTAGGGACGATTACAGGTCAGCCGCCGATGTTTTTGCGACACTTGTTTCCTGTACATTTTCAGGAGGAAGGAACAAACTTGGCCCAGGTGCTGGAGCATCTGGTTGCATTTATCCGTAATCGCCGGGAGTTGATGGATCAACGTGTTTCTTTGCAAGTGCGCAAAGGAGCTAACAGCAGCTGGACTGAAAGCGCAGGCGCGCTCAAGCAGGCTTTAAGTGAACAATTAAGTGATCTACCTATGGAGCAAACGGTACAAGGAGCCGACGTTATTGTATCCGTTTTTGCGGATACGGATACGTGGTATGCAGGCGTATCACACCCTCAGGACAATCTTTCAGATTGGAGCGGAGGCGCGGTTCGTTTTCAGAAGGAGGAGGGACAAATTTCTCGTGCCAAATTCAAGCTTTTGGAAGCGGAAGCGACGTTTGGCATTGATTTTGGTGCCTTTCATCAAGGACTGGATATCGGGGCAGCACCGGGTGGGTGGACTTCCTTCTTACTGGAGCGAGGGCTTAAGGTAACAGCGGTTGATCCGGCCAAGATGGAGCCGTCGCTGATGAAGTATGCCAATCTGACTTTTTTACGCAAAAATGCGAGTGAAGTCAAATTTAAAGAGAATACGTTTGATCTGCTGGTTTGTGATATGAGCTGGAGTCCGAAGCAGATGGCAAGGCTCGTAACTGATTTACTGTATAGTTTGCGGAGCGGGGGTACTGCTATCGTAACGGTCAAGCTAATGCATAAAAAGCCTTTGGCGCTCATTCATGATGTGATGGCTTCATTCGAGCAGTCTGGCATGCAGATTCAGCGGGCTAAGCAGCTATTCCATAACCGTGATGAGATTACCCTGTATATGATTAAGTATGGAAAATAATACTTTACAATGAGTACAGGTCTGCTATATAATAGACCCAAATTGTTCCTTAAAAAAATAATAATCACGTTTTAATAAAGGGAAAGCATCCCGCAGATCATTTTCATGGTGACATGGAGATTTTGTTTTGCGGCGGCTTTCCCTTTTTTGCGTTGTTTGCTTATAGAAGGGAGGTGGAAGGATGATGCAGAAGCCATCACGATTGGAATACGGTTCTATAGTCGGTGAACGTTACCGAATTGTTCGCACGTTGGGTACAGGAGGAATGAGCCGTGTATTCATGGCAGAGGATTTGAAGCTGCCAGGCAAGCAATGGGCGGTGAAGGAGTCGGTTGCCGAGCCGCAAATGATGAAGCTTATACGGACGGAAGCGGAAATGCTGATTTCATTAAGCCATCCACGCCTACCGAGAATTGTTGATTTCTTCGAGCATCCGCCATCTGGTGCGGTATATCTGGTTATGGATTACATTGAAGGCATGACGCTGGAAGCCTATATGAAGGGCTACCAAGGTCATATTCCACAGAGGGAAATCATTCCATTTGCTTTGCAGGTGCTGGATGTGTTGGATTATTTGCATACCCGTCAGACACCAGTCATTTACCGTGATCTGAAACCGACGAATATTATGCTGACCCCGGAAATGGAATTTAAGCTGATTGATTTTGGGATCGCGCGGAGCTATAAGCCAGAACTGAATCAGGATACGGTAAAGCTGGGAACCGTGGGCTTTGCAGCCCCGGAGCAATATGGAGCAGGCCAGACGGATGCTCGCTCAGACTTATACAGTTTGGGAGCGTTGCTGTTATATCTCTGTACGGGTGGAAAATATAGCGAGTGGACTTCAGGAGTAGAAAGATATATTCGCGGGGAATTACCCCGCCATTTGATTCCAGTGATTCGAAAGCTGCTGCGGCAGCATCCTGAGGAACGCTTTCAATCTGCTGGAGAGGTCATTGAAGAACTGCGACGAAGTGCAGAGTTTCAGCCTGCTCAACATGGAGCATCAGTTAGTGAACCTTCAAATACTTTATTGGAATACGCAGGTACAAGGGTAGTAGCTGTGCTCGGTGTGTCTTCCGGCTCCGGTGCTACACATACGGCAATTGCGGTGAGCCACTACCTGGCCCGAAGAAGTTGCTCCGTAGCTTTGGTTGAGCTGCATAGCACAGCCAAAGCGTTTGCCCGACTTCAAGCAGTGGTAGAGGGTGCGCCTGCTGGACGAACGAGTTCGAGTCGGCGTTTTGAGGTGGACGGAGTACATTATTGGCAGCAGACATCTCGTGCGGACGTTATCTCTTTACTAGGCGGTTCCTATAGATTTATCGTTCTGGATTTGGGGAGTGGACAGGATAATGAGCGGCTGGAGGAATTTTTGAGAGCCGATTACCCGCTTGTCGTTGGTTCAGGAGCGGAATGGAGAGCTCAAGAGATAATCGGGCTGGCCCGATCGCTTCAGCGCCATCCGCAGCATAAATGGAATTACTGCTTGCCGTTGGCGCCCTTGGAGGCAGTTCGCAGGCTGCGTAAGGAACTGGATCATGAGAAAGTATTTGCTCTACCATTCCATTCTGACCCATTCGAGCGAGATGGTGAGATGGATCAGGTGCTGGACGAGCTGTTTCGCGGTGCCATTCCGGATACCCGGAAAAAACGCTTCGGATTTCTAAAACGCCAGCGCTAAATCAAAGATATATATCAAAAAGGCAGGGGAGAAGCTGTGTGTCCAAGCTAAGAAAGAGCAGTAAGCAAAAGCTATACGCCGGTTGTATTGGCGCGGGTATAGTTAGCATTATTTTTGTAGGCTACCTTATCGTTAATACCCATCAAATGAATGAGGTCAGGAAACAGGCCGAAGTAGACGCAGAACTAAAATGGAAAGTGTATGAACAAGAGCAACGCACTGCGAAAAAAGGCTGGGCTGTTATTCGTGACATATCACCGGGTGAACAGATTACAGTTAATGATTTGAAGGGAGTTACGGTCCCTGGTTCTCAGGCTCCGGCAAATTTGGTGACAGATAAAAATGAAGCTTCCGGCACTACAGCCAAGATTGAATTGAAAAAAGGGTCTGTGCTTACGTCTGCAATGGTAACTGTTGATGAGCCCGCACCTAAAGATTTACGCAACCGTGAGCTAAAGGTGGTAGTACTGCCCAGCAGCCTGAAGCAGGGAGATGAAGTGGATATCCGCATTCAATTTCCAACGGGCCAGGATTATATTCTATTGTCCAAAAAGAAAATTTCCAGGCTGGAAGGCCCCGTCGTCTGGGTCACTATGAATGAGCAGGAAATATTATCGTTTTCAAGCGCAATTGTTGATGCCTATCTGCATAAAGCATCCATCTAT
This sequence comes from Paenibacillus kribbensis, assembly GCF_002240415.1. Classification (NCBI taxonomy): domain Bacteria; kingdom Bacillati; phylum Bacillota; class Bacilli; order Caryophanales; family Paenibacillaceae; genus Paenibacillus; species Paenibacillus kribbensis. The sequence continues at coordinate 2,508,370 of NZ_CP020028.1, forward strand.
GCGCTGACATATGTCGATCCTGAGTTTCAGCCGAAGGCGATCCCAACTTATCCGCCTAATGCCCAAGTGTTAGCACTCATGAATAGTGATCCGAATGTGCTACGCGTGGCGGAACAAAAGCTGTCCAAGCAGTTGCGGAATTCTCTTGAAAATGCGATTAATTCATCAAACAATGTCATTTCGACACCAATAGAAAGAAGTCTGAGTGAGGAAATTGCAGCTCAGCATACGGATACAACTGTAGGAGATGCATCTGACGGGAGTAAGGGTATAGGGAATGGATATGGAATCGGGCAGGATCATAAAGAACAGGCGGAAATTTTGACGCAGGGTGGAAGCTCTGATCCGTATGCCAAATAAATAAAAGAAAAGGAACGGAAGCATGAAAACTTGGATATTTGCCGGACTTTGTGACAAAAGCGATACCTTGTTATACATCAGCAGCATATTAGCTGCTTCCGGCCAACAGGTGCTGCTTGTGGATGCTACGCTGCGGAAACAGTATCGATATAGCATCGGGATGCTCGATAAACCACTTCCCATTATACAGTTTAATGGTTTTGATGTGGCGACTGGTTTTACAGCATGGGAAGATCTTAACATTGGTATGATGGCTGATCTAAAGGCAGAGAAGGCTTATGACATTGTAATTTTGGACGTGGAGTCAGCGGATTTTTGCCCCATATCTGCTTGGAAAAGGGCGGAACAGCGAATTTGGGTCAGTGATTATAGCCGAATGCAGATGCACAACGGACGGATGTGGCTAGAGCGTCTGTTCGGCCAGCCTGGATTTCCCAAAGATCTTGCATTTGACAAATTATTTTTACAAGCCGTGGATTGTGGTGTAGAGGAGCCGTACTTGTGGGAATACATGAACGGTTTTCCTGCCTTCTGGCAGCAAGAGCCGTATGTATTGCCATGGGATGAGGGACATCTTGCCCTGAAGCTGGAAAATGAGCATAAACAGCAGCTTCAACTAAAACCGCTATCCAGAATGTATAAGAAAGAATTGTGTCGTTGTATTGGAGAATGGATGGGCTGGGAATTTAAAGAGAGCCGACGTGCGCTAAAGCGTGCGGAAAGGAGGAGAGCATGAGCACTGTTTTATTTTGGAGCCCAATTAAGGGAGCGAGTGGAAGTAGCTCATTGGCGGCGGCAATAGCAGTTACCATAGGCAATCTATATAGAGGAAGATTACTATTGACCCATCTGGGACGTAGACATACGGGAATTGAATCAGGATTCCCTATACAGGAGCATCGTATGGATGATCCAAATTTGCGGCTTCAGGAAGGGGGTTGGGATGCTGTCGCACGGTTAGTACTGCGTGGAACATTGTCTAGAGAAAATATTTGTAATTATACGACACCTGTACTGGAACAGACTCTGGATGTGCTTGAGGGAACCTCCAGCTTTGGAGCTGTTCCACCACTGTTATCCCCTGGACTTGTACGGACAGTCATGGACACGGCGGGGCAATATTATGATTTGACGCTGGTTGATGCAGGAAGTGGAGCAGGGTGGGGATCTGTACAACATGAAGCATGTGCGGGAGCCAAGCTGGCTGTTCTGTCGCTGACTCAGAATATGCGAGAGCTGGATGCTTTTTTTGAATCTGTATCTCCGCTATCCACTTACTCGGCATTGCCGTTATTAATGGTGCTCGGGAAATATGATGTGCATTCTCAAGCAAGTGTAGCGAATATCCGCAGGAGATATGGCTACAAGGGAGCTTTACATACGGTTCCTTACAGTACTGAATTTATGGACGCGTGGAACCGCAGGGATGTGATAGGCCATGTACAGCGTGGTGTGCGAAGTGGGAAAGAGCCGCATCGCAGGCTTTTTACACCTATCGGATGGGAGCAGAGCATACGGCAGATCAGTAAAGCTATTCTGGAGGCGGCAGAATCCGATCTTCGGCTCAAGGCTTTGGAAAGGGGCGCTTGATGCTGTCCGCTCAATTGATCAATGGATTGATACTTGCTTGCATTATACTGCTGGGCATCGTATTGATTATCGTTAAATATCGAGGAAATATTCACTCGCGTCATTCAACCTCGCGGGTCGGCAAAGAGAATGAAGAGGCTACATTGGAAATTCTGATGGAGTATATCAAAAATGCACTTCATGAACTAAGTCATAGCCAAATGGCGGATGTCGGGTTGCATGAAGAGGAATACAGAAGGCGTATCCATCAAAGAGCGGAGCTGCGCAGAGCGTTAAAGGACTGCGCCAATGGCAGTAGTGGCGATAAACGTTTTGTTAAAAATCTGATGGCTGAACTGCTGATTAACGGCTATGGCTTGAACGAAAAAATCGTAGATTCCGTTATGCCATTTTCCAGACCTGAGTCATTAAGTATACAGGATCAATTCGAAATTTTCTTTTACCAATACCAGCAAAAGTACGGCGCTGATGCCTTGTCGCGTTTACTGGATACTTATGACTTGGCCGAAATGAGATATTCACAGCCACATGAAGAGGATGGAAGCTATCTCGTCACGGGAGAGGATATCCGTTATATCTATGACTGTGAACACCGCCCCCTTTCCTTTTTAGAGAAGGTGGATATTATTGTGCAGCGGATTTATCAGCATTATAAAGGCTTTTCCGTCATTGATGATATACGTGATCAGCGGATTGACGGTGTAAGCGGGGGCGTTAGTGGCATGCCAAAATGTGGGGCTCCTGCATCGGCGGACTGGCCTTTGGATCGGTATACATTAGAACAAGCATTTGAACCTACTGCAAATGGTTATGAGAGCGTGTGGATTTTTTATAAAGGAAAAACGATTCATCTTTCGTTTCTTTCCTTTGGTTCAGAGCGTGAGCTTAAACGGGTGTGCCAAAATATTTATAAATATAATTACCCGGGACAGCTTTCCGAAGCCAATGGTTATAAGGTAAACGAAATGAAGGATGGGTCACGGGTTGTGGTAGTCAGACCTCCGTTCTCTGAATCGTGGGCTTTCTTTGTCCGTAAATTTGATATCCAAAGCGCATCGCTGGAGCAGTTAGTTAAGGGTGAAAATGCTGATTTTCCGATCCAGCTTCTTTCTTACTTAATGAAAGGCAGCCGGATTACTGCAATTACAGGCGCACAGGGTTCAGGTAAGACGACGCTATTGATGGCGATGGTTAAGCATATCTATGCTTCGTATACGCTTCGTGTACAGGAAATGGCCTTTGAGTTGCATTTGCGTAGCATCTACAGTCGCCGTAACATTCTTACCTTTCGGGAAACTGACCATATTTCAGGGCAACAAGGGCTTGATTTACAGAAAAAGACGGATGGAACCGTCAATATCCTTGGCGAAGTAGCGAGTGATGAAGTGGCTGCTTGGATGATCCAGATGTCGCAGGTTGCAAGTCTGTTCACCATTTTTACTCATCATGCCAAAACATTTCGTGATCTTGTATTCTCACTTCGTAATTCATTGCTCAAAACTGGAGTATTTCAACATGAAGGCATTGCTGAGGAGCAGGTAGTTCATGTCATTAACTTTGATGTGCATCTTAAGCGTGATGCGGAAGGGCGCCGTTATATTGAACGAATTACAGAATGTGTGCCGCATGACCCGGATCACATAGATACTGGCTCCAATGCTTCGGCGAATTATAGCTATCGGCATGTAATGGAATACCGGAATGGGTGTTATATGCCAATGGAACCGCTAACCGCCAAAAGCGCAAAGGAAATGTGTGAGCAGATGAATGCCAAGGACGCCAGTGATTTCCGCCGTTTTTTGACCCGTTATTGGGAGGAAAAATATGAGTCTTAAAGAGATGTTATTGTGGATTTTACTCATTTCAGGTGGGGGCTTTGTACTTCTATATACAGCTTTGTGGTGGCTGAACAAACGCAATAATCGTGCAGTCCGCATTGGACGAATTCATTCTGTGCGGGAAGGGCGGAAGGGAAAAGCGGTACTGCAACGGGAGATACAAGCCTTATTGCACAAGCTATACACGCTGGGCATGGGAATGCCTATCCTATCCGAGTACATCAAGAGCGTACGCAAGCGTCTATCCGGTTTGCATGCCTACGATGAGTACAAGCTACGCCTACAGACTATGAAGATGACACTGTTCATCTGGGGGGCATTTATTTGCAGCGGCATCGTGCTGTTAATGATGAAACCCGGATTAGAGTTTGCTGTATTGGCCCTTTTATGCGGTGTGGTAATCAACAGCCTCCTTTTGGATGTGGCCATTAGCCGGATGGAAAAAAGACTGCTTGCACAGATGATCGAACTGTTCGCCAATGTGCGCCATCATTATCACCAGCATGGCATGGTAGAGGAAGCTATTTCAGAAGCGGCCGATTTGGCCGGGGCCGAGGCTGGAAGACACGCACGACTCATTCATGAAGCACTAACAGATGTCGATCCGCATGAAGCATTGGAAAGATACTATGAATCTGCTCCTAACCGATTTTTAAAAGCCTTTGCTGGTATCTCATATATGGTGATGGAGTTTGGTGACCGGAATGAGGAGGGCGGCTCCATCTATTTGAAGGGACTTGGCAGTCTTGCGCGCGAAATCCAGTTGGAGGTACTGCGGAGAAATAAACTGGACTATCTGCTCAAGAGTTTGAACGTGATTGCACTGGCCCCCGTTTTTTTTACGATACCGATTGAAAAATGGGCGAGATCCAGTTTTCCGTCCATGGATGATTTTTATCAGGGGAAATTGGGATATATTACAAAATTAACCGTTTATATTCTAATTATCTTATCTTACTTTCTGTTACAAAAGCTGCAACAGACCAACGAAACAGGTTATCGTGCGGGTCGGGGCCGTTATGTCTGGGAGCAAAGGCTATACCGTTACCCCATCATTCATAATGTAGTAGATGCATTAATTCCGCGGCCGCAGGCATCTTCTTATTTCCAGATAACCCGCCTGCTAAAGGAGAGCGGCGCGGAGATTAAACTGGAATGGCTGTACATACGGAGGATTGCTCTTTTCATTACAGGATTGGTGCTGAGCATCAGTACGGTATTTATTTTACATGAAGCTGAGAAAACACATATTCTTTATGCTCCTGTTCAATTGGGTCAAATGTTTGGACGTTTAAATCCCACAGAGGAAAAAGAAGCTTTGAAGCAGAGTGAGGTTGACCGCAAAATCATGTACCTACTTAACATGAGAGCGGAAAGCACATATGAGCAGACGTATGCAGCTCTGGAGCATAATGCAGGTGGCACAGTAAATGCAGATCAGCTATCTAAAAATACGCGCCGTATCCTTCAAAAGCTGGAAGCGTGGAATGAGGAATACATCAAGTGGTGGGAAGTGCTGATCGGTTTGGTTGTGGGATATGCAGCCTACCAAATGCCTATGCTTTTGTTATATTTGCAACGAAAAATGCGTCGGTTGGATATGAGGCATGAGGTATATCAGTTTCAAACGGTCATTTCTATTTTGCGGGTCATGGAACGAATGTCTGTCGAGGAAATATTGGAGTGGTTGAATCGTTTTTCGGTTATTTTCAAGAGGCCATTGCAAAAATGCTTGCTTCATTATGAACACGGACCCGAGACAGCTCTAGATTTGTTGAAAGAAGAAGCTCCTTTGCCGGAATTTCAACGTCTGGTGGACAAGCTCCATTTGTCTTTGGGCAAAATTACGATTCGCGAGGCCTTTGACGATTTGGATTCTCATATGTCCTACTATTTTGAACAAAGAAAACAGGAGTATGAAAAAATGATAGACAGCAAGGCCATCTGGGGTAGGATGATTGGTTTTGCTCCAATGTACAGTCTTATCTTTTTATATTCGGTGATTCCATTGATCGGCATGAGCTTTGTTCAAATGGATAGCTATTATGAGCAGATACAAAAAATTCAGTAAGTAAGCTCTATGATTACCCATACGATATAACAAACTAAGGAGAGAAAAATAATGAATAACGCATCAACTGCCTTAAAGGTAGCCGCCGGTATATTTTTGACTATCGCCCTCATTACAATTGTAGTCATTCTGTTTATTTCAGCTCAGGAGGCGACCAAAACGGCACAAAATAATTTTGCTGATATTCAGACGGAATTGTCTCAAGCCTCTTTTACAGTATATGACGGTACAACGATTAGCGGATCTCAGGTAACCAATGCGCTACGCAAGTTTCAGGGCAAGGACCAATTCGGTATTCAGATTAAAACCGGCAAAAATATGGCAGGGCAGTGGTACGGTAATGCTTTGAACATTAGCCTGGACAGTGAACAGTATGGTGCAGTGAACGGTGGAAGTGATAAGACGGGAAAAATAGCGAATACGCTGAATGAGAAAGAAAACGAATACGTCAATCCAAGCGGTAAATTCAAGGCCGAAATCGTCAAAGACAAATCGAATGTTGTACGCGGCTTGCTATTTACCCAATCCTAAACGCTACAGTGGAGATCATAATGAGTAGGGAGATGGGTGCATGTCTGATCACGCTTCGAGCATGCTGCGGCTTGGTGTATCACTTATTTTGTTCATAACCGCATGTACGGCAGCAGCAGACTTGTCCAGTCAGATGAGTATGGCACTGGAATTAAGATCACAGCAGGAGGAGCGTTCCGAGGGGCGGATATCCCGTATTGCGGAGCCGGGCATGCCGGAACGGATTCAAGGGACTCAGGTTATTCAGGCGATCCGCATGAATTTACAGGATGGAATTTCGGTTCAAGTCGACGGGACGGAGTACGATGTGTATTCCGAACCGTTTGAGCCTGATGTATCGGCTTTAAATGCTTCCTCTTTGTATTCCATGTACCCACAACGTAATCAGCATGGAGAGATCATATCTGTACGCTTTGAGAAATTGGAGGAGGACTGAAGTGGTTCAATTAATATCCAAGCTGCTCGGGGCCCTGCTCGCTGTATTGCTTTTGTACATCGTACCCGCAGCTCAAGCTGCTGAACGGCAGGATGATATATCGGGGCTGAATGTTTATCATTCAACGGTACGTTTTGTAGATATGGTAAGAAGCAAGGGCTACATTACACCGACGATGTATAACGATTTTATGCGTGAACTGGAGCTTACAGGCAATACGTATGAAGTTGATCTGGAGCATATGCACAAAAAATATGTACCGGAATATGCAGATGCCTCGAAGCCGGATAGTTTTCTGGGCAATTATGAAACGGTATATGATGGGTACTACGACGCGCAAATCTTGCCTGTCCTTTTTCCTGACAATCAGCAGCCAAAGTCAGACCAGGCACGTCGATATACCTTGATGGCAGGGGATTATTTTACAGTGCGGTTGCATAACACAAATCGGACTCCTGCTGATTTATACGAATCATGGCTTCTGGGCGGGAGCGATAGCGGAAAGCCGGCAGTTACAGCTTCTTACGGAGGCATGGTTCTGAATGAAGATTACTGATTTTGCAGTTATATTTATCCTGCTGTTTTTGCCCTTTGGTGTAATGAATGATTTGCGGGTACAAAATCAGCGTGAAGTGCAGCAGTTGGAAATGAAATATACATCGGCTCTCCATACCGCAGTTCAGGATGCAGGTGTCGTACTCTCCCAAAATGAGCGTCAGGAACGGGAGGCTGGATACGGATCGGACAAGTTTTTTCGTGTTGATAAGGAAGAAGCGCTAAAGACGTTCCTGCATACCCTTTTTCTAAATATAGGTATTGATGGGGATACAGTAGCACAACGCGCTTTATTGGATTATATACCTGCCATTGTGATTTTGGATTATGACGGTTATTATACGTTTGCCTCAGAAACCTATACAGATGAAGATGGACAAGTTGCGATAGGTCCCAAATGGAGTGAAAAAAGGCCTTTTGCCTATGCTGATTCAGCGGGTAATAGTGTGGGATTCACTTTGGATAATTATGTACATGCGTATGATTCGCAGAATCACAGGTGGGTGGAAGGCTTTCAAAAGGAGCTTCAGGGCCAAACCAGCATTTCGTTGCTGAATAATTCCGAAACGTTTGAGCAAGTACAACGTTCCACCATCGTTCATAGTGTTCAGGAAGACCTGGCCCGCCTGATTAATCTCCATAACCAAAAGGCAGCACGCAACGGCGTAGCCTATACGTTTACACTGCCGACTATTCCGCAAGAAGAGTGGTATAACACGGTAGATGATGTGGGGTTGATGGCGTTTATCCAAGGCATTCCGGTTGGTGACAGGTTTTATAATAACTATGGATTTGGTGGTGGAAGAGTCGTTAGAAAGCAAGCCATTATCGGTGGCTTAGAACCGGATACCGGAATGAAATATTTTTACAGAGATTCCTGTCCGGCACCCTTTCAGGCTAGAGAACGTTTTTCAGATGAAAAATCTGCGGCTGCTGCGGGGTACTTCGAGTTTAAATGTAATAACGGCTTACAATAATCACTCTGACGAGTGGTTTTTCTTTTTTTATAGGAAAGTCCGCATTAAAAACCTTAAAATTCGTTATTTTCAATGTTCCGATAAGGCTGCTGAATGTGCTACAATAAGGCTTTGAAAGAAAACAAATGATATATGAAATAATGACAGTCGGCATCGCCGATGACAATAAGGAGCCAAAAACAGCGTATGAGTTTATTGACTGTAGAAAATGTATCCCACAACTTTGGGGACCGCGCATTATTTAAAAATGTTTCCTTTCGATTACTTGCGGGGGAACGTGTAGGTTTAGTAGGAGCTAACGGTGTCGGTAAATCGACACTCATGAACATTTTGACCGGGAAATTGCTTAAGGATGAGGGTAAAGTGGAATGGACTCCACGTGTACGTTACGGTTATCTGGATCAGCACACCAAGCTGACACCGGGCAAAACAGTACGTGATGTATTGAAGGACGCATTTCTTCCTTTGTTGGAATTGGAAAAGGAATTAATGCAGATTACGGATAAAATGGGGGATGCTTCTCCCGAAGAGCTGGAAGTGCTGCTGGAACAGATGGGTGAAATTCAGGAGCAACTGGATATGGGGGATTTTTACCTCATTGATGTAAAGGTTGAAGAAATGGCGAACGGGCTGGGTCTCTCGGCCATCGGACTGGATCGGGATGTATCCGCGCTTAGTGGTGGACAACGGACTAAGGTGCTTCTGGCCAAGCTGCTGTTGGAAAAGCCAAACGTCCTCCTGCTGGATGAGCCAACCAACTATTTGGATGTTGAGCATATCGAATGGCTTACACGTTATTTGAAGGATTATCCTTATGCATTTATTCTTATTTCGCATGATACGGAGTTCATGAACCAGGTCGTTAATGTTATTTATCACCTTGAATTTGCCAAGATGACCCGCTATTCAGCAAATTATGAAAAGTTCCTTGAGATGGCGGATCTGAACAAAGCGCAGCATATTGATGCTTATGAGAAGCAACAGGAATATATTAAGAAACAGGAAGACTTTATTCAGCGCAACAAGGCGCGTGCATCCACATCAGGCCGGGCGAAGAGCCGTGAAAAGCAGCTTGATCGGATCGAACGTATTGATAAGCCCGAAGAAGCTGCCAAGCCAACCTTTCAATTTAAAGAAGCACGTGCGAGCGGGAAAACGGTTTTTGAGGGAATTGATTTTGAAATTGGCTATACTCATGCCCTGTTGCCTAAAATGTCCATGACGATTGAACGTGGCGAAAAAATTGCAATTGTAGGCTGCAACGGTGTCGGTAAATCAACATTGCTCAAAACTATTCTGGGAAAAATACCGCCAATTAGCGGAAAAACCTATCAAGGCGATTTCTTGCAGCCGGCTTATTTTGAGCAGGAAGTAAAAGCGGGCAAAATCACACCGATTGACGATGTGTGGAATGAGTTTCCACATTTGAACCAGCATGAAGTAAGAGCGCATTTGGCCCGTTGCGGATTGAAAAATGAGCATATCACACGTCCTCTGTCTGCGCTTAGTGGTGGTGAGCAGGCTAAAGTACGTCTGTGCAAATTGTTAATGCGGGAAAGCAACTGGGTTCTGTTTGACGAGCCTACCAATCACTTGGATGTTAAAGCAAAGGACGAGCTTAAACGTGCCCTGAAGGAATATAAAGGGACTATATTGCTCGTCTCGCACGAACCGGATTTTTACGAGGACTGGGTAACCAAAACGTGGAATGTGGAAGAGTGGTCAAGTAAAGTCAACTAGAATCAAAAAAATTCAGTTCTGTTATGCTTCACAAAAAGTGGGGGTTGCAGAATTAGAAAAATATGCTAAGCTATTTGTAGCTGATACAATATAATAGTCACACTAGGGGAGCCGCCCATGCGGCTGAGACGGAATAAATGGATTTCGGACCCTTTGCACCTGATCTGGGTTATGCCAGCGTAGGGAAGTGAGCGCCGTACAAGCAAGGTAATCGCATCATTACTTTTGTTTGTGCGTGGGACGATATACGTATACGGATTTGATTGTCCGTTCGATTATTGGACGTTCGTGAAACCACTTCCTCTGGGAAGTGGTTTTTTTGCGTTTCGTTTGGCTTTGCCTGTCGAACTTCCGTATACGGATTCACATATGTTCTCCTTTCATTATTGCTGGTACTTGTGGCTGGCTCCGTATGTTATTTCGCGATATGGAGCTGCAACGATATAGGTTCAGCTTATACGATTATTTTATAACTTTAGTTCATATTCTTAGTTCAATGTGAGGTGAAAACGAGATCGAATTACACGTGATTACGATGGAAAGTGGCTACCATGCAGATGTACCCCAACTGGCTGCTGCTATTTATCCGTATGTTCATTATGTGCACGCACGCCTGAAGCAGAAGGGTGCCTCAGAATTGCTTGCTTTGATCCGCAGCATGGTAGGGCAGGGAGTTCCTTTGCAGCAAATTGCAGTCAATGACCGTGTGGATGTAGCTTTGCTTACCTTGGCTGGAGCTGTCCAGCTACCGGCTAGTGGTTTACCTGTCAGGGATGTGAAAAGCCTGCTTCCAAAGGGGACACGCTGTGGAGTGTCAGTGCATTCCCTGGAGGAGGTGCAGATGGCCGAACGGGCTGGAGCTGACTATGTACTGTATGGTCATGTATATGAGACCCAATGTAAGCCCGGTGTTGTGCCGCGGGGTACAGCCCAGCTTAAGCGGATATGCAGCTTGTCGAACATTCCTGTGATTGCGCTCGGCGGCATACAACCGCATCATATTCCAGAGCTTTATCATGCTGGAGCAAGCGGAATTGCAGTGATGTCCGGCATATGGGAAGCTGAGTCGCCAATTGCGGCTGTGATGGAATATAGACAAATGGTAGATCAGGTAGCCCACAATCTGTAGCAGGGAACGAGAGTAGTAGAAATTCGAAAGCAGTATGGTCAGTGGAGAGGAGATATAACACATGCTAAAGATACACACAGAGGCTACAGTTATAGGACATGCTGAATGCTTGGTCATAGGTGGAGGTGTGATCGGCAGTTCCATTGCTTATCATGTGGCCAGGGAAGGGCGCAGTACGATTATGCTGGAGCGAATGATGCCGGGTGAGGGAGCCTCGGGGGCAGCGGTCGGAATGCTTGCGGCGGAGAGTGAAGAGTTCGCCGACCCTGAGTTTGAACAATTTGCTCGCACAAGTCGGGATGCATTCCCTGAGCTAGTTCGTGAGCTGGAGCGGTTGTCTGGTGTTTCAGTAGAATTTCGTACAGAAGGTTTTGTAACTCCTTTCCGTTCGGAAGCTGAGGGTGAAAAACGCTGGAAAGCTGCTAATACGCGCGAGGATAATCAGCCTGAGTGGTGGGATGCCGGGGAATTGGCCAGACGGATTCCGGGCATAGATCGTCAAGCGATTGGAGCTATATATCGATCGAAGGAGACACAACTCTTCCCCGTACAGCTGTGCCGTGCTTATACGGGAGCAGCTACAGTGTTGGGTGCAACAATAGGGTCCGGTACCCATGCAGAGCAGTTGGTCGTACAGAATGGCCGGGTTTGCGGTGTAGTGACAGATAGCGGCTTTGTTTCCTGCAACCAGGTCATTATTGCCGGAGGCTTGGAGAGCATGAATTTGCTAGAGCAAGTGGGCTTTTATTACCCGCTTTATCCGGTCAAGGGTGAAGCAGTTGCCGTCTCCTTGAAGGATCACCCTTTGGAATATACCATTTATGCCGATGATGTTTACCTTGTGCCGAAGCAGAAGAACGAGCTTTGGATAGGGGCTACGAGCCTTCCGCATCACGATGACACAGAAGTGACTGTTGCAGGTTTGGAGGGGCTACTGGCACGTGCTTCTGCATGGTTGCCGCGCGTACGCGAAGCTTCTTTTGTACGCACTTGGGCAGGCTTGCGGCCGCAGGCGGCAGCGGGACGTCCTTTCATAGGGGCTGTTCCCGGTGTGGAAGGGGTATATGCTGCAGTCGGGCATTATCGCAACGGTGTCCTGTTGAGTGATGCTACCGGACGTGCGATGGCTGCTCTGCTTAAAGGGGCTGATGCGGCTGAACTTGGAATAAGCAAAATTTCTTCTGCACGTATCAAGGAGGAAAGCTTATGAAGCTGACGATTAACGGGCAGAGCATGAACTTTTCTAACCGGATCACTCATGTGGAACAATTGCTGCATGAACTTGATTTAAAGGTGAAAACCGTTGTGGTGGAGCTGAATCGTCACATATTGACCCGTGAGGAACATGAGGAAGCGGTACTAAAGGACGGAGACAACCTGGAAATTGTACATTTTGTGGGAGGCGGTTGATTATGTTAACTATTGGAAAAGCATCTTTTACATCAAGGCTGTTGCTGGGAACAGGGAAATTTTCTGACCTGAGTATCCAATCCCAAGCTGTTGAGGCTGCTGAAAGCGAAATATTGACCTTTGCCGTGCGAAGATTAAATTTGGAGGAACGGGATAAGCAACATTTTCTGGATACGCTGGATTTGAGCAAGTATACACTTCTTCCCAATACGGCAGGAGCGACGACAGCGGAGGAGGCTGTTCGAATTGCAAAACTGGCAAGAGCCTCAGGTCTGTGCGATATGATTAAGGTGGAGGTCATTGGCGATGGCAAGACGTTGTTGCCTGATCCCTTTGAAACGCTGAAAGCAAGCGAAAAGCTGCTGGACGAAGGCTTTATCGTGCTGCCCTACATATCGGATGATGTCATTCTGGCCAAGAGGCTGCAAGAGCTTGGCGTGCATGCCATTATGCCTGGAGCTTCACCGATTGGTACAGGACGCGGTCTGCTCAATCCGTTTGCATTGGAGTTAATTATTGAACAAGCAGAGATCCCGGTCATTGTCGATGCAGGTATTCGCTCGCCCGGTGACGCGGCAATGGCGATGCAGTTGGGAGCAGATGCTGTTTTGTTGAACACAGCCGTCTCGGGAGCAAAGGACCCTGTGAAAATGGCAGAGGCCATGAAGCTGGCTGTTCGTGCGGGCAGATATGGTTTTGAGGCGGGGCTGATTCCCGTACAACGGTATGCTTCAGCAAGCAGCCCAACAGAAGGTATGGTTCAGGCATGATGGAAACTGAAAAATCCGGTGCAGGAGTACAAGCAAGTGACCGCTATTCCAGACAGGAAAGATTCGCCCCCTTTGGATCAGAAGGGCAACGCCGGCTGGCTTCTTCTCATGTACTGATCGTAGGCGTCGGAGCGCTTGGTACAGGTATTGCGGAAACGCTTGTCCGTGCAGGGGTAGGGACGGTGAGTATCGTAGACCGGGATTACGTGGAATGGAGCAACTTGCAGCGTCAGCAGCTTTTTCAGGAGAGCGACGCCGCGGAGAGATACCCCAAAGCAGTGGCTGCCCAGCGACGATTAGAAGCCATTAACTCGGAAACGGTCATACACGCACATGTACTGGATGTCGGGGTAGAAGAACTGGAAGAGCTGATCCAGGGAGTTGACCTGATAATGGATGCAACCGATAATTTCGACACCCGTCTGCTTATGAACGACATGGCACTTAAGCATCGCATACCGTGGATTTATGGGGCGTGTGTGGGAAGCTACGGTGTGACATATACCATTTTGCCTGGACAAACGGCTTGTCTTCACTGTCTGCTGGGAACCGTTCCGTTTGGAGGCGAGACCTGTGATACCGCCGGGATTATACCACAGGCAGTACAAATGGTTACGGCCAATCAGACTGCAGAAGCCTTTAAGCTTCTTGGCGGTTATCCGAAAGAACTGCGAGGGAAGCTGCTTTCGTTTGATCTATGGCGAAACGAGTATACAGCGATAGCCGTAGACAGTTTGAAAAAAGCGGATTGTCCTTCCTGCGGCAATCAACCTACGTATCCCTATTTGTCAGCCTCAAATCGGCAGAAAACAGATGTGTTGTGCGGTCGGGATACCATTCAGATTAGACCTGCCAAACCGGTACAGCTGAATCTTAAGGAAACAGCAGATAGACTTGCTTCTGTGGCAGAGGGGAAAGTAGAGCGAAATCCATTTCTGGTTTCCTTTAGCATCGGCGTGTATCGCTTGGTCGTTTTTGCAGATGGACGAGCGTTGATTCACGGGACAAAGGACGTGGCAGAAGCCAAAAGTCTATATCACCGTTATTTGGGTTAGCTATAAAAAGCAGAAAACCATTCTTTCAGGAATGATTTTCTGCTTTTTTGTTACAATAAATATACATATGTTTTAATGACTTACAAACAAATTGTTCATATCCATATTGTAATGCGATGTCCAAACCAGGTGGGTGAAAAGATGACCCCGTTAATTTTATTTGTGGATGGAAATGAAGCGTCTCCTGCATATGTACATCTGTTGGAGCAGGCAGGCTATCAGGTGGCTCATGTCCAAAATATGACGGAGGGAAGCCCCTATGTAGCCGATCATCCTGTGAATATGCTGCTTCTGAACATCGATGACAAGCAAGCGGATGCACGAGGCATGATTCGTATTGCGAAACAAAACCATCCTTATGTACCATTATTCGTATTGACCTCATCAGACGATGAGAACCATATTGTTTCCTGTTTTGAGCAGGGAGCACACGATGTGACGGTACACCCTTTTTCTCATAGAGTGTTTCTCGCAAGAGTGGCTAATTTATTACGAATTTTTGACACCGCACAGGATGTAGCAAGGGCAATCGAGGCAGGTGATTTACATATAGACCATGCAAGCAGGATGGTGAGTAGAGGGGGACAAAAGCTGGAATTGACTCCGAAGGAATTCGATCTTTTGCTTCATCTGGCTATACATCTCAATAAGGCCTGCAGCAGGCAGCAAATTCTGAAGGACGTTTGGAAACATGATTATATCGTAGATACGAACGTAGTAGATGTGTATATCAGGCATTTGAGAGTGAAGATAGATAAGGGACAAAAATTCAAAATGATTCGCACGGTGCGGGGCATTGGCTATTCTCTCAGAACACCATGAACACCACCTGCAGTAGAATAGCATAGCGGCATATAAAAAAGCCGGGAACTTTTCGTCCCGGCTTGCATATTTTAAACGAGTTTGATACTACAGCACGCGACGTGCTTTGATGTATGTTCTTTTCCAGTTGCCAGAGTTCAGATCGGAGATGGTAACACCAGGTCCACCGTAAGTGTGCAGAATCTTACCGCCGCCCATATAGACTGCTACGTGGGTAATGTTGCTGCCTGTAGCACGACTTCCACTTGAGAAGAAGACCAAATCCCCTTTTTTCAAATTGGACTTGGATACAGCACGTCCGACTTTAGATTGCTGCACAGAAGTGCGCGGCAAATCCACTCCGTACTTTTTGAAAATATGTTTCATAAAAGATGAGCAGTCAAAATAGTTAGTGGTGCTTGTAGAAGCTCCGAACTTATAAGGAGTTCCCATATATTTTTCACCATAGTTAATTATTTTTTGGCCTGTCGAAGTCGTAGCAGTGGCAGCTTGTGCCATATTTGTTCCCTCAATGGCAAAAGTTCCAAAACCGATCGTAGCTGCGACTCCCGTGATAATTACCTTTTTTATGATTTTATGCATGTTCATGATGTAAGTACCTCCAAAAAATGATTTCTGCAATATTTTGCTGAGTTGCTAACTTACTGACAGCGTTGAGTATAACAGCTTTGGAGCCGCCTAATAGTTGGAAAATCACGCCCAAATGCTTGAGGGACAAGGCTTGCATAGCAATTATTAAAAAACGATTAAAAATTACAATTTGTAAAAAATAAAAGCGTTTTACGAATTCTGAAAATCGAAAAAATGCTTGTAATCAAGGGTTTTGAGCATTAAAACAACTTTTTTAAAGGTTACAATAATGTCATAACTAATCTTTGCTCTGAATAACAAGTAGTAGTCCGCTTTCGATGGAAATCGTACCTTTTGAAGCGGTTAGCTTATTGCTGACAGCACGTGATTGTCCCATCTTGAGCGTGGCATTATGCAATGGGTACATAAATCCTTCCAGATTTATCCCTGTTACTTCGGCAGTCATAGGAAGCAGCGATGTATATGTATAACCCATAGGCTTGATCTCCAGCGTAGACCCAGTGAGCTCAATATAATTATGTGCGTCCATAATTGCGCAGTTGATATGATGCTGCATCGCGCGTACCAATATTTGAACATTAGCCAGTGTGTGGTCCATTCTGGTGCCGGTCACGCCGAGCATTAGCACATGATCTGCCTGTTCGTCTATAGCGATCTCCAGGGCAAGCTCTGTATCTGTCAGATCCTTTAGCACTGGATCACACGCAAGCATACGTTTACTTGCTGATTCAACCCGTTCTTTTTCCTGTGGTGTTATCGAATCAAAATCACCTACAGATATATGTGGTGTAATGCCATGTTCAATCAGAAAAAGAGCACCCTTATCCGCACCTATAATAAAATCTTCAGGTTGTATTTGTTGTAAATCTACTTCGCTTAGACGACCGCCGGAAAATACAATGGCGCGCTTCTTCGTCATATCCAACATCCTTTCTTTCTGTCATACGCTCTATTTTGTACCATCAGCTTTTAAGTATAACGTGTTAAATATGGCTTGCACAATTTTGGAGGACACAGCTACAATAAAACAGAAAAAAGTAATGTACGTGCATAGGAAGGAGAACAACATGATTAATGTTTTATTTGTGTGTCTGGGCAATATCTGCCGTTCCCCTATGGGAGAAGCGGTACTAAGACACAAGGTGCAGGAACGGGGACTAAGCACGCAAATTCAGGCAGATTCGGCTGGAACAGGCGACTGGCATATTGGGAATCCCCCGCATAAGGGAACGCTAAAGCAGCTCAAGCTGCACGGGATTAGCGAGCAGGGCTTAAAGGCGCGGCAAATAGAGGCCCGTGATTTTGAAGCGTTTGATTATATTGTGTGCATGGATGATTCCAATGAACGAAATATGCGTAAGCTTGCAGGTGGGGCGGACGCTGACATTCTAAAATTCATGGACCTGCTTCCCAAAGAACAGCTAAGAGAAGTGCCTGACCCGTATTTCACCGGAAATTTCGAAGAAACCTATCGACTAATGGATGCGGGGTGCGAGGCCTTGCTGGACAAAATCATAGAAGAAAAGCTATAATGTGAACGACAGAAGACGGCAATGTTTGCCGTTTTTCCTTATATAATTTTGAAAGCGTAATCATTTTATGAAAAAGAGGAAAGAGCATGACGATCTGATCTGGTCGATCAATGCCCAATCCTCAACGATTGTTTAGTTTGGAAAAAGTACACTTAGGCGCGATCCAAAAAGTACATGAGTGCGTCAGGCAGCTCGTTTTGCCAAAAGCCCCACAAATGTTTGCCATCCTTTTCACGATAGGAAACCTCGGCGTTGCGTTCGCGCAGCAAATCTGCGCATTGACGATTAAGCTCTACAAAGTTATGAATGCCGGTATCGCTCTTAAATGCATCCTCCTGAAGGCCGACTATCATCCACACCCGCAGCCGGGACAGATCCTTCTCACGGGCGATGATTTCCTGCGAAGCCTCAAAGTAAGCGCCAGACAAGCTGATAATGCGGTTGAACAGTTGTGGATACAACAAGGCCAAATGCAGAGAAACACTGCCTCCGAGTGAGTCCCCTGCCAAAATGCGGGACGATGCATCACTTCTTATAGGATACTTTTGTTCTACATAGGGAATAATCTCTTCTGCAAAACAGGTGGTATACGCCTTAAAACGATCGCCAAAGGGAGCGTATTCCTGGGTTCTGATTTTGGTGTTCACTTCGACGCCGACAATGATGAAGGGCTCGACGCCTTCATCCAGGATGAGGCGGTTGGCATGAGTTGCAATGCGGCCAAAATTGAAAAATTCCTCTCCATCCTGACAGTATACGACCGGGTAGCTCAATATTTCATTATAGCCGGGAGGCAAGTAAATGCGGAGTGTTCTGGTTTCGCCAAGAAGGCGGCTTTCTACTTTGTCTTTAAGGATAGTTCGTTTTAAATACCGGGAATCCGTCATTTTTCGTCACCTTTCTTGGTGTATTATTTTGCATTCGGGATCACAATAAGTTAAGATTACCCTGATTGCAATAGATGCTTAAAAAAGATGCTTAAAAAATGCTTAAAAGATGCTTAAAAGATGATTTAAATTCCAATCATGTACTAATCTGTTGTAGTAATATTGGTATCCTGTTACATACACAAAAATGCGGTGAACTCAAAAAAAATAACTAAATCTTTGACGCCAGCAATATAACAGGTGTATAATAATCCTATAACAGCGGAACTTGATATTCAAATTTTTTTGTTGAGGTGAAGAAAATGAGCAAGGTTCCTTATGAAGTGTACACAGAGGAAGTTGAGGCTCTGTCCGTGCTTTCTCCGGATGGTGAAATTATCAATAAAGATAAATTGCCTAAACTTACAGATGATCAATTGAAAGAAATTATGTATCGTATGGTATTTACACGTACTTGGGATGACCGTGCTGTTAACTTGGGCCGTCAAGGACGTCTCGGCTTCTACGCTCCGGTATCCGGACAAGAAGCAACCATGGTTGGTAGTGAATTTGCGCTCCAAAAAGAAGATTTTATTGCTCCAGGCTACCGCGATATTCCGCAACTCGTTTGGCATGGCCTGCCTTTATACCAAGCTTTCTTGTATTCCCGTGGTCATCAACACGGCGGTCAAATACCGGACGGTGTTAACGTATTGATGCCGCAAATCATCATCGGCGCGCAAATTCTGCACGCTATGGGTATTGCAATGGGCTACAAACTGAAAAAACAAAAACAAGTCGTCATTACATATACAGGTGACGGCGGTTCTTCCGAAGGTGACTTCTACGAAGGTCTGAACTATGCTGGTGTATACAAGTTGCCAGTTATTTTCTTTGTGCAAAATAATGGTTACGCCATCACAACTCCATTTGCGAAGCAAACCGCTGCTCTTTCAATCGCTCACAAAGCAGTTGCTGCTGGTATTAAAGGCGTGAAAATTGACGGTATGGACGTGCTTGCAGTAATCAAGGCTGTTCAGGAAGCTGCAGAACGTGGTCGCAATGGCGAAGGTGCTACACTGATTGAAGCGGTAACATACCGTTTCCGTCCGCACTCCCTTTCTGACGATGCAACGAAATATCGTACCAAAGAAGAAGAAGGCGAATGGAACGAAAAAGATCCAATTGCCCGCTTTGCGAAATATCTTGAGAAAAAAGGTCTGTGGACTGAAGAAGATACAGCTCGCGTAAAAGAAGAAGCTAAAGCGAAAGTGAACGAAGAGATCAAAAAAGCCGAGAAAACAGAAAAAATGACCATTCCTGGCCTGATCGACAGCATGTTCGAAAAAACGCCTAAGCATCTGGAAGAACAAAAAGCTGATTTTAAATAATTGAGTACGAAAGAGACCGGGCGGTATCCCGATCCGGTCTGTTTTTCAATTGGACCTGAACTGAAACTGATCTGTAATGTTTAAGGAGGAAATGAAGCAATGGCACAAATGAACATGAAAGAAGCTATTCGTGACGCACTGCGCGTAGAGTTGAAACGCGACCCTAACGTCCTGCTTTTCGGTGAAGACGTAGGTCATGTAGGCGGCGTTTTCCGTGCAACGGAAGGTTTGCAAAAAGAGTTTGGCGAAGAGCGTGTATTCGATACTCCGCTGGCGGAATCCGCAATCGGGGGTCTTGCTGTCGGTCTGGGTATCCAAGGCTTCCGCCCTGTAGCTGAAATCCAGTTCGTAGGCTTTATTTTTGAAGCACTCGACCAAATGGCAATTCAGGCATCCCGTATGCGTTACCGTTCCGGTGGACGTTATAATTCTCCAATCGTATTCCGTACACCATTTGGTGGCGGTGTTAAGGCAGCCGAGCTGCATACCGATTCCCTGGAAGGTCTTTTGACTCAAACACCTGGTATCAAGGTTGTTGTTCCTTCCAATCCTTATGATGCAAAAGGTCTTATGATCGCGTCTATCCGCGATAACGATCCAGTATTTTTCATGGAGCATTTGAACTTGTACCATGCGTTCCGCGCTGAAGTTCCTGAGAATGATTACGTTGTTGAGCTGGGCAAAGCCAACGTGGTTCGTGAAGGCTCCGATGTGACGATCATTACTTACGGTATGATGGTACACACTTCGATTAAAGCTGCTGATGAGCTGGAAAAAACAAAAGGCATCAAGGTGGAAATCATTGACTTGCGTACGATTAGCCCGATTGACATTGATACCATCGTTGCTTCTATTCAAAAAACCAATCGTGCTATCGTTGTTCAGGAAGCGCAAAAGAGCGCCGGCGTAGCTGCTGAAGTGATTGCACAAATTAACGAAAAAGCAATTCTGCATCTGGAAGCACCAGTTCTGCGTGTAGCTGGTCCAGATACCGTTTATCCTTTTGCTCAAATTGAAGATACTTGGTTGCCAACGCCAACACGTATCATTGATGCGGTTAATAAAGTATTGGAATTTTAATTAAAGCACACCGTAAATTTGGGAGGTTTTAAACGTGGCAAAATTTGAATATAAATTTCCGGAGCTGGGTGAAGGTCTTCATGAAGGCGAAATCATCAAGATGCACATCAAGCCCGGCGATAAAGTAACTGATGAAGATATCATCATGGAAGTACAGAACGACAAGGCTGTAGTTGAAGTTCCATGTCCGGTCAATGGTACGGTTCAAGAAGTATTTGCCAAAGACGGTGACATCTTCAACGTAGGCCAAGTTGTAGCTGTCATTGATGCAGAAGGTGAACTTCCTGAACAAGAAGATGCACCGGAAGCACCAGCTGCTGCTAGCCCTGAGCCAAGTGCTGCTGCACCTGCACAAGGAGGAGCTGCAGGCGCAGCTAGATTTGAATATAAATTCCCAGAGCTGGGTGAAGGTCTTCACGAAGGCGAAATCATCAAGATGCACATCAAGCCCGGCGATAAAGTAACGGATGAAGATATCATCATGGAAGTACAAAACGACAAGGCAGTGGTTGAAGTTCCTTGCCCAGTCAATGGTACAGTTCAAGAAGTATTCGCCAAAGACGGTGACATCTTCAAGGTAGGTCAAGTCGTGGCAGTTATTGCTGCAGAGGGTGAGCTTCCTGAACAAGAAGATGCACCAGTTGCTGCTAAGCAAGAACAGAATGCTACACAAGGTGGAACTGCCACAAAACCGGCTGCAACTCCAGCTGCATCGAACAAAGATGTGTTGGCTACACCTAGTGTGCGCAAATTTGCTCGTGAGCAAGGTGTAAACATCGCTCAAGTGAGTGGCTCCGGCAAAAATGGTAAAATCACTAAAGAAGATGTAGAAGCTTTCAAAAATGGTGGAGGCCAAGCGGCTGCACCGGCAGTGAAAGAAGCTGCAAAAGCACAAGAGCCAGCTAAAAAAGAAGCGAAAGCTGCAGCGCCATCCGCACCAGCAGCAGATCCGCGTGCTGAGGAAGAGCGTGTACCATTTAAAGGTATCCGCAAAGCTATTTCCAATGCCATGGTTAAATCGGCTTACACGGCTCCACACGTTACGATTATGGACGAAGTGGATGTAACCGAACTGGTTGCTTTCCGTACTCGTATGAAACCAATTGCTGAGAAGAAAGGCACAAAAGTAACATACCTGCCATTCATCGTTAAAGCTCTGGTTGCTGCTTCCCGTCAATTCCCGGCTCTGAATGCCTCGATCGACGAAGAAGCGAACGAAATCGTCTACAAAAAATACTACAACATCGGTATCGCTACAGATACAGACAACGGCTTGATCGTTCCTGTTATCAAAGATGCTGATCGTAAGAGTATCTGGATGATCGCTGATTCCATTCGTGATCTGGCTGTACGCGGTCGTGATGGGAAATTGGCTGCCAACGAAATGAGAGGAAGCACAATTTCCATCACTAACATCGGTTCTGCAGGCGGTATGTTCTTTACGCCAATCATCAACTTCCCTGAAGTTGCGATTTTGGGAACTGGTCGTATCAGCGAAAAAGCAGTTGTGAAAAACGGTGAAATTGTTGCTGCTCCAGTAATGGCTCTTTCTCTCAGCTTTGACCATCGTATTATTGACGGTGCAACTGCTCAAAACTTCATGAACTATATCAAACAGCTGCTCGCTAACCCTGAGTTGCTTGTTATGGAGGTGTAATCAATGGTAGTAGGAGACGCTTCTCTGGATATTGACACATTGGTTATCGGTGCGGGTCCTGGCGGCTATGTAGCTGCCATCCGTGCCGCACAATTGGGACAAAGCGTATTGATCGTTGACAAATCTGAGCTGGGCGGTGTCTGTCTGAACCGTGGATGTATTCCATCCAAAGCTTTGATCTCTGCAGCTCACCAATACGAAGCAGCTAAACATGGCGAGTCTTTCGGTATTACGGCTGAGAATGTAAAAGTAGACTTCGCTAAAACACAAGAATTCAAAAACGGTGTTGTTAAAAAAATGACAGGCGGCGTAAGCGGCTTGCTCAAAGGCAACAAAGTTGAAGTTTTCAATGGTGAGTGCATGTTCATCAACGAAAACGAAGCACGTGTATTCAATGAACATGAATCACCACGCTACCGTTTTAAAAATGCCATTATCGCAACAGGTTCCCGTCCAATTGAACTGAAGCCATTCCCATTTGGCGGACGCATTCTGTCTTCTACTGAAGCATTGAACCTGCCTGAAATTCCGAAAAGCCTGATCGTGATCGGCGGCGGATACATTGGTGCAGAGCTTGGACAAATGTACTCCAAATTCGGTTCCAAAGTTACCATCATTGAAGGTATGGATACTGTTCTTCCTGGCTTTGACAAAGATATGACTTCCATCGTTGCTAAGAGCATGAAGAAAACAGGCATTGAAATTTTCACTGGTGCTAAAGCGGAAAGTGCGGAACAAACAGATAAAGACGTAACCGTGAAATTCTCCGTTAACGGCGAAAGCAAAGAAGTAACTGCTGATTACCTGCTTGTAACCGTTGGACGTCGTCCAAACACAGACGGCGAACTGGGTCTGGATCTGATCGGTGTAGAACTGGATGAGCGCGGAATGGTGAAAGTTGACCATCAAGGACGCACCAGCATTCCTCATATCTTTGCCATCGGCGATATCGTTGCTGGTCTTGCTCTGGCTCACAAAGCTTCTTATGAAGGTAAAGTGGCTGCTGAAGCGATCGCAGGCGAGCCGTCCGTAGTAGACTACAAATGTATGCCGGCTGTCGTTTTCACAGATCCAGAATGCTCCAGCGTAGGCTACACAGAGGCACAAGCCAAAGAAAAAGGCCACAATGTCAAAGTTGGCAAGTTCTCTTATGGAGCAAACGGCCGTGCCGTTTCCCTGAACGCTGCTGAAGGCTTTGTGAAAATCGTAGCTGACGCAGATACCGGTCTGGTACTGGGTACGCAAATCGTAGGTCTGGAAGCTTCCAACCTGATTGCTGAGTTGGGTCTGGCGATTGAAATGGGTGCTACACTCGAAGACATCTCCCTGACTATTCACGCTCACCCTACATTGGGCGAAATCGTTATGGAGGCAGCTGAAGTCGTGCTGGGTCATCCGATCCACGCATTGGCACCACGTCGCTAATTCCATTTCATCATCTCGTTTTTGATTTTCATATATCTTCAAGAGAGGCAAGGAGCGCAATATCTGCGTTCTTCGCCTCTTTTTTCCATGTTTTAGGAATTTTCAGAACTACCATGAAAATTCAAACAGTACATGGTCAATGAAGTATCGTACATGATAAACTAAATATAGCTGTGGTGTAGAGCGAATTTTTTCAAGATTAGATTCTAGGGCTGCTAGATCTTAATTCATGTTTAAAGGAGAGAAAAGAAGTGCGCAACTATTTGGAATTGCTGGAGGATATATTAGAGAATGGAGTAAAAAAAGAGGACCGCACAGGGACGGGAACACTATCTGTTTTCGGAAGACAGCTTCGCTTTGATCTGGCCAAGGGCTTTCCCCTGGTAACCACCAAAAGAGTACATTTAAAATCGGTTATCCACGAGCTGTTGTGGTTTTTGCGTGGGGATACCAATATTTCTTATCTCAAGGAAAACGGAGTTACCATTTGGGATGAATGGGCGGATGAGCAGGGCAATCTGGGCCCCGTATACGGATCGCAATGGCGCTCGTGGGAAACGACAGACGGGCAACATATCGACCAGATTGCCAATGTCATTGAGTCGATTAAAAACAATCCAGATTCACGCCGGCATATCGTCAGTGCCTGGAATGTGGCTCAAATCGAATCGATGAAGCTGCCGCCATGTCATTTTGTATTTCAGTTCTACGTAGCTGGAGGCAAGCTTTCCTGCATGCTGACCATGCGTTCAGTAGATACCTTTCTTGGGCTGCCGTTCAACATCGCAAGTTATGCATTGTTAACGCATATGGTTGCACAGCAATGCAACTTGGAGCCGGGAGAATTTATTTGGTCAGGCGGTGATGTGCATATTTATTCAAATCATATGCAACAAGTGCATACCCAACTGGAACGTGAGCCTTATCCGCTGCCTCAGTTGAAAATTATGCGCAAACCGGATTCCATTTTTGATTATACTTACGAGGATTTTGTTTTTGAGAATTACGAATACCACCCAAGGATCAAGGCGCCTGTCGCCATCTGATTAGAGGGGATTTGAAAGTAAAGGAGGTGGACAGCATAAGTATTTCGATGATATGGGCTATGGCACAAAATGGTGTGATCGGCCGTGATAACCAGCTCCCTTGGCGTCTCCCAAGAGACATGGCCTTTTTCAAGGAGCAAACGATGGGCAAGACTGTATTGATGGGGCGCAAGACGTGGGAGTCCTTTGGAGGAAAAAGCCTGCCAAACCGACGAAACGTGGTTTTGACCCGAGATCAGAACTACCGGGCAGAAGGGGCGGAAGTGGTTCATTCTCTCGAAGAGGGACTCCAATTGGCTACAGAACAGGAACTGATGGTCATCGGAGGAGCGGAGATTTATTCACTGTTTTGGCCACATGCCGGTCGACTGATCGTGACCCGAATTGAGGAGATTTTTGAAGGGGACACCACTTTTCCTGAGCTGGATTGGAATGGCTGGCATATAGTCAGTGAGATTCCTGGTATTAAGGATGAAAGAAACCCGTACAACTACCGTTTTGTTGTTTATGAGAGAACAAAATAAGAATGGGAACCATTTGACCTCACCGATTTGAAAAATTAATGAACCATATAAAAAATCCTTTTGGCTGTTGATGCAGAAAGTTGCATAAGTTTTCATTACTTTTGCGCTGTATTGTGATACAATAAATCAAATTCAACGAGAACAGACCCTTTCATGATACAAACAGACAAATTCGAATTTGACTCAAATTCTGAATGGATGGACGGGGTTCATAAGCGAAGAGATGGGGGAACGTAACATGTCTACACCAACTGGATTTATGGAATACACACGACAGCTTCCTACAGACCGGGACCCGGCAGAGCGTATTAAGGATTGGGAAGAATTCCATAAGCATATGTCTGAAGAAGAGCTGCGTACCCAAGGGGCACGTTGTATGGACTGCGGAACTCCTTATTGTCATACAGGGATGGATATGATGGGAGCAACTTTAGGCTGCCCGGTTCATAATCTTATTCCGGAATGGAACAATCTCGTATATCGTGGTTTATGGAAGGAAGCGCTAGATCGGCTGCACAAAACGAATAATTTCCCGGAATTTACAGGCCGTGTCTGTCCTGCGCCATGCGAAGGCTCCTGTACAGTCGGTCTGATCGGACAGTCTGTTACCATTAAGACAATTGAGGAAGCTATAATCGAAAAAGGTTTTGAGGAAGGCTGGGTTGTCCCTAATCCGCCAGAAAAGCGTACAGGCAAACGAGTGGCTATTGTCGGCTCGGGTCCGGCAGGATTGGCTGCTGCTGCTCAGCTTAATAAAGCAGGGCACAGCGTGACTGTGTATGAGCGTGCGGATCGTGTGGGTGGATTGCTGATGTACGGAATCCCTTCCATGAAGCTGGATAAGAAAGTTGTACAGCGCCGTGTAGATTTGCTGGAGGCTGAAGGTATCCAATTCATCACTAATACGGAAATCGGCAAGGATATCCCTACTGAGCAGTTAATAGCTGAGTATGATGCAGTTGTACTATGCGGTGGATCTACGAAGCCGAGAGAATTCAACATTGAAGGCAGCGATTTGAATGGTGTTCATTATGCGATGGATTATTTGAATGGCACCATCAAGAGCTATCTGGATTCCAATCTTGAAGATGGAAACTATTTGTCCTCCAAAGATAAGGATGTTATTGTAATCGGCGGCGGTGATACGGGTTCGGATTGTGTAGCTACCTCTCTGCGTCATGGATGTCGGAGCGTCACTCAATTTGGTACGCATGCTAAAGCTCCTTTGGAACGTGACCCGATTGCCAACCCTTGGCCACAATTTCCAAATGTGTACTCTCTTGATTATGCACAGGAGGAAGCAAAGGCGTTGTTCGGGGAAGATCCGCGTGAGTTCTCCATCATGACGACTAAATTTGTAGGTGACGAGAACGGGAATTTGAAAGAGCTGCATACTATCCAAATTCAACGTATTGTTGATGAAACAGGGCGTAAAATCTATCAGCCGATTCCGGGTACAGAGCGCATATTCCCGGCACAGATTGCACTTATTGCGATTGGATTTGATGGACCTGAACAAACGATCGTAGAGGAAATCGGTTTGGAAACGGACCGTCGCTCCAATGTTAAAGCACGCTATGGGAAGTATGTTACGAATGTGGAAAAGGTTTTTGCTGCGGGTGATATGCGCCGCGGACAAAGTCTTGTCGTGTGGGCTATCAATGAAGGTCGGGAAGCCGCGCGCGAGGTTGATAAATACCTCATGGGTGCTACCGTTTTGGTGTAAACCTAGCTTTATCATTACGGATCGAGTCAAAGCTCCATCTTCGGATGGGGCTTTGTTGTGTTTACAGGCTAGTGGATAGCAGGACACAAAAGAGAATAATATGTGATTTAAGTTTACGAAATTTTTCTGAGTCGAATGTGATTTCATGGTATGTAAAGAGTTGTTACTATTCTGCTATTGTGCTGTCATTATAATGTGATTAAAGTTGACGCATAAATTAAATAATCTGAATGTTTATTTATTATCTACAGTGATCATAACATAAAATCCGAAGAAAAGTGTAGCTTTTTTATTGAATTATGAAATTATTTTACGATAAAAAGAAAACATTTAATTTTTATGTTAGATAAATTAACTTGAATATGACTCATGCCGTCTTATTGTGCAACTTTTAGGAGGTTTTTTACATATCCTTTTCAAGCTTCACAAAATCATAGCCTGAGAGAACAATGATATCTATGGTATAATACACGTATATTGTTGAAGCGTTAGACTAAATGAATTTACAAAGGAGCTTTCGCCCGGGAGAAAGCTCCTTTTGCATGAGGCCATGCTACCTGTGTTTCCTGTACATCTATATGTATGATTCGTAGAAGGAAAACAGAAGGCCGTCAGGAAGGAATGGAATATGAATGAAAACGTTGATTATTGCTGAAAAACCGGATATGGGGCGGACGATTGCTGCTGTTATGGAGCCGCGTGCTAAAAATAACCGCACTTATTTGGAAGGGGAGAAATACATTGTAACCTGGGCAATCGGTCATTTGCTGGGCCTGGCTGAGCCGGATGCATACGATGCCAAGTACAAACGATGGAATATTCAGGACCTGCCCATTATCCCTGAGCAGTTCAAAATTGTACCGAATCCCAAAACAAAGGATCAGCTGAAAATGATTGGTGAGCTGGCCAAACGCTGCAATGCCATTGTCAATGCATGTGATGCCGGGCGGGAAGGGCAGTATATTTTTGCGTTGATTCAACAGCAGCTGAAGCTGCGTCAGCCAGTCAAGCGGCTATGGATCTCAGATTTGACAGCAGAAAGTATTGCGACAGGTTTTGAACGGCTGCGAGATGCTTCAGAGTTTGAATTTCTGACTCAGGCTGCGCGGGCACGAAGTGAAGCGGACTGGCTGATCGGTATGAACGCCTCCAGAGCTTTCACAACACGACATAACACGCTGCTGTCGGTAGGGCGGGTGCAAACGCCTGTGCTGGCATTGATCCATGATCGGGAGAAGGAAATTGAAGCATTTCAGTCTCAAACCTTTTATGATGTATGGGCTGAGTTTAAGCAAGATCAAATCAAGTACAAAGGTACATGGCAGGGGGATCGACTGACCAAACCCGAAGAAGCTGAGGAGATCGCTGCAGCGGTTCGCGGCAAAGCGGGTAGCATTACCAAATATGATACGAAGCAGACGAAGGAGTATCCTTTTAAACTGTACGACTTGACGCTGCTGCAACGCGAGGCAAATGCCAAGTACGGTTATTCGGCCAAAAAGACATTGGATGTGGCACAGGCTCTTTATGAGCGGCATAAAGTTATTTCTTATCCGCGTACCAACTCCAATTATGTAACAGAACAAAATATAGACGGGATGCACAAGGCGCTGCGTATGTTGGGCACAGGCCCTTATGCTGAGCTGGTACAACAAGCAAACCCTAATTTGGTCCATAAACAGAATAAATCGGTCTGCAATCCGTCTCGTGTTGAGGATCACCATGCTATTTTGCCAACGTTAAAAAGACCGGGAACGCTTAGCAAGGAGGAGCAAAATATATATGATCTGATTATTCGCAGGTTTTTGTCCCATTTTTTCCCTCCCGCTGAATATAAAATGCATACCGTGATGACACAGGTGGACAAGCATCTATTTAAAACAAGTATCAAGGAGCTTCTTTCCTTAGGATGGAAAGTGGTTTTGAGCAAGGCTGACCAGGATAAAGGTAAAAAGAGCAAAGCAGCCAAGAAAGAGGAAGAAGAGGAGACGGATGAGTGGACGGACAAGAAGTTTGAAATCGACGCAGGTCGTCAGGTGGATTGTATTCGTGCCGAAATGAAAGAAAAGGCGACTCAGCCGCCTAAAAGCTACACAGAGGGCACATTGCTGAAAGCGATGGAAAGCGCGGGCAAGCAGATGGAGAATGAGGAATTACGCGAGGTCATGAAGGATGCTGGATTAGGTACGCCTGCGACACGTGCGGCCACCATTGAACGGTTGAAGAATGTCGGCTACATTGAAATGAAGGGTAAAAAGATTCTCATTACGGATAAGGGGAAAATGGCCATTGAGCTGATCCGTCATGCAGGCGTCGATTTGTTGGCTTCTCCGGAGATGACGGGACAATGGGAACGCCGTCTGCATCAAATTTCCAAGGGGGAGGCAGCCCAGGAGAAGTTTATGGACAATGTTAAAAGATTTACGTTGTCCATCATTGACAAGGTGAGGCAGCAGCCACCGGCTCCGGCCAATGCTTTTGGCGAGGAAGCGAGGGGCAAGCGTGCGGGTGGCAAGGGAAGCACTAGCGGTGCAGGCGCGAGTGGACGCACCGCTGCCAAAGGGACGCGCGTTCCAGCAGGGCGCGGTAGCAGCGCTGGAAGCGCAACGCTGGAGCGTGCCTCGGACGCGGCAGCTTCTTCAGCCGCAGGATCAGCGCGCGGCTCCTCCAGCGTGCCGTCAGGCGCTTCAGCGAGCCGACGGGAAGCTCTGGGCAACTGCCCACGCTCTAATTGCGGTGGAAGCATTATTGAAGGCCGCAAGGGGTACGGGTGCAGCCACTACAAGCAGGGCTGCGGCTTTGTTGTCTGGAAGGAATATGCTGGCAAGCAGATTACGGAAACCATGCTCAAGTCTCTGTTGACGAAGGGACAGACGCAGTTGTTGTCTTTTAAGCGTAAAGATGGATCGACCGTCAAAGCGCGAATTGTGCTGAATGAACCGGGTACAGGCCAACTTAGTGTTCGTGAGGAAATTTGATACATTTCATAGCTATAATTTATATAAAATTATAATAATAACTTTTTTTAGTCGTCGTCAGATGACTTCTGAATTTCATCAGGAGTCATCTTTTTTTATGCCCACTGTTGTGCCCAATTAAGTTTTAGCAAGATTACGAATTCTAAAAATACCCACAAAAATCGAATAATTAACATTAGATTAAACATTTGTAAGCTTCCGACCGATAAAATAAAGAGAAGTTTATGCAAAACAAATTTTTCCAGTTAATTTATAAACACTCTATGCGTTGCGGAACGCGATCGTTTGACATGAAAATTTCTTTACAGGAGATGGTGGAAGAATCGTGGAAACGAAAATGGTAAATGTGACAGACTCAACGCAATTACGCAAACTGGGCAACTCGGACTTAAAGCTGTCACCGCTTGGGCTTGGCTGCTGGCAGTTCAGCAACGGAAAAGGGATGGTCGGGAAATTCTGGCCGGCGCTGCGTCGGGAGGATATACGGCAAATTGTTCAGACTAGTTTAGAAGGTGGGATTAATTGGTTTGATACTGCTGAAGCATACGGTGGCGGACAGTCTGAGCAGCTGCTGGCTGGCACGTTAAATGAGATTGGAGGGCCGCTCGCGGAAGAGGCAAATATCGCTACGAAATGGTGGCCGGCCTTTCGCACTGCAGGCAGCATCACAGCAACGATTGATGAACGTATTCACCATTTGGCTCAACGGACGATTCACCTTTATCAGGTGCATTCGCCTTACTCCTTTTCTTCGGTCGGCGCGACGATGAATGCGATGGCTAAACTGGTCGAGCAAGGTAAGATTAAATATGTGGGTGTAAGCAACTTTTCCGCGCAACAAATACGTGAAGCCGATCGTGTGTTGCGTGAGCACGGCCTACGCCTGGTTTCGAATCAAGTGAAATACAGCCTTCTTGACCGGAGAATCGAACAAAACGGAATTCTGGACACGGCCAAAGAGCTCGGTGTGGCGATCATTGCCTACTCCCCGTTAATGCAGGGGATCTTAAGCGGAAAATTCCATAAAAATCCGAATTTGGTCAAGTCAATAAAGGGTCCGCGCAAGTGGACGGCGGCATTCCGGGATTCGGGGCTGCAGAGATCGAAGCCACTGATTGAAACGCTAGAACAGTTGGCCCAGCAATATAATGTGACGCCAACGCAGATTGCCTTGAATTGGCTGATTAACGCCCATGGAGAGAACGTATTTGCGATACCTGGGGCTTCAAAAATACATCATGCCCAGGAAAATGTGAGGGCGATGCAGTTTACCTTGACAGCAGGAGAGATTGAGATAATCAGCCACGTTTCCAACCAAGTGCTGAGATCGAAGTAATCGTGGTTAAAACATTACTCTTCCGAAGATGCCCACCAATTGCTCCACTCCCTATACACCTCACGTCGCCAATTTTGGCAAAACATCGAATGCGAGAGAAGCTTTGGAATATCATTTTTGTCGTAATCTGATAAAAGATTAAAGGATATCACATCAATGATAAATTGTAAAAGAAAATATATAATCTTTTAAAATAAAGTAATTATTATGAGCGAATATACAATTTATTAGCCATTGTGAAATGGCACTATATATTGTTGTTTACCAAAGATTTCGACTATATCTTGTGGTTATATAATCGATAATTGCTCCTTTACACACATATTAAAAACTTAGAACTAATTGACAAAATGAGATATTTTTATTATTGTACAATTGATTAAATTTATTTCATATATATTCCATATTAAAATAATATACTAAATGGCTCACAATTCATCATTCAAAAGCTAAACCGCTAAAGTTGTCCAGGTGGGCATCTTGGAATGTGGGGGGTGGGGATGAAGTATTTCACGCAGCTGCTAACAACGTATTGTAAATATAATTGCAGGTTATTGTAAATATAATCCAAGGTAAAAGGTTCGAAAAAAAAACGAGCTGATAACAAAGCTTACCGCATTGTGGCGCCGGAGGGGGACCTGAAGGCGTGGATACAGCAGTAGATATACTTGCTGTTTTCGGTACAACCTGATGTTCAAAAGATGCAAAAAATATACTTACTTATTTCCCGTTAATCGTAAACACCTCGAAAGTGGTGGACACAAAGCCATGGGTCTAAAGCTGGATTCAACAGCCATGATTGCCAGGTTCCCAAAGGAAACTAGGTGAATTCTGCTGCCTGTTCCTGTGTTTTTTATATGGGGACAGGCTTCTTTTATTTGTGATGGAAAGTCGTTTGGGCATATGGAGTAGAACGCATGAAATGCTTAACAACAGGAGGAAATTTTATGAAAACGAGCATGATAACTATTAAGGAGTATCCGTTAAGCTCCTATCAGAAAGACATATGGTTCGAACAGTGCATGTACCCTGAAAAACCTATTTACAATATTGGTGGGTATGTTGAGATCAAAGGAAACCTGGATACGGCTATCATGAAGGAGTGCTTGCAGTTACTAATCAGCCAGAATGATTCTCTTAGTGCCCGTTTTATCGATAAAAAGGGAGAACCTTATTTAACATTCCTGCCGGAAGTTGAATATGAAGTTCCGCTATATAATTTCTCGATGAAGGAAAATGCAAATTCTTTTTGCATCGACTGGATGAAAAAGGAGTTTTTAAAGCCTTTTCAATCTGATAGCTTTTATTTTCAATTTGATTTATTGCAAGGCACCCTGAATACCTATTTTATTTTACTCAAAGTTCATCATTTGGTGATCGATGGATGGGGATTTGCTCTCTTAATCAATCAGCTCTTTGACAATTACAATAAACTCGCGCAAGGAATTGACGAAATGAACAGAACTGTCTATTCCTATGCTGATTTTATCTCCGATAATCAGGATTATCTGAATTCTCCGGCCTTTTTAAAAGACAGGGAGTTCTGGAAGAACAAATACCAAACCATTCCCGAGCCTCTATTGAGCAGAGGAGTGAACTTCGATGATGGTGATTCCGCTTGGAGTGATCGGCAAACCTTAACGATAAACAAGACCTTATACAATCGAATGATTGAATTTTGCAAAGAGGAAGGGTGTTCGTCGTTCCATTACTTTTTAGGCATACTGTTCCTTTATTTCAGCAGGGTTTGTAATCGGAACGAGATGGTGATCGGCGTCCCGGTTTTTAACCGGGGCAAAGCGAGATATAAGCAAACGATGGGACATTTCGCCAACGTGCTGCCGCTGCGGATCAGCCCTGAAGAAGATCTAAGCTTTAAAGAGCTGATAAAGCGCATCAAACGTGAGCTTATGCAATGCTACCGACATCAGAAAATGTCCTTCGGTGAAATTTACCGGGCAGTTTACGAGAATAGCCATGAGAAAGGAAAACTGTTTGATATATCGCTTTCTTTCGAAGAACAGGAAAACAGAGAATCATTGATCGGTACAGCAACCCAGATTGTAAGCATGCCGCATCATCATGAAAGGAATGCACTTAATCTCTTTATATGGGGACAAGAAGGTAAAACGGATGTAGCCGTTAATTTTGACTATCAGATACAGGCTTTTGAAAGATTCATCCCTATTGAGAATGTCGTTTCCCACTTTGAATATTTATTTGCTCAAGCCATGGAACAAAGTGAAACTCCTATTTCACAAATCGAAATCGTGCCGGAGGAAGAGGGCAGCCTGCTGCTTCGCGATTTCAATCGCACGGAGGCGGAGTATCCGAAGGATCAAACGATCCATGGACTGTTTGAGGAACGAGCGGAGCAAAGAGCAGATCATCCGGCTTTAGTCTGGGGAGAGCAAACACTGACCTACCGGGAACTGAACGAGCAGGCGAATCGGCTGGCCATCGTCTTGAGAGAGCGTGGAGTGAAGCCGGACGATATCGTTGCCATCATGATGGAGCGTTCCATGGAAATGGTCATCGGCATCCTGGGCACGCTCAAAGCGGGCGGAGCCTACCTGCCGATCGATCCGAACTATCCGGAGGAACGGATTCACTACATGCTGGAGGACAGCGGCGCGTCCATGCTGCTGACGCAAAAGCATCTTCGGGACAAGCTTACTTATCACGGCCCGATCATGGATGTGGATGGCGAAGAGTTGAAGCATTTGGAACTGGATGGCCATGCCAATCTGCAACCTGTTAACAAGCCGGAGGATTTGGCCTATATCATCTATACCTCAGGCTCCACTGGGAAGCCCAAAGGGGTCATGGTAGAACACCGGGGAATCATCAACCTCTGGCGTTTCTTCCAGGAACAATGGGGCGTGAACGGATCGGATCGGATGCTGCAGTTTGCCAGCAGTTCGTTTGACGCTTCGGTCTGGGAAATGTTCACGATTTTACTGGGAGGCGGAACGCTTTATCTGGTTTCGCGAGATATTATTAATAACCTGAATGAGTTTGCGCGCTTTGTCAACGAAAACCAAATTACGATTGCATTGCTACCGCCTACCTATCTGGCGGGGATAGAACCCGACAAGCTGCCGGCACTGAAAAAACTGGTGACAGGTGGATCAGCGATCACCAAAGAACTAGTGACGCGGTGGAAGGACAGCGTGGAGTATATGAATGCCTATGGTCCAAGCGAATCGAGCGTCATAGCAACGGCGTGGACGTACCGGGAAGAGGATATGGGGTACTCATCGGTACCGATTGGCAAACCCATTGCCAATACCCGGATTTATATTATGGATCAACAACAAAAGCTGCTGCCGCTTGGAGCAGCCGGGGAAATGTGCGTTGCGGGAGATGGATTGGCCCGGGGGTATCTGCACCGACCGGAGCTGACGGCGGAGAAATTTGTGGTGAATCCCTATGAAGCTGGGGAGAAGCTGTACCGCACGGGCGATCTGGTGCGCTGGCTGCCGGACGGGAATATCGAATTTTTGGGAAGAATCGACGATCAGGTGAAAATTCGAGGGTTCCGCATTGAGCTGGGGGAAATCGAAGCGCAGCTGCAAAAGCATCCGCTTGTCCAGGAGGTGGCGGTAATCGCCAGAGAGGACAAGCAGAAGGAAAAGTATCTGGCAGCGTATTTTACAGCAGAGGGTGAACCGGGAGCGGAAGAGCTGCGGGAACAGCTGTTGCAGGAGCTGCCTGATTACATGGTGCCGTCCAGCTTTATGCAGCTGGATCGCATTCCGATGACTCCGAGCGGAAAGATTGACCGAAAGGCGTTGCCTGAGCCCGATCTGAGTGTGAGTGCAGTGGAGGAATATGAGGCACCGAGAAACAAGATAGAGAAGATATTGGCTGAAATATGGGGAAAAGTCCTGAAAGTCGAACGGGTCGGCATTAAGGATCACTTTCTCAATCTGGGGGGAGATTCCATTAAAGCCATCCAGATCGTGTCCAAGCTTCATGATTACAAGCTAAAGTTGCAGTTGAAGGATCTTTTTGACCATCCTGTAATTGAGCAATTGAGTGCTTATGTACAATCTGTCGAGCATACTGCTTTTCAAGGAATGGTAACAGGGGAAATGATGCTCACGCCTATCCAAAGCTGGTTTTTCGAGCAGCCTTTTGCAGCAAAACATCACTTCAACCAGTCAGTTCTGTTACATCGGAAACAGGGTTTTGACGAAAAGAGGTTAAGAAAAGTGTTCGACCGCTTGGTGGAGCACCATGATGCGCTGCGTATTGTAGTGCGCGAGAAGGCGGGACAGGTTGCTTTGTTCAACCGGGACATGGAAGGCGAGCTATATTCACTGGAGGTAAAGGATTTTACAAAGGATGATATAAATGCCAATGCGGTAAAGGAGGAAGCCATCCGGCTTCAGTCAGGCATGGATTTAGAGCGTGGACCTCTGATGCATGCAGGCTTGTTCAAAACGGGGGACGGTGACTATCTGTGCGTAAGTATTCACCACCTGGTGGTCGACGGGATTTCTTGGCGGATTCTTTTTGAGGATCTTTCTACGGGATACCGGCAGGCGGAAAAGGGAGAAAAAATCACATTCAGAGGGAAAACGGACTCTTTCCGCACATGGTCTGAACAACTTTATACGTATGCCGGCAGCGGGGAGCTTCTGCAAGAAATCACATATTGGCGTGAGCTGGAGCAGAATGAAATCAAGCCTATTCCCAAGGATCATTCCGTTCATAGCAGAAAATATATGGATAGCGACCATATCGAAATCGAACTGGATGAAGTCCAAACCGCCAAGCTGCTGAGAGAAGTGAATAAGGCTTACAATACGGAAATCAACGATGTTCTTTTGATGGCACTGGGAGAGGCGATTCGAGAATGGACAGGAGAAGACAAGGTACTTGTTAACCTGGAGGGGCATGGACGCGAAGAAATCATTCAGGATGTGGATATCAGCAGAACCGTTGGCTGGTTTACCGCCCAATACCCTGTGATTTTGGATATGTCAGGTGTCAAAGACGTGTCTTCCCGCCTGAAATCCGTCAAAGAAAGCCTCCGGCGTATTCCGCATAAAGGCATCGGCTATGGCATTTTAAAATACCAAACGATTGTTCAGGACGAAGAAATCTTAAAATTTAAATTGCGGCCTGAGATCAGCTTCAACTACCTGGGGCAGTTTGACCAGGATATCGATACCGAAATATTTACCCTCTCTGATGTTCTTGCCGATGAGACCATTTCACCTGACATGCAGAGACCCTATTGCCTGGATATTAACGGAAAAGTGACTGATGGAAAACTACGGCTGAGTTTTGCCTATCACAAGCACGAATATGAAAAGGCCACGCTGATCAGAGTAGGGGAAAGCTTTAAGCGCAATCTGGAGCAAATTATTGAGCATTGCGCATCACGGGAATATACGGAACTGACAGCCAGTGATGTGAGTTCCAGACACATTATGATGGAGGAGGTAGAAGAGGTATACCGCGCGATGGGGGATTCCAGGTCCAATATCACGGATATTTATACACTGACCCCTATGCAGTCGGGAATGCTATACCACTTCCTCAGAGAGCAAAACTCACATGCGTATTTTGAGCAGGCCGTGATCAGTCTGCAGGGTGAGATCGATAGAAGTTTGCTTGAGCGAGCTTTCCAGCAGGTAATTCAAAGGCACGATATTTTGCGGACCGCCTTTGTTTATGAAAAGGTGGAAAAACCGCTTCAGGTCGTTTTAAAGGACAGACCGGCTGAAATGTTTTTCGAGTATATTTCCTTCTTGACAGAGAGAGAGAAAGAAAACTATTTTGAAGCCTATTTGGACAAGGACAGAGAAAAGGGCTTTGATCTCACCCGGGAGCCGCTAATCAGATTCGCTTTGATTAGAATGAGTGCCGACAGCTACCGTTTGATTTGGAGTTTTCATCATATCATTATGGATGGATGGTGTCTTGGCATTGTATTTAAAGAACTACTGGAAGTTTACAGTGCGCTTCATCAAGGAAGCATACCGCAATTAGGTACGGTGCATCCATATCGTCAATATATCCAGTGGCTAGAACAAAGGGATGATCGGGAGACGGCGGCTTACTGGGAGAATTATCTTACGGAGTACGAACAGCCGGCGCTGCTGCCCAAAACCAAAAATAGTAAGGCTAGTTCGGGATACATTCAGGAGGAATACGATTTTACGATAAATAGGGACATGAAGGAAAGTTTAGAGGGGATTGCAAGAGAAAGCGGCGCTACGTTAAGTACGGTGATTCAGGCCGTATGGGGGATTTTGCTGCAACGCTACAACAATACCCGGGATGTGGTGTTCGGGACGGTTGTCTCGGGAAGACCGGCGGAAATCCAAGGCGTTGAACGGATGGTAGGGTTATTTATCAATACGATTCCTGTCAGAGTCCGGGCAGAAAAGGAAGAAAGCTTCTCTGCCCTGGTTGCCAAACTCCAGCGGGAGGCATGGCTATCTGAGCAGCATCACTATTATCCGCTGGCGGAAATTCAGTCGCGGACCGCTCATGGAAGCGGATTGGTGCAAAACCTGCTGGCCTTTGAAAATTACCCGATGGAGGAAGCCGTCAAAGGACAGGGCGACTACGGACCGGATTTGAGGGTTCTGTCCGCAAAGGTCTCCGAACAGACGAGTTTTGATTTTAATTTCATTGTTATGCCTGAACATGATTTGCAGATCAAATTCCGCTACAATAGCTTGGCCTATGACAGAAACTTTATAGAGCGGGTAGCCGGGCAGATCCAAATGATCATCCGTGAAATCGTCCGTTGTCCAAAGATGCGGATCGAAGATATCGAAATCGTACCGGAGGAAGAGGGTAGCCTGCTGCTTCACGATTTCAATCGCACAGAGGCGGAGTATCCGAAGGATCAAACGATTAACGCTTTGTTTGAGGAACGAGCGGAGCAAAGAGCAGATCATCCGGCTTTAGTCTGGGGAGAGCAAACACTGACCTACCGGGAACTGAACGAGCAGGCGAATCGGCTGGCCAAGGTCTTGAGAGCGCGCGGAGTGAAGGCGGACGATATCGTTGCCATCATGACGGAGCGTTCCATGGAAATGGTCATCGGCATCCTGGGAACGCTCAAAGCGGGCGGAGCCTACCTGCCGATCGATCCGAACTATCCGGAGGAACGGATTCACTACATGCTGGAGGACAGCGGCGCGTCCATGCTGCTGACGCAAAAGCATCTTCGGGACAAGCTCACTTATCACGGCCCGATCATGGATGTGGATGGCGAAGACTTAAAGCATTTGGAACTGGATGGCCATGCCAATCTGCAACCTGCTAACAAGCCGGAGGATTTGGCCTATATTATCTATACCTCAGGTTCCACTGGGAAGCCCAAAGGGGTCATGGTAGAACACCGGGGAATCATCAACCTCTGGCATTTCTTCCAGGAACAATGGGGCGTGAACGGATCGGATCGGATGCTGCAGTTTGCCAGCAGTTCGTTTGACGCTTCGGTCTGGGAAATGTTCACGATTTTACTGGGAGGCGGAACGCTTTATCTGGTTTCGCGAGATATTATTAATAACCTGAATGAGTTTGCGCGCTTTGTCAACGAAAACCAGATTACGATTGCGCTGCTACCGCCTACCTATTTGGCGGGAATAGAACCGGAGAAGCTGCCGGCACTGAAAAAACTGGTGACGGGTGGATCGGCGATCACGAAAGAACTGGTGACACGCTGGAAGGACAGCGTGGAGTATATGAACGCCTATGGTCCAAGCGAATCGAGCGTCATAGCAACGGCGTGGACGTACCGGGAAGAGGATATGGGGTACTCATCGGTACCGATTGGCAAACCCATTGCCAATACCCGAATTTACATTATGGATGAACATCAAAAGCTGCTGCCGCTTGGAGCAGCCGGGGAAATGTGCGTTGCGGGAGATGGATTGGCCCGGGGGTATCTGCACCGACCGGAGCTGACGGCGGAGAAATTTGTGGTGAATCCCTATGAAGCTGGGGAGAAGCTGTACCGCACGGGCGATCTGGTGCGCTGGCTGCCGGACGGGAATATCGAATTTTTGGGAAGAATCGACGATCAGGTGAAAATTCGAGGGTTCCGCATTGAGCTGGGGGAAATCGAAGCGCAGCTGCAAAAGCATCCGCTTGTCCAGGAGGTGGCGGTAATCGCCAGAGAGGACAAGCAGAAGGAAAAGTATCTGGCAGCGTATATTACAGCAGAAGGCGAACCGGAAGCGGAAGAACTGCGGGAACAGCTGTTGCAGGAGCTGCCTGATTACATGGTGCCGTCCAGCTTTATGCAGCTGGAACACATGCCGATGACTCCGAGCGGAAAGATTGACCGAAAGGCGTTGCCTGAGCCTGAATGGCAGGGGAGCGACGATACATTTAGCAGCCCAAGAAATGACATTGATCTGAAAATCCAGAAGGTATGGCAGGATATTCTCGGTATGAAACTGATCGGCATTGATGAGCATTTCTTCAGACTGGGCGGCAATTCGATCAAGGCAATTCAGGTGGTTTCAAGGCTGGCGCTGGATTTTGAAGTGGGTATTAACGACATTTTTCAATATCCGACGATTCGGGGCTTGGCGGATCACATCAAATATTCCAAAGGCAGATTACAACAATTCGTATACGCCCTGCAGGAAGCAGCAGCTGTCGGAAAAAGTGGCGTACCTGGTGTTGTATGGAAATTGCGCGAGAGTCTCAAGGAATATGGCAAGAAAAATCAGGTATATGAAAGCATCAATCTTGCTGAACGGGCTGATTACCGAAATATTCTGCTGGTTGGAGGGACAGGGTATCTCGGGATCCATATTTTGTTTCAATTGCTGCAAAATACGGAATATGAGGTGTATGTGCCTGTTCGGGGAACGAGCGACGAAGAGGCACTGGAAAGACTGCGGGCGAAGCTGAAGTTTCATTTTGGCCATGAGCTTGCCGGGCAGAATGCCTGGGAGGACAGGGTGCACGTGTTCTGCGGAGATTTAACCCAGGACTGCTTTGGCCTGAGCCGGGAGCGCTATGAGCGTTTGGCCGAAATCATTGATGCGATCATTAATTCGGCGGCAAACGTGAAGCATTTTGGGCATTACTCGGAATTTTATGCCGTCAATGTGGAAGGGAACGAACGAGTGATCGAATTTGCCAGCACAGGGAAGAAAAAGACCTACAATTTTGTTTCTACCACCAGCGTAGGCAGCGGATGGATAGAAGATCAGAACAGCTTCGTGTTCACTGAATATGATTGCAATGTTGGACAAAGCTCTGATAACTATTATGTTATGACGAAACTCGAAGCCGAGAAAGAGATTATTAAAGCAAGGGAACAAGGGCTTGATTCCAATGTATTCAGAGTCGGAAACCTCGTTTTTGATTCCAATTCAGGGATCTTCCAGGAAAATATCTCGGACAATGCATTTTATTCATTGGTCAAGTCGATGATCAAACTTGGTCGGGTTCCTGCAATTCAAGATAAAACCATGAATTTCTCCTTTGTGGATGAGGTTGCCAAAGCTGTTGTACTGCTGTTCGACCGCAAAAATCTCAAGAATGAAACCTATCATCTATTTAATAGCCATCAGGTTAGCATGATATCCTTTGCCAAGCTTTTGAAGCAGGCGGATATACAAGTTCAGCCGATGCCAGTGGAGGATTTTGCCGAATACATGTTTGAAAAATACGATGAAGCACAGACGCAGCAGGAGGTTGCCCGGATTCTTGTTCATTCCAACGTCTTCTTTGAGGGAGCAAGCAAAACGTTGTTCATGACAATGAACAAGAAGACCGACGGTATTTTGCAGGCGCTAGGGTTTGAATGGTCCAGGCTGGATGGTCAAAAAGTGAAGCTGATGATGGATCATGTCAAAAAGGTAGAGTTCATGTAAAAAAACAGGAGAGGAGGGAAAAAGAATGGACGCCATTAAACTGGCAAGCACTTACTTTTTCGGAACGGAAGATTATCTTTCATCCAACAGCATGATCGCAACGGTTACTTTTAAAAGAAGAATCGACGCTGAAAAATTGTTTTCCAGCTACCGTTTGCTTATCATGGACAATCCATTGCTGCAAGCCAAAAGGGTGGAACAGTTCGAAAAAGACACGTTTGTATGGGGATGTTTTTCGCAGGAAGAGCTGGAAAATTTGCTGGAGACTGAAAAGGTGCAGCTTTCCCAATATTTTACGGAAGAAGAGGCACTGGCCCAGTATGCTCCAACCAATTCCAGACTGCCATTTCGCATTATCCCTATAAATGAACATACCATGATATTTGCGATGAACCATGCGGTAACTAATGGACGGGGCTTGGTTTTCTGGATCAAGAGATGGTTGGAATATTATGCGGGCGAATCTGAGGCGAAGCCGGAAAAGGAGGCAGCAAAGGGAGACATCCCCGGAGACAAGCTGTTGCGTATGAAAAGAAGAGTTTCCGCTTTTTTATGGATGCCGGTTTTTATTACAGGCTTTATATCCAGGGTTATGGGAAAAAGGACAAGCGCTGGCGAAACCGTTGATTTGAGCTACGGCAGAAAACCGGAGCAAGGCGGTGGCTACATTAAAAAATCGTACTGTTTCAGTAAAGAAGAGACAGCTGAGATTTTACGGCAATGCCGGAGCAAAAAAATGACATTGACCGAATACATTTGCTTTCGAACGACCGATGGACTACTGCAACATGCTCCTGGCATGCAGCGCGTATTTGTCTCCATGCCTATGGATTTGCAGTTGCTGCTTGACTATTCGCCGGAAACGATGCACGGCAATTACGTCGCCAGTCTTCCGATGCAATTTTTCCGGAACGTGAATTTGGAAAAACAGGTGAAATCCGCATTCAAATGGTTCAAAAGGGGGGTTCCCTATGCACTGTCGATCTTTTTTTCTTCGTTTTCCAATTCATATCGGAAATATAAACAACAGTGCCTTGAATTGTGTATGAAAACAATGCCTGAAAGATTCCCACTGTGGAATTTTTCCATCACCTTGTCCAATGTGGGTATTATATCGTATCCGATTATGGAGGAATGGGTGGATACGATCTATTTTTCCATCAAAAACCAGTCGTTACTGCTCACAACCGCTACGCTTTCGGGACGTTTAATGATGGAAGTCAGCGTATTGGAGAATATGTATGATTCAGAAGAGGTCTTTGGTCTTTTTGACCACATTTTATCTGTGGAACATTTGATGAATGGTTATACCCCTGTCAAGTAAACAAGTGAAGAAGGACTAAGCAACCAGCGCGTGCCGATACTCAATCGGTGCGCGTTGTTTGCGTTTGGCTGAAATCGTTGGCAATTATAAAAATTCCCCTCCAAGTTCACTCTATCCTCATGATACCATGTGGACTTTTTTGAGTGCCTACCTGAAGGGGATATTAGCAGTGCTCTCTAGCCGAGAGTCCTTTTTTGTTGATGCAATTGTATGCTTTCGTGTATGACTCTTGGTACTTCTGTTAGCTTCTGTATCGTATACATCACGGAATTCACGTTTTTTTGCAGTTCAACCATATTGTAAATCCATTCCTTGGGCTGCTTGAGATATACAGCATGAATACCTGCCGCAAGTGCTGGAGATACGTCGGTACGCAGGGAGTTTCCGATCATCCAGGTAATGCTTCGGTCCAGACTATTCATCTGAATGATTTCTTCGAGTGCTTCGACATTTTTATGCTGGCGAATATAGATGCGTTCATCAAAATAATTAGCCAGCTTCATTTGTTCAATCTTTCTTTCCTGAATGACCTGCTCACCGCCAGTGTAGAGATACAGGGAATGCCCGGCTTTTTGGAGCGAATTCAATGTTTCAACCATTCCCGGGTACGGTTCGATTTCTTGCTCGTACACACTTCGTCCAAGGGAGCGAAGCTCCTGCTCGTCCCGAGAATCAATACGGCGTCCGAATTGTTCGGAGAAAAAGTGGTACGTATCAATCAAAGATTGTGGAAAATGCTCGCTGGCAAAGCCCAACTGATGAACACCAGCCACATCAATTTCGATTTGTTTCTCGCGAATTGTATTTTTCGTCAGATTATGGGCTGCAAACCATTCCTGAAGCAAATCAAAAAAATGGCTGAGAATCAGGTCAAAATACTTGTTGCAGTGAACCAAAGTGTCATCAAGATCAAATAAAATGTGCTGCTTCGGATACGACATGTTGCATACTCCTTCCAAGCCCAAAGCTTTAACGGTGTTCCGTATAACTAAAGGTGCAGTTTCATTACAATCCAATATAGGATTCCAAAAATACCTGTAAATCAGCCGCTCCGTCGGGGCGGATGCTGAATTTTTCCTTGTGATAGCGTCCAATGTGAATGCGAAGCAGACCAGCCACTCGCAAAATCATCATATCAGACATAAGTGTATCTTCCAATCGGCTCAAATCATGGCGCATTTCCTCCAGAGATTTAGGGCCTTGAGCTACATAACGCAAAATTCGCAGTCGTTGCGGATCATTGACCGCACGAGTGAGCCGCAGCAGGAGCGTAGGCGGTTCTTCCTCGCTTTCCTCGGGTATATCTACCGGATACTGGATTAGCAGCATGCGCGAATAAAAACAGTAGGAATTAATCGGGCGATTATGGACGACCGGAAACAGGACAACCGTATCCAGATCTTCCATATGTGGAACGACCAATCCGGCTGTGGCGTATTCAACCAGTGCTTCCGGCTCCATCTTGCTCAAAAGCATACGCTTTTCCGCAGCGTCTTCCTCTGCCAGCACGCGCAGCTCGCCTTCCAGAGCCCGAAAATAATCGCGATCC
The DNA here is from genome assembly GCF_002240415.1 of Paenibacillus kribbensis. Lineage (NCBI taxonomy): Bacteria > Bacillati > Bacillota > Bacilli > Caryophanales > Paenibacillaceae > Paenibacillus > Paenibacillus kribbensis. The sequence continues at coordinate 2,552,548 of NZ_CP020028.1, forward strand.
CATAATTTGAGGAGGGGCGCATATACCTTGCGTATGCGTAAAGATTCTTCAAAGGTTAAAAAAGGGATGTGCGGAACAAGCAGCTCAAACATATCTTGATCTGGACCGTGCTCCAAATAAGTGATATAGTCGGATATTTCATCCGATTCCGGTCGAAGCAAGGCCCAGGCATAGAGTGCGTCATAATCGCTAAAAGGGCAATCCTGGGCCGTGGCAAGCTCGGTACGAACTTCGTGTTGCAGCCGTGCATCCACCTTGTCGACCCATTCATGCCCCAGGTCCATATCGTGTACCCATTTTTTAGTTACATAGGCCATGAAGCTGCCGAGTAATTCGTAAATTGGAGAAGTGTCTATTTTAATTTGATAACTCATGGAATCAAATGCCTCCTATTCTGTCTTCGAGCCCAGAGCGGTGAACGAATTAAGCCCGTCCATAAGCACAACACGAGCATTTTGAAATTGCTCACTTATTTATTATGGCTTGTTCTGCCGGACATTGTCCACTATAATATGAAATAGTGCGCTGTGCATGAAGAGGTTCGGATTGAACATACGTGACTCCTTAACGAACGGAGTCGGATTACATATCAGACAAGCTCTTTCCGTAAAATCGTCATCTCAGATGACGATTTTTTTCTTCTTTTCTGAAATGCGTGCTGAATGCATGCTGCGATGCGTGTCGTACTGCATTCTATAATGCGCTAAAATCACCTGAATTTTATGTGTTGGCTGCTTTTTCAGGCCAGCAGAGCATGTATATGGATAAGAATTATTATTGATTATGGTATCAAATGCAAATCATTCCTTAATACTCATTTTTGCTGTTGATATTTTATTGTTTTTACCAGGGGGTACCATGATGTCGTCGTCGTTACGTGTTCATTATTTTATTCTAATTGCGGTTATTATCGTAGCCGGATTATGTCAAGGTTTGCTGTTACCTATCCTGTCTATCTCGTTGGAGCAAATGGGGGTCTCATCTTCGCTAAATGGAATGAACGCGGCTGCGCTATATATAGGTTCATTCGCTATGACGCTGGTCGCTGAACGGACACTAGGATGGTTGGGCTTCAAAAAACTGATGGCCGGAGGCTTGGTGCTTGTACTTGTGACGCTGCTGCTATTCCCGCTAATTCCTGATATCCGGGTGTGGTTCGTACTGCGGCTGCTGGTTGGTATAGGTGACAGTGCGCTTCACTATTCTGCCCAACTGTGGATTTTGCTAGTGACTCCAGCAGAAAACCGTGGCCGCAACATCTCCTTTTATGGCATGTCCTACGGTTTGGGCTTTGCAATGGGGCCATTGGGATTATGGCTGCTTGATTATGGAACACTGGTTCCGTTTGCTGCACTGGCCTTGCTGTGCCTGCTTGTTTTGCTGCTGGTGTTAGTAAAGCTACCGGATTCCAGACCGGAAAAGCAGGCAACCGAGGCACGTCCCGCACAAAGATTCCGACGCAGCTACAGCTGGGCATGGTATGCTCTATTGCCTGCATTCCTCTACGGCTATATGGAAGCCAGTCTGAACAGCAACTTTCCGGTCTATGGTCTGCGTATTGGCTTCCATACCGCTGAAATTGCCGCATTGCTGCCGTTTGTCAGCTTGGGTGGGTTGGTGCTACAGCTGCCGCTAGGTATTTTAAGTGACCACTGGGGACGTAAAAAGGTGCTAATGAGCGTAGGTATAGCAGGTGGCTTGACCTTTATGCTGTTGCCCTGGAGCGGCAATCATTTTATGTTCACTTTAGTATTGCTGACCATAGCCGGAGGCTTGGTGGGTTCTTTTTTCTCCCTTGGCTTGGCTTATGCCGCTGATCTGCTGCCCAAATCATTTTTGGCAGCCGCCAATGTATTGGCATCCTTTCATTTTAATCTGGGAAGCGTGATCGGACCTAATATTAGTGGAGGTCTGCTGGACTTTGGGACCCAAGGAAGTATGTTTATCGTTCTTGGAGGCAGCTACGTCGTTTTTGGCTTGCTGGGGCTGTTGGCCCAAAAAAGAGCATTGACGGCTTAAAACTGCGGTTAGCATGGTATTTGTTTTATATTTGCTATAAACTATAGACAATATTGATGGCGGACAAAGGGGAATCACATAGATGATTAAAATTCAGAAGCTGACCAGGCAAGTGGGTCCTGAGCGCACCCCGTTACTTCGAGGAATTGATGCTGAAATTCATCAGGGCGAGCTCATTGCCATAGTGGGACCAAGCGGGAGTGGCAAAACAACGCTGCTTCGTTGTCTTGCTTTGCAAGAACCATGGCAAGAAGGCAGTTTGATTGTAGATGGCAATGATGTGCTGAAATCCGGTTGGACGGGCAAGATGAAAATAAAGCGCGAATGGGCATACCTGGAGCAAAATCCGCATCTAAATATGAATCGGACCGCTCTCAAAAATGTGCTCATCGGCAGATCCGGTCAAACTCCATGGTGGAGAATGGTGACTGGTATGGTTCGCTCTGACGATTATATGGGAGCGATGGATGTACTGGAGGAACTGGGACTGCTGGATAAGGCACATGATAAATGCGACAAGCTCAGCGGCGGCGAACGGCAGCGGGTGGCGACAGCACGTGCTCTCGTTCATGGAGCCAGGGTCATTTTGGCTGATGAGCCTGTAAATGGTCTTGATCCAACTTCAGCGTCACATGTGATGGATACCTTCCGCAAGCTGGCTTCTGATGAACGGGTGACGATTATTACTGTACTGCCGCTGGAAATGGCTGAACGCTTTGCATCCCGTATATGGGGACTGAACCATGGCGAGTTGGTGTTTGATATCCAGGGCAGACGGTTGACACAAGCAGAAAAGAACAAATTATGAAGGGAACGGCAAGTGAAGTGAAAATAATGCTGTTGAGAATGTTGGCTGGCTGCTGTCCCTTGCTGCTCCTTGCTGGATTTTTGAGCGGTTGTAATGTCATTAGCGACCCGGTTTCGCTAATGCAGACACCGACGATGTCTGACGAGAAACAGCAGCTGAATGGCGCAGTGATTACGCAACTAGGAGGGGTGCAGCCGCTAAGGCCGAATGACCCGGATGACCCGACACCCATCCGGACCGGGGATTTGAACAATGATGGCACAGACGAGGCAGTGCTCTTTTATGAAACGCCGGATGAGAGTGTAAAAATACATGGTGCCTTGTTTGAGGATCAGGGCGGGACATGGGTAAAGAAGCTGACGTTTGATGGAGAAGGCACCGTATTGGAATCATTTAAGCTAGTAGACTTAACGAATGACGGTACGCTCGATATTGTTGCGGGTTTTTCGAGCGGAGATAGTGGTGACAACGTAGATCAGAAGGGGCTTATCGTATATTCTTATACTGGAGGAACCCTGGAGAAAATTTATGCTACAGGCTATACGGATTTTGTCGTAGACGATTTTAAACATAACAAGATGGATTTGAACGGGGATAAACTGAATGACTTGACGATTATTTTGCTCCGTCGCAATGAATTCTTTACGGTCAAAACATTCCAATTCAGCGGGGGAACCTTTAAGGAAATCGGATCGCTGGATTTGGACAGTCAGGTCTTAAGTGTCTATAATGTCGTCGCTGGCAAGGTAGCGGAGGATAGGCAGGGGATCATTATTGATACCAAAATTGCCCAGACTACTACCGTTTCCAATGTCATTGTGATGGATCATGGCAAGCTCAGGAAGCTTAATCTTATGGATGTTACTTTCAAGGATGCGACCATCGCCAGTGGTGATGTGGACGGTGACGGTATTCTGGAATTTGGTAATTTGGAGAAGCCTAAGGGCTGGAGCAACAAGCCGCTGGATGAGGTTCCGTATTTTGTATCGTTCTATCAGTGGGACGGGAAGAAAGGGACGATTTTCAAGCAGCAGCAGTATCGTGATTCCAATGAGCAGGTTTATTTCAGGTTACCGAAGGAGCTGCACGGCAAGGTGACCATTGATCCAAAGGTTTCAAGGAAGGACAGCTATTTGCGGTTCATTCTGAGCGATACAGATAAGACGGTAGCGGAAATAAAATATTTCTCGTTGTCACAATGGGAACGAAACAACGAAGGTTATAGTCAACTGTGGCGAACGAATGCACAGGTGATTGGCATTAAGCGATCCAGTGAGCTGGAGCCACATAAACCGATTAAAAACAAGCTGGGGGAAAGGCAGGTAGAGTAGAGTGAGTAAAGTTTTAATTATGGAGGACGAGGAATCCATCCGTAGTTTTATCGTTATTAATTTGAAACGCAACGGTTTTGAGGTGTTGGAGGCATCGGAAGGGCATGAGGCACTAAATATTTTGAACACGGTGCGGGATATTGATATCGCGCTGCTTGACGTGATGGTGCCCGGAATGGATGGCTTTGAGGTTTGTCGGAGAATTCGGGAAACGAATGAGCGCATCGGCATTATTTTTCTTACAGCCAAGGTACAGGAGCAGGATAAGGTATATGCCTTGTCCGTAGGAGCTGATGATCATGTGAGCAAGCCTTTCAGCCCGACGGAACTGATTGCACGTATTCAGTCGTTACTGCGCAGGGTGAATGTGCATCGCGAGACGGCAGCCAAGGTATCCTTCCAGTCCGGTCCGTTTACGCTGGATTTGATTGCCAAGCAATTTAAGAAAAACGGGCAGCTGATTGAGCTGACACCGACAGAGTTCTCGCTGATTCAATTTTTCCTGGAAAAAGAAAACACACCGCTCAGCCGGGATGTACTGCTTGACCACGTTTGGGGCAAGGAATATATGGGCGATCCGAAAATTGTGGATGTGAACATCCGACGTTTGCGGCAGAAAATCGAAAATAACCCTTCCGAGCCCGCTTTCTTACAAACAGTGTGGGGACATGGATATAAATGGAAAGGTCAGTCTCAATGATCAAAAAGGGGATTCGCAGACAGATTGTGCTGCACTATTTTTTCGTAGTGTTCTTGGCGCTTCTGTTAGTTGAGGTCATTTTCATGCTTCTCATCCGGTCGTATTATTATGACTCCATCTATAAAAAAATCGAGAATCGCATCTCATCGGTAAGTGAGTTTGCATCCAAATTCAAAGAGCCGGAGCAATCCTTGCAATCGTATTTGTTGAATACATTTTCCCTAAATGGCACGGAACTGCAATTGCTCGATGAACAGGGAAATGTCATTGATAACTCGACGAATTTTGCGGCAGATCTAAGTGTGCAGACGAGTGATGTGACACAGGCGCAAGCCGGAGATATGGGAAAATGGATCGGAAAGCAACCGGGTACGGGTCAGCAGGTGATGGCGGTATCCAAAAAACTGGACAACATCGTCGGAGATCAAGTGTACATTATCCGGTATACAACCTCGCTGGAATTGGTAAATGACAAGTTGTTCACCATTACGGTGTTTTCCGTGGGAATCATGGCAGCTGTACTGATTATAGTGTTTGTAGTGAGTACAGGTCTCGCCAATTCCATTGTCAGACCCATTAACAATATCCGCGATGTATCTGCCCAGATGGCGCAGGGGCGGTTTGATGCACGCATCAAAGGCGATTATCGCTATGAGCTGGGGGAACTGGCTTCGACGCTGAACTATATGGCACAGGAGATTGTTAGAACAAATCAAATCAAGGATGATTTTATTTCATCCATATCCCATGAGCTGCGTACCCCGCTTACTTCCATTAAGGGCTGGAGTGAAACGTTGAATTCTGGCGGCTATGACCCGGAAGAAACGAAGATCGGGATGCAGATTATATCCAAGGAGACGGATCGGTTGATCGGCTTGGTAGAGGAAATTCTCGATTTTTCAAAGCTGGAGCAAAACGCCATGAAGCTCGTCATGGGAACGGTGGATCTGCGGGAGTTGCTGCAGGAAATTATGCTGAACGTATGGGCCAAGGCGGAAATGAAGCAAATTAAGCTCCAACTGGATGCAGAGGAGACGGCATATCTCGTGCATGGAGATGGTAATCGTCTGAAGCAGGTGTTTCTGAACATTGTGGATAATGCAATCAAGTTTTCGCATGAAAGCTCGATTATTTTTCTGTCTCTGCAACGGATTGGGGACAATATTGAGATATCGGTCCAGGATACAGGAATTGGGATTAGTGAGGAAAACCTGGCCAGAGTAAGAGACCGCTTTTTCCAGGTAGACCATCAGAATGGCGGTACAGGACTGGGATTGGCAATTTCACAGCAGTTTGTAGAACTCCACCATGGACAAATGCTCATCAGAAGTGAACTGGGAGCAGGCACCACGATTACAGTTTCACTGCCTGCTTTGCAAGCCGAGCAGGCCAAGGAACCGCCGCAGCTTATGGAAGGCTAGAATGTATACCTGAAGCTGGTTACAGGTTTCATTAAAACAGCCAGTCCTCGTCATATTGGAGGGCTGGCTGTTTTAATTTTTGCGTACTGTTTATGAAGTAAAGCCTTCAGCACGCAGGCGTGTATTACGCTCATAGGCTTCTTTCAGCATACGAGCTGTTTGCGGACGCACCGCCATTTTGGCAAATACCGTTTCATTGGGCCCGATGACCATAATTTCGCTCGGGTTCCCTTTGATGACGGCACCATCACGAATGACCGCACCTTCGCCGACAATCGCATGCTCAATGTGCACATTGCGCCCGATACGCGTGTCAGGCATAATGATACTATCTTTAATAACTGAGCCTTTACCTACCTCAACATCACCAAATATGACAGAGCGTTCAATTTGACCTTCGACCTGGCAGGAGTCGTGCAATAGGCTGCCCATAGGGTGTGCTATACGGTTAGTTAGCTTGTGTGCACTCAATCTTGTGCGGCGTTCCCGCGTGTACATAGGCCAGTCCGTCCGTTGAAGATCAATTGCGCAATTCTCTTGCAGCAGGTCCATGTGAGAATCCCATAAACTCTTAACGGTACCTACGTCCTTCCAATAGCCCTGAAATTCATAAACGTACAAGGATTCTTGATCTGCCAGCATTTTGGGAATGATGTCTTTACCAAAATCATGACTGGATTGATCATCCAGTGCGTCCTCCAGTAGATAACTTTTCAAGTAATCCCATTTGAAAAGATAAATTCCCATAGAGGCCAAATTACTTTCCGGTTTTTCCGGCTTCTCGGCAAATTCTGTAATACGCAAATCTGTATCGGCACTCATAACACCAAAGCGGTGCGCTTCATCCCAAGGAACCTCCATAACAGAAATCGTAGCCGCGGCACCTTTACCTTTGTGGTAGTCCAGCATTTCACGATAATCCATGTAGTAAATATGATCACCGGATAAAATAAGCACATGCTCTGGATTCTGGCTGTCTACATACTCGATATTTTTATGAATAGCATCTGCCGTTCCCAAATATTCAGCATTACCTGTATCATAAGATGGGAGCAGCGTAATTCCTTTGTCGTCGGTTTTTGTAAGCCCCCAAGGTGTCCCGTCTCCAATATGCTCATGTAAGGATTCCGCCTCATATTGCGTCAGTACACCCACCGTGTCAATGTCTGAATTTACGCAATTGCTGAGAGGAAAATCGATAATTCGGTAATGACCGCCAAAAGGTACGGCGGGCTTTGCAATCGTTGAAGTAAGGGGAGCAAGACGGCGTCCCTCTCCGCCTGCCAGCAGCATGGCAATGCATTCTTTGTTAAACATTTCGTTTCCCTCCCGGTTTAGTTGCCTGTTGTAGTACATACATAAACGGTATGGGGTGCTCTTGAAACCATCAGGTGTATAAGATACCCCAAAAACCAAGGTTTATTTTTTTCGTAGTCATTTTTCTGTTCATTGTGGCTAGAATGGGGTAATGATACAAACATATAAGGGTGGTGACGTGATGACAAAACAAACTCTTCCGCAACAGGCTGTATCATCGGAAGATATTTATTTGTTTCATGAAGGAACGCTTTATTTCAGCTACCGATCTTTGGGTTCCCACCTTACTGTGGAGAACGGAGAACAGGGCGTCCGTTTTACGGTCTGGGCTCCTCATGCTCTCCATGTCGGGCTTGCTACAGATCGTAACAACTGGAATGGGGAACAGGATTCCTTATATAGAGTTCCCAAATCAGGTTTTTGGAGTCGTTTTTTTCCGAGGATATCCCAAGGAACTTTTTACAAATACGATATTACGGGTGCAAACGGTGAACGTTTTCTGAAAGCAGACCCTTATGCGGTTCGTGCTGAGGTGAGACCGGCAACGGCTTCTGTGGTCGCTTCTTTAGATGGATATCATTGGAATGATGCGGTTTGGCGCCGAAAACGCAGAGCACTATATGGAAAGCCTCTTCATATATACGAGGTCCATCTCGGTACTTGGAGGCAAAAAGAAGACGAAACGTTTTATACATACAGGGAAATGGCAGAGCTGCTTGTGCCTTATGTGAGCGATATGGGGTATACACATATTGAACTGATGCCGTTGAGTGAGCATCCATATGACCTTTCCTGGGGATACCAACTTACGGGATACTTTGCACTGACAAGCCGTTACGGTGAGCCGCATGATTTTATGTATTTGGTGGATCGTTGTCATCAGGCGGGAATTGGAGTGCTTATGGATTGGGTTCCGGCTCATTTTGCGAAAGATGCTCATGGATTGAGACTATTTGACGGGTCGCCACTGTTTGAATACGCGGACCCGCTAATTGCAGAAAAACCTGGCTGGGGGACATTGACGTTTGATTATAGCAAGCCGGAAGTACGTTCCTTTTTGATCTCCAACGCGTTGTTCTGGATGGAGATGTACCATATAGATGGCCTGCGTGTGGATGCAGTGACGAGTATGTTGCGCCTCGATTTTGAAAAGCAGGATGGACAATATTGTATGAACTCCAAAGGAGGCGTCGAAAATGAGGAGGCGATCGCTTTCCTTCAACAACTGAATGAGACTGTATTCCGCTATTATCCATATGCCCTTATGATGGCAGAGGAGTCCAGTGCCTGGCCAATGGTGACCTCCCCGGTAAGCGATGGGGGGCTTGGTTTTAACTATAAATGGAACATGGGCTGGATGAACGATACGCTTGATTATGTTCAAACGGATTTCGACCGTCGGCCTGAGCGCCATAATTTGCTGACATTTCCCATAGCCTATGCATACAGCGAAAATTTTACACTGCCGTTATCGCATGATGAGGTCGTACATGGTAAAAAGTCGCTGCTTGATAAAATGCCGGGCACCTATGAGCAAAAATTTGCCGGACTGCGAGCGCTTCTCGGCTACCAAATAACCTCACCAGGTAAAAAGCTCTTATTTATGGGCGGGGAATTTGGCCAATTTATTGAATGGAAGGATCAGGATCAGCTCGACTGGTTTTTGCTGGAATATGACAGTCATCGGTCTGTGCATGTCTATACGAAAGCGCTGAATCATTTGTATATTCAGGAAAAGGCATTATGGGAGCTGGATCATTCGTGGGACGGCTATCAGTGGATTGAGGCGGAAGACCGTGGACAGAGCGTAATTACGTATTTGCGTAAAGGGAAAAAGCCGGGAGATACTCTGGTTGTGCTTATTAATTTTCAGCCCGTGCAAAGAGAAAATTATCGAATTGGACTGCAAAAGGCAGGAAGCTATATGGAAATGCTGAACAGCGATCATAAGGACTTTGGGGGGAGTGGCCAGTTGAACTCCGGAGTGATCCGAACCGCCAAAATTCCTTGCCACGGACAGCTTTACAGCCTGGAGGTAACCATTCCACCCCTCAGTATTGTTATACTCAAGAAGGTGCCCCGGAGGCCTAAAAAAGCAGACTAACCACATAGGGAGGAAGACCATATGAATATTTTGTTTGCGGCAGCAGAAGCACATCCATTTATTAAGACAGGTGGGTTGGCTGACGTCATTGGCGCACTGCCGAAGGCACTTCGTCAGGCGGGGTGTGACGTCCGCATCATTTTGCCTAAATATGCGGGGATTCCTGATACGTATAAGAGTTCATTGCGGCCTGTAACGATAAAGCATGTACCTGTGGGCTGGCGCGAGCAATATTGTGGAGTAGAGGAACTGACGTTGGACGGAATCAAGGTTTATTTTATAGATAACGAATATTACTTCGGTCGCGAAGGCGTTTACGGCTACATGGATGATGGCGAGCGCTTTTCCTTTTTTAACCGGGCCGTTTTGGAAATACTTCCTGATCTGGATTTTCGCCCAGATATTCTGCATTGTCATGACTGGCATACAGCCATGGTTCCGCTGCTTCTGCATGCTGATTATCGCCATTTACCCTTTTACAGTGAAATTCGTACGGTGTTTACGATACATAATCTGCTGTATCAGGGGGAATTTCCATATGAGGTCTTAACAGAACTGCTGAACCTGGACGGGAGCTATTTTACCCCCGAGGGTGTGGAGTATTACGGCAGATTGAATTTTATGAAGGGGGGACTTACTTACTCGGATCATGTCACAACTGTGAGTCCAACCTATGCTGAGGAGATCCAGACGGAGTTTTACGGATATGGGTTAGAGGGTCTGCTTCACAAGCTGGGAGAGCAGGGACGCCTGTCAGGGATTGTGAATGGAATTGATACCACAAGCTATAATCCTGCCACGGACAATCGTATTTATACGAAGTATCGTACCAGTTTGGCCAAGAAGAAGGAAAACAAAATTGGCCTGCAAAAGGAACTGGGGCTGCCGATTCGTTCGGATGTGCCTTTAATGGCCATGGTCACCCGGCTTGTCGATATGAAGGGGCTTGATCTGGTAACCAGAGTGCTTGACGAGATTTTATATTATGATGATATTCAATTTGTCGTGCTGGGCACAGGAGATCCTGCTTTTGAGCACTGGTTCCGGGAGGCGGCGGGGCGCCATCCTGCTAAAATGTCAGCGCAACTTACCTTCAGCGAGCCTTTGTCACGAAAAGTATATGCTGCAAGCGATATGTTTTTGATGCCGTCGAGGTTTGAGCCTTGTGGTATCAGCCAACTGCTGGCGCTTCGTTATGGAAGTATTCCCATTGTGCGAGAAACAGGTGGGCTGAACGACACCGTGCAAGCTTACAATGAATCCACAGGGGAAGGAAACGGCTTTAGTTTCACGAACTATAACGCACATGACATGCTGCATACGATTCGTCGTGCTGTTGATTTGTATCGCCAGCCTGAGCATTGGTCCAAGCTTACACAGACGGCTTTTGCAGGAGAGTATAGCTGGGATGTGTCAGCCGAAGCGTATATGGATATTTACCGTTCGCTAACAAAGTCCGATTGATTGAATTTGACTAAAAAAGGGGCATCCCTTTAGCCAGTGATGGCTGAGGAATGTCCCTTTTGGCTGTAGAATGGATCCATATATGGCTGCTCCTTTCTGGAAAGAAAGAGGAGTAAGCTTAAGAAGTTCCGTTTTTTAACAGAGCAAATTCTTCTTTAATTTGTGCCAGCAGTTCAGGGTTCGTGATGACATCACAAGCAGTCCATGCCAAGGTTCTCGCCGCCAGGAGCATTCCTTCCATAGCCCGGTCCTGCATCGCCAAATCGCGGAATTCAGGCGTATGCAGGGCATGCTTCTCGTCAATAACTTGAATGTACGGATGAATGGCAGGGCAATGCAGCGATACGTTTCCGATATCCATGGAGCCGTGATCTTCACCTTCCGTTATGTCCTCCAGTGCAATTCCGGCCTGCACCAGATTTGCAGTAAAGGTATCGGAAAGCGCGCGGTTAGTCACCATTTCATCATAAGAAGTCTCGTAATTGGAGGTCTCCAGACGACATCCGGCCTGTAAAGCCGCTCCTTCGGCAATTTGAATAACCCGGCGGGTCAGCGTGTTCAGTTCATGACGTGTGGCCGCTCGCACATAAAACTGGGCAGAAGCGTAATCTGGAATGATGTTGGCTGCCTGCCCACCATGATTGATAATGCCATGGATACGTACTGTACTTTTCACCTGTTGGCGAAACGCATTGATGCCGTTGAACGTTTGGATCACTGCATCCAGTGCGTTAATGCCTTCATGCGGACTGGCCGCCGCGTGAGCAGATTGACCAAAAAATTCAAATTGTACAGCATCCATTGCCAGCGATTTACCTGATTTCTCGTAGTGGTCATAGGGATGCGTCATAAGTGCTATGTCGCAATCATCAAACAATCCGGCAGCGGCCATCGGAACCTTTGCACCGCATGTTTCTTCGGCAGGTGTGCCATATATCCGTACTTCTCCACCAATCTCATCGATGACCGATTTGAGACCGACGGCGGCTCCGGTACTCATCATGCAGATCAAATGGTGTCCGCAGGCATGTCCTAGTCCTTTCAGAGCGTCATATTCCGCCAGAAAAGCGATAATTGGCCCGGGCTTGGCTGCTTTATAAGTTGCAATAAAGGCTGTTTCTATGCCCAACACAGGTGCCTGAACCTCAAATCCGTGAAAGACGAGTTCTTCTTTTAAACGGGCAGCGGCCAGAAATTCCTCATTACCAAGCTCAGGATTCGCGCCAATAAATAACGAAATGTCCTTAAAGCGCTGGGCATGCTGCTCAATGGTCTGCTGAATGCTCTGTTTAAAATCCATGTTGAAAACTCCTTTATATAAGCTGTAATGTAGGTACTGCGTCAGGTACGCTGAAATTGTACTATAACATTCATTGCATAATCATGCATATTCATTTATAATGACACAATCTTATTTATTATAAAGAATTTAAGGGGAGAAAAAAAGATTGAAAAAGCTATATCGTTTTACCGCCCTGATTCTGACGGCGGTTATCTTGCTGTTGGCTGGCCTTCCCATGCTCACCGCATATGGAACGGAAGCAAAGCCACAAAAAAAACTTGTAGTGGGCATGAGTGCCGACTTTCCACCGTATGAGTTTCATAAAGTCATTAACGGTAAGGATACCATTGTTGGGTTCGATGTTGAAATCGCCAAGGAAATCGCCAAGGATCTGGGTGCGGAGATGGTCCCCGAGGACATGAGCTTCGACTCCTTGCTGCCTGCCCTGCAAAGTGGTCGCGTAGACTTGGTGCTGTCCGGTATGACACCAACGGATGAACGCAGAAAGAGCATTGATTTTTCCGACGTATACTACCGCTCCAAGCAAGTCATAATGGTACGCCCGGAGGATAAGGACAAATATCCGACGATGGCGGCTCTGAAAGGCGAGAAGCTCGGCGCGCAAAAGGGCAGTATCCAGGAAGAAATCGCTCAAAAAGTGCCCAATGCCTCTGTAACCTCGCTGGATAAAATATCCGACCTGGTGCTTCAGCTGCGGACAAATCGTATCAACGCTGTCGTGATTGAGGATACAGTTGCCAAAGGATACACACTGGACGGTACTGTAACGCTTGCCAAGGCGGTGCCTGAGGATGAGGGAGCAGAGACAGCCGTAGGTATTCGCAAGGGGAATACAGAACTGCTAGCCTCTGTAAATAAAACGCTCGCTCGCTTGAAAGCAGATGGTTCTATTGAGAAGTTTTCGACAGAAGCGAGTGCCCTGTCTGCCGATCGTCAGATTTCTTCCAATAGTATTGTTGATATTTTTTGGAAATATCGCAGCTTATACGCTACAGGAATTGGCTACACGCTGTTGCTGTCTGCGCTCGGAGTACTGTTCGGATTTGTCATTGGTTTGATTATATCCTTGCTGCGAATGAGCGGTATACGTATTATTGAGTGGTTGGGGACGACTTACGTTGAGGTACTGCGTGGTACACCTATGCTGGTGCAGCTCATGATCATCCACTACGGGGTTGCTCTGACGCTGGGTGTCAATTTTACGCCACTCCAGTCCGGTATAATTACGTTGTCACTGAATAGCTCGGCATACTTGGCTGAAATTTTCCGTGCAGGTATCCAGGCGGTAGACCGTGGTCAGATGGAAGCTGCCCGCTCGCTCGGTATGGGACGGGGCAAAGCTATGCGTCATGTTATTTTACCGCAAGCCTTTAAGTCTATTTTGCCTGCAATCGGTAATGAATTTATTACGATTATTAAAGAATCGTCCATTATTTCCACTATAGGTATGGTGGATATTATGTATCAGGCCCAGGTCATCAAGAATATTACCTACGAAGGATTAAGTCCGTTCTTAATCGCGGCCGCTATTTATTTTGTAATGACATTCAGCTTGTCCAAGCTGCTGGGTTTATGGGAAAGGAAGTTGAGAGCCAGTGATCACCGTTAAGCAACTGCGTAAATCGTTCGGCAAAAACGAAATTTTAAAGGGAATTGATATAGAAATCGCCAAGGGGGAAGTTGTCGTTATCATCGGTCCCAGTGGTTCGGGAAAAAGTACGTTTTTGCGTTGTATGAATCTGCTGGAGCAGCCGACAGACGGCGAGATTTTGTTTGAGGGCGAGCCGATAACGGCCCGTGGCCATAACATTAATGCGACTCGGGAGAAAATGGGCATGGTGTTTCAGCATTTTAACCTGTTCCCGCATAAAACAGTGCTGCAAAACCTGACACTCGCACCAATACAGGTTAAAGGTCAGTCCAACAAGGAAGCAGAGAAAATTGCGTTGGAGCTCCTGCGTACCGTTGGGCTTGAGGATAAGAAGAATACCTATCCGAACCAGCTTTCCGGCGGTCAAAAGCAACGGATTGCGATTGCACGCGCTTTGGCGATGCAGCCGCACGTGATGCTGTTCGATGAGCCTACTTCTGCTTTGGACCCTGAAATGGTTGGGGAAGTTCTCGATGTAATGAAAAAGCTCGCTGAAGGCGGCATGACGATGGTGATTGTCACACATGAAATGGGTTTTGCACGTGAGGTAGGGGATCGGATCATCTTTATGGATAAGGGCCAAATCGTGGAGCAAGGGACACCAGAACAGGTTTTTGGTACGCCAAGCCATGAACGCACCCGAGATTTTCTTGCCAAAGTATTGTAACGAATTGATTCATTAAGTTATAAAGCAACCCCTCCGCAGTCAATAGGGTCTTGACCACAGTCCTATGTCTGACAGGAGGGATTTTTCTTTTTCTGTCACTATTTCCCCATATTTTCGTAATAGATACCGATTTCATAGTGACAAAATTGTAATGAATATAGTATGATGTTCAAGGTTCCCAACATTTTCATGCAGATAAGGTTACAAAATTGTGATATTATGCAGTAAGCCAAAACTTGCCGGGCCAGCATAAAGCTCATGATATACGCCGAATGCTTGGACCAAAACTATGGGAAGTGCGGGGGACGTAACAACGGCAGTCATTCCGATTCGTCATAAGACGGATAGGATTGGAAGCTGCCTAGGGGTGAATTGCACAAGCATAGGGCTTCTCCTGAGTCCGAATCCGACAGCTAACTTCGCAGGCATAACAGAGGAGGTACATATCTTTTGAAACATCTGAAACGTATTGGACAAACCATGAAATTTGCGGTGCTTGCCGCAGCTATTGCAGGGCTGGCACAAACAGCCGGAGTAGCGAATGCCGCTTCGCTACATACCGCCAAAGAGGGCGATACCTTCTTCTTGCTTGCTCAACGTTATGGAGTATCGGTAGACGAACTGACGAAGGCAAACCCGAATATTGCCCCAGGCAACATATACGCAGGTCTGCAAATTATGGTGCCTGGTGACACAGGTGTGAAGGCTGCTTCGGATTCGAAGCCACAGCTTCTTAAGGAGACAGAACCAAATGAGGGTCCAACGATTAAAGCATGGGGCAAAACATTCAATTACAGTAAAGTAGTTGATGTTAAAGCTACAGCATATTCTGCCGCAGGTGATGAAAATGGCAAGTGGGGCGCGGTAGACTACTACGGCAATCCGCTTAAGCTAGGTACGATTGCGGTAGACCCGAACGTAATTCCGATGGGAACGAAGGTGCTAGTTACAGGGTATTCCCACCCCGGCCTGCCAGACCATTCTTTTGTGGCCGTCGCCCGCGATCAGGGCAGTGCCATTACAGGCAAGCGAATTGATATCTTTATTCCTGGCAGCAAATCATTTGTGAACGATTTTGGCTTTCAAAATGTGAAATTATACGTTATTGATAAATAACATTAGCTAGAACACAGAGTAAACAAACATAATATATATTATGTAAACTTAATGCATAGATTGTACAATTTAATAAATGGGATCAGGTTTAAAACAGGCCCACACCTAAAAAGCTGTCTTGACTAGCAGAATGCATCTGCTAGCAGGACAGCTTTTTGGTTGAATCTAGTTCGGTGCTTGCTCCTTAAACAACCCCTTTATTTCCGTTCCGATGTGTGGAGCAGCCGGGGAACTGTAACGAATTTGTAGCCCTTGGCCTTCAGGGACTGAATTAGACCCGGAAGGGCCTGGACTGTGCCTTGCAGGTTGGAGCTTTGGCCTCCGCCTGCGTGCATTAAAATAATGGAGCCGGGCCCGGTAGCAGGGATCACATTGCGCTGGATTTGTTTTTTACTTAGTCCCTTCCAGTCGAGGGAGTCTACATTCCAATTGACAATCATGTAGCCATGGCGACGTGCCCACTGGATTTGAGGCTCCGTGATTTCGCCATATGGTGGACGAATCAGCTTGGGACGAAAACCGGCGCTGGCTTGTAAAATACGTTCTGTTTTCGTAATCTGATTGCGAAAGCGTTCTGGTGTAGCCTTCCTGAAATCCGGATGGGTATAAGAATGGTTCCCTATCGCATGACCTTCACGGATAATACGGCGGATGATACCCGGATGTCTCTCCGCGCGGTGACCTACGATAAAAAAGGTGGCCTTGATGCCGTTCGCGTGCAAAACATCCAAAACCTGTGGCGTATACCTGGAATCGGGTACATCATCAAAAGTTAAGGCAATTTGGCGGGTATGCGGGCCGCACATTTTAAAAATGTCGGCATGTTTTTTTCGCAGCATGCCTAAGGTAGGAGCTGTCCGGTCTGTACTTTGATGTACAGAAGAAGTAACTGCCGCTTCCTTGGGATGGTGCGCTCCGATGCTGGGAGGCACATCCGCGTGAACAGGAAAACTCGTAAATGCTAGTAACAGTGCCATACTTGGTAACACTCCTCTGTACGGCATATGTATTCCCCCTTTCCGTCCAGTGGTACGTGGTACCTAGTGGTGCTCTCAGCTATTATGCACCTGCCCTATTAAAATTATGCCGCTAAATCGGGTTAGGCTCATATGCAATGGGATGATAGCATATGATGATGGATATGAGTGAAGATGACGAAGCTAAACGTACATATTTTCTTAACCTGACTGAAAACAACAGCATTTTAGCAGGTTTTAGCCCGATAACGGATTCGGTATACTGTGACAACTGATGTATAATGGAGATGCAATTCATAATTGTACAGACATGGAATTGAAGGAAGGATGGATAAAAGTGACCGACTTGTTTACTTCTTATCAATTAAAGGGGCTGGCTTTAAAAAATCGGATTGTTATGCCCCCGATGTGCCAATACAGCGTGGAGGCCAAGGACGGAAAGCCGACGGATTGGCATCATGTCCATTACGTTAGCCGGGCGGTAGGCGGCACTGGACTCATTATTGTGGAAATGACAGCGGTTCACCCGGATGGACGCATTACGGATCGTGATTTGGGCATTTGGAGTGACGACCATATTCCTGCATATCGTAAAATTGTGGAGGAAGCTCACAAATACGGTGCCAAAATTGGAATTCAATTAGGCCATGCCGGTCGTAAGGCTGAGGATGCTGAGCAGCCTGTGGCTCCGTCCTCGATACCCTTTAGTGAGCGCTTTAAAGTACCGCACGCCTTGACGACAGTTGAAGCCAGGGAACTGGTTCAAGCTTACAAAGAAGGTGCGCGTCGCGCAGTGGAAGCCGGTTTTGACACGGTTGAGATTCATGGCGCTCATGGTTATCTGATCCATCAATTTCATTCCCCTTTAACCAATACCAGAGAAGATGAGTATGGACAGGATTTATCTTTGTTTGGTGTTGAGGTTGTAGGTGCTGTTAAAGAGGTTGTTCCTGCTGATATGCCTGTGATCATGCGGATATCTGCCAAAGAATATGTCGAGGACGGTTATGATGTGGAATACATATCAGGCACAGGGGAACGCTATCGCGATGCAGGTGTGGATATTTTTCATATTTCTTCCGGTGGCGAGGGGCCGATTGGTTCGGGCGGAGGTCCGTCTGCGCGTGCTGGCTATCAGGTGGATTTGGCCCATCACATCCGGGAAAAGCTGAATGTGCCCGTAATTGCTGTTGGCTTACTGGATGATTATGAGGATGCCAGCCGGGTTGTTCGGCAGAAAGAGGCGGATTTGGTAGCGATAGGCCGTGCCATGTTACGTGATCCCTATTGGGCGCTGCATGCATCGCGGGCGTTGAAAGTACAAGCGGATATCCCGGAGCCTTACCTGCGCGGCTTTTAGAATTTTTGAAACCCTCATGCAAAACTTGCGTAAACATGTGTACAGAGCTTAAAATTTAAGCATTCAACTCTAGGAGGAACTTCACATGTCTATTTTCAAACGATTAAGAGATCTTACGATGTCCAACATTAACGCGATTATCGACAAGGCAGAAGATCCAGTCAAAATGACGGATCAATACATTCGTGATATGCAAGAGGATCTGGAAGATGCCGAGAAAGCGGTAGCTGCTCAAATTGCTATTGAAAAGAGATTCAAGCAGCAATATGAAGAGCAAGCGGCTTTGGTGAAAAAACGTGAAGAGCAGGCTCATACCGCAGCGAAAGCACAAAATGTGGATCTGGCCCGTCGCGCGTTGGAAGAAAAGAAATCTGCCGAGCAAAAAATGAACGAGTTCAAGGCTGGTTACGAGCAGAACAAAGCCGCGGCCGACAACCTGCGTGGCAAGCTGGATGAAATGCGCAGACAGCTGACAGAAATGAAGAACAAGCGTGAGACACTGGTTGCCCGTTATAACGCAGCAAAAGCGCAAACTGAAATTAACAAAGCAATGAACGGTTTCAGCTCAGATACGGCAACTGCCGGATTGAAGCGTATGGAAGAAAAAATGCTGCAAGCAGAAGCGCGTGCTGAAGCGAGCAACGAAATGTCCTCCAAGGAAAAATCGCTGGATGAGGAGTTCAAGGAGCTGGATAAGAAAAGCGCCGTGGACGACGAGCTTGCTGCTTTGTTGAAGCAATACGAAAATAAATAAGCAGTGTGAGCATTGCCATCAGCGTAATGGTAGCGTAATGGTTAGGGAGCGAAGGAGAAATGTTTTCTCCTTCGCTTTTCCCTGCCTGGAGGCGTAAAGCAACATAAATGAAGGTCAAGAAGATGTGGAGGATGGGATGAAATGCATTTTTTAGAAACGATGAAGGCGATGCTGGTATGGACTGGCGCGGGTGCCGTTTTGCTGTTCGTATTGATGTATGTCGACTCTTTATTTACGAAATATAAGGATTTTGCCGAAGTGAAAGCCGGTAATATGGCCGTAACAGTACGATTGATTATGAAGCTGATTGCACAGGGGTACATTTTGTCAGGTTCCATTGCTACAGCTAACAATTTGCTAGAGGCGCTTGTGTACTCGGTCATTGCTTTTGTCATCCTGTTTATTTTGGAAATTATTGTACGTTTACTGTTGCGGTACTGGGCGCAGTTTGATCTGGATAAAGGTACACAGGAAGGCAAAATTGGTTTTGGTCTGTTTTCAGGGACGCTGCATCTGGTTGGCGCCTTGATTATTACAGCATGCTTCTAGGCTAAGAAAGGCAGGGAAAGTTATCATGGGTGTGTGGAAACGAATTTCAAATCTGTTTGCCAAGCCTGAGCCGCCAAAAGCGGAGAAGAGTATGCTTCACTTAAATCCGGGTGATATCTGTGAAGTGTCGCTTGTCACCTATGAAGTGGTAGGCCGAGTGCATAATCGTGCCCGGAATGCCGTTGTTTTGACGCTTCAGGATGGTAACCAAGTCAGCTACCTTCATATTGAGGAACGGGAAACGCTCCAATTCGGACTTTATCAGGCTATCGATGGCAGGTTGGACAACCCGGAAGAAGTGCCGACTATATTGGAATTGGATGATACAACGTATCATTTGGAGGAGCAATATTCCGGGCATGTTACGGTTATGGGGCGTGCGCCATTCCGACAGGGTGGAGAACAGCATGTTTGGCAATACCAGTCGGATGACTATCATCTGTTGCGGGTAGAGTGGCAGGATGGTCGCTTTATGCTTTATGAAGGTGAAGAAGTGATTACCGGAGACGTCAAGGTTATTCGGGCAAGCTAGGAGAGGGTTACACATGAGCAAACGCACCTGGCAGTATGCATTAAAGGTTATTGTGGCGCTGAGCTTGTTCGTATCCGTGCTAAGCGGCTGCGGTGCGCCAAATGTGAAAGATACGTACCCGCTGGAATCGGTAAGCGGTAGCGGAAACTCAACCTCATACGTGTACCGGGCCGCTGGCAAAACGGTTCCAGAAGTAGCAGAGGAATTGAAAGAGCAGCGTACACCGGAGCAAATGTCGCCGCAGAGCAATGAGCGGATGTTTCTGGTATATAGCGATGAATGGTACCATTTGCAGCAAGACCCAGCCAAGAAGGAAGATACGTTAATTGAGGTCGACAGTAAAAAGTATGTCGAACAAAATTACAGTTCCAGCTTTCTAAAAGGATACTTAACGGCAACTGTACTGGATGCACTCTTTGATTCGTTGCGTGGCTCAGGTTCTTACCGGGGCTACTCCAGCAGAGATGTATACCGGCCTTCTCAGGGGCAATACCGTGCTCCTACGGTGCAGGAAAAGAAAGCTATTCCCCCGATTACAGTGGAGCGAAAGGGCTCGGTAACTCGTCGAGGCAAGGGATCAGACTCCACGGTCGGATCAGGCGGAAGCTTGTTTGACAGAGGCTCCAGCAGCAGTTCACCAAGCAGAGGCTCGATTTCACGTGATCAGGGTAGCGACGGTTCCAGCATATTTGGCTCACCGCGCAAATCCTACAGCAAGCCTAAAACACGTAGTGGCTCAGGCAAGATCAGTCGACGAAGTCGACGATGATGGTCATGCAGCCCAAGCAGCTCGGGAGAGATCCCGGGCTGTTTTTTGTTTCATAGCAGGAAGTCGATTTGCCAGAAAGCGGTTTTAGGGTTATAACAGAAAGGGGAACTATAGAAGAACGGAGTGACATTATGAACCAGACATCATTAGACTTGGGAAAATTTCAGCGTAAAGCGATTCAGGTGGATGAGGCACAGAGCCGAATCGCAGGGCATGTCAAACAGGGAGAACGGGAGGAGGTAGGGCTGGAGCAGGCGCATGAACGATATTTAGCGATGGACTTGACTGCACCACATCCGTATCCTCGTTTTCGTCGCTCTGGTATGGACGGGTATGCAATTCTGGGCTCGGACACCGATGCCTGCTCGTCCGGTCAGGAGATTTGGTTGCGCGTCGTGGACGAGATTCCATGCGGTTCCGTATCGGACAAGCGGGTAGAGACGGGCTTGGCGGCCCGCATTATGACGGGAGCACAACTACCAGAGGGAGCCGACACCGTTGTCATGCTGGAGGCAACACAGCTGCGCGAGGAAGATGGACAGACATACGTCGGCTTGAAGAAGCGTATGGAGATCGGCAAAAATGTAACGCCGATTGGTCATGAGATTCAGGAAGGACAGCTCCTGCTCAGTAAAGGAACTTGCCTGGGACCGGGACATATCTCGGTTTTGGCTACCTTTGGTGTACATCGGGTTCCTGTTTACAGGAAGCCACGGGTGGCCGTTTTTTCTACAGGCTCGGAATTGCTTGCGGTAGATGAACCGTTACAACCGGGAAAAATTCGAAACAGTAATACATATATGCTGGCATCTCAAATCAGGGAGGCAGGAGGAGAACCCTTCATCCTGCAAGCTATTCATGATGAGCTTGATCTGGCCCGTGCTGCTGTACGTGAAGCAATCGCAGCCTATGATATCGTCGTTACGAGCGGCGGTGTATCGGTAGGGGATTATGATATTATGGGTGACCTGGTTCGCCAGGAGGACGTAGATATGCTGTTCAACAAGGTCACGATGCGTCCGGGCAGTGTGACAACAGCCGCCGTGATTGACGGCAAGCTGCTATTTGCGCTTTCGGGCAATCCCGGTGCATGCTTTGTGGGCTGTGAGCTGTTTGTGCGACCTACCATTCAAATGATGCTGTCTTCGGAGCAGCCGTATTTGCCAACCTGGACGGTACGGCTGGGCGCAGATTATACGAAGGTGAACAATTTTACCCGTTTTGTACGCAGCTCTCTTGAAATACGCGACGGTCAAGTGTATGCCATTCCTGCGCAAGCAGATGAATCCAGTGTTATGGTGACAATAAAGGACAGTGACTGTCTGATCGTGGTTCCTCCAACAACAGAAGGCTTGCGTGCTGGAGAAGAGGTGCGTGTATTGGTACTCCAAGGCGGCCAGATAACGTGAATTCGAATCAGCCGTATGTGTGTCAGATCGTCGGTTACAAAAATACGGGGAAAACGACCTTCCTCGGAGGATTGATTCGTTATTTGCGGGATTCCGGGCTGCGCGTGGCAGTGGTCAAGCATGATGGGCATGAGTTTGAGATGGATCATGAGGGGACAGATACATACAAGCATCGGCAAGCGGGTGCCGAAGGCGTGGCTATTGTTTCTGCTGGAAGAACAGCCATTTTAGAAGAGCAGAGTCGACCTGTCAGCGGACTGATTCGGCATTTTCAGGCCTATGACTGTGTATTGCTTGAAGGCTTTAAGCAGGAGCATTACCCCAAGCTCGTCATGATACGTGATTCAACAGATGCCCATCTTGCAGCTACGCTGTCAAATGTTCAGGGAGTAGCGGTTTGGAAGCATCAAATGGAATGGGCTCAAGATCACTATTCGGACAAAACGGTACAAATATTTGCTGCCAATGCCAACGACCAGGCAGGTCGCTGGCTAATTGGTCAGATTCAGCAGCAAAGTGAAGATGCACCGGATGAACGAAACTGAGACATCAATCGGATGATTCAGCTTGAGACTCCAGCCGCCGTTCAATCGCTTGAGACATGGTTTTGTCGGTCAGGTGGGCATAGACTTCAGTCGTTTCTGTCGAAGCGTGCCCGAGTTGTTCCTTGGTTTTGTAGATATCATTTTGCAAATAATAGTCGGTGGCAAACGAATGGCGGAGCTTGTGAACGGTCAGGTAAGGCTTGCCGAACCGTTTGGCGTACTTGATGATCATCGCCTGAATCGCTCTTTTGGTCATCCGTTTGCCCTCCGTGCTGCCGTTGGGTCGTGCTACAAAGAGAGCTTTTTCTTTTTTTGGAGCACGGTAACGGGTGTGTCTTAGTGACAAATAGAGTACAAGATCATCCTTGGACTGCTCGCGGAAATACACCGGTGTTTTAAACGTTTCATCGTTATTGCCTTTGCGGTACACGTATAGTAATTTATTGTTTAGATCCAGATCATCCATGTTCAGATTGACGATTTCGGACACGCGCAGACCCGAGTTCAAAATGAGACTGGCGATACAGGCATCCCGTTCCTTATTCAGCTCATAGGAGTAAAGCGCCTGCTTGTTGTCGGCCAGATCGTGTCCATAGCCTTCATAAATATAGCCGATAAATTCTAGCAGCTCTTCCTCTTCCAATATTTTTCCCTTGAGCTTGGCGGCTGTATCCTTGGGTTTATGTATGCGCTTGATTTCCACCTTGGCCATAATGTTGCGTTTGAGCAACGGATAAAAATTTTCATCCTCAGCGATCTGGCTTAAATAATGAAAGAGGGAACGGAGAGACGATAGCTTGCGTGAAATCGTAATGCGGGAGTTGGAGCCTTCGCGTTTAGTGGACAGGAACAAACGAAAACCTGTAATGCTGTCCATATGAAGTGTCTCTAATTCTTCCAGCGTAACTTGGGCGTTCGTTTCTCCGGCAGACAAGCCTTCCGAGCGAAGCCATGAAAAAAAAGCTTCATAATCCCGTACATATTCCAGAAGGGTAGAGGGGGATAGGTCGGGAAGCTTGTAATCCATAAATTGCTGTACGTACCACGGTAGATCCGGCATTTTTTCATCCAGTTTGCGCCGGTCGATGATCTTTTGTATATTCATTGGGTTCCACCTCGTCCGGTCATAATATATATGTATTTTAACATATTTTGAACAGTACTGGATGGGATGTAACCAAAGTAAAGAATGCACGGAACCGCCAAGAGGGGGGAAAGTATGGGGTATAATATCAAATCCGAACTTAAGCTGTCCATAAAAAGTGTACCAGAGTCGCAGAAGGACATTATTGTCCAGCTCATGCAATTTTATTTATATGATTTTACAGCCTATCTTCGAATTGATGTTACTGAGAAAGGTACATTCCCGGCTTACCCGGATTTGTATCAATACTGGACGAGTGGCGAACAGAAGCTGCCTTTTTTAATATGGAGACAGGATATTCCTGTGGGCTTTGCGCTGGTTGACCGAATGTCCAGCAATCGGGAGGCTGACTACTATATGGCTGAGTTTTTTGTGCTTCGTCCTTATCGGCATAATGGCGTCGGAACCTGGGCAGCTCATGAGCTGTTTGGACGTTTTGCCGGGCGTTGGAAGGTGACACAGATGAGCACGAATAGACCGGCACAATCCTTTTGGCGCAAGGTGATTGATCGCTATACGAACGGGGATTACAGGGAACAGACACATCCCGTACGAGGGAATATAAGTCAGTTTTTCAATACATGAAAAATTCATAATAATATACTATGAACAAAAAGAGTCGAGGCGATGATCCAGCGGCTCTTTTTTTGTTGTCAATCACCATCCTCATTTTGATTTCGATGAGCGTGCTCTGCTGGTGGCAGGCAGCATTTTTTTAGCATTAGCGCTTGAGTATATGTAATAATATGGAATTAATTAAATCCTGCCGGGGCATCAGCTGCGGCCGAAAATCGCTTAAACCGCGCTATGCGCGGTTTTTTGGCATTTATCGAGGAATTTTGACATATGCAAAAACAAGAAAACTAAATGATTATTTCAATATATGAAAAATTATAAATAGAAAAAAACAGATGGAATAAGCGGTAAATGGAGCGATTTAGCAGGAGTAAAAGTACATAAATTATATAGGTAATATTACATATTCTTGAATTTTTACACAAGGAAATAACAGAAAAATGACGAATGTATTGAATGAGATGCACAATGTAAGCCCTTATTTGGAAAGGAAAGGCTTAATTGGTGACTTCTTTTTATTATTTCATTGCATGATTGGAGGTGAAGGCGGAAGAAGTCAGTTTGAGTTGTGGGCTGAAACGAGTTGAAACGGAGGATCGAATTGGCTAATTTTTGACAGCAGGTATGACGTATGTTCAAACGAAAGAGAGGATGGCATTCATTGAAAAAGGCAAAAAACAAATTAGGAGTTGCGTGTCTGGCGCTCATGATCGCAGGAGCTTCCTGGCCGGGGATGGCAGCGCAGGTGCATGCGGCACCAACAAGCGATGAGTACAGCTGGAAGAGTGTAGTTACAGGCGGAGGCGGCGGGTTTGTGCCCGGTATTATTTTTAATGAAAAGGAAAAGGATCTGATATATGCCCGTACGGATATCGGAGGGGCTTACCGCTGGGATGCTGCCAAAGAGAGCTGGATTCCGCTGACGGATTCTGTTGGCTGGGATGACTGGAACAAAAATGGGGTAGACGCGCTGGCTACCGACCCTGTCGATCCCAATCGGGTATATATTGCCACAGGTACGTATACCAATTCCTGGGACAAGGAAAATGGGCAAATTATGCGTTCGACCGACCGGGGCAATACGTGGCAGACAACCAAGCTTCCTTTTAAGGTCGGGGGTAATATGCCGGGACGTTCGATGGGTGAACGGCTGACGATTGACCCGAATAAGAACAATATTTTGTTCTTCGGGGCACGCAGCGGCAATGGTTTGTGGAGAAGTGATGATTACGGGGTGACCTGGAGCAAGGTGACCAGCTTCCCGAATCCTGGCGACTTCGTGCAAGACCCTTCAAATGAGTATACCAGTGATAACATTGGCTTGGCCTGGATTACATTTGATAAAAAAACAGGCTCATCCGACAAAGCGACTCAGACGATTTATGTAGGTGTAGCCGATAAGAAGGAAAGTGTGTACCGCAGTACGGATGGCGGGAAGACCTGGTCTGCTGTAGCGGGACAACCAACAGGTTATTTGCCGCATCATGGTGTTTTGTCCTCGGACGGAAATTTGTACATTACGTATAGTGATGGAGCCGGCCCTTATGACGGGACAAAAGGTGAAGTGTGGAAATTGAATACCGCCAGCGGGCAATGGACCGATATAAGTCCTGTCGCCAGCAGCAGTTCGGACGATTATTTTGGATATGGCGGATTGGCAGTGGATGCGCAGAAGCCAGGTACTCTGATGGTGTCTACGCTGAATTCCTGGTGGCCGGATGCACAAATTTATCGCAGCACAGACAGCGGGGCAACCTGGAGCCCCATTTGGGAATTCGAATATTATCCAAATCGCAAGATGAGATACAATCAGGATATTACAGCCGCGCCTTGGCTGACCTTTAATACGATTCCTGCCCCGCCTGAGGTATCTCCGAAGCTTGGTTGGATGGTCGGTGATCTGGAGATTGACCCATTCAATTCAGACCGTATGATGTATGGTACGGGGGCTACAATTTATGGCTCCAAAAATCTGACCAACTGGGATAAAGGCGGAAAGATTGACATTTCGGTGGCAGCCAAGGGTATAGAGGAAACGGCCATTCTGGATCTGGTGAGTCCTCCAAGCGGTGCCCCTTTGGTGAGCGGAGTCGGTGATGTCTCCGGCTTTAGACATGATGACTTGTTCAAGGCTCCAGCTAAAATGCTGGATAACCCGACCTTTACAAGCAGCGAAAGCATAGATTATTCAGAGTCAAATCCCGGCTTTATGGCACGGGTTGGCAAGGCGGATTACAAAAAAGATCCAAATGCCAAATCCATCGGATTCTCCCATGATGGCGGAGCGAACTGGTATAAAGCGAACAGCGAGCCTTCCGGCACTGCAGGAGGAGGCAGCATTGCCGTAGCTGCTGATGGCAACAGCTTGCTCTGGAGCACATCGGACAAAGGAGTATTTTACTCCAAGACATCCGGTAATTCGTGGACAGCGAGCACAGGTGTTCCGGCAAATGCCAAGATCGCCTCTGACCGGGTGAACCCGAACAAATACTACGCATTTGCAGCCGGAAAAGTATATACGAGCACGGATGGAGGGGCTTCCTTCAAGGCATCTGCGGCAACTGGATTGCCATCCCAAGGCAATGCGGATATCGGTGCTGTCCGTGGTGTGGAAGGAGACGTGTGGCTCGCCGGGGGCTCCGAGGATGGAGGGTCTTATGGCTTGTGGCATTCCAAGGATTCCGGCGTCACCTTCACCAAGCTGGATAATGTTGAGCAAGCAGACTTTGTCGGCTTCGGCAAAGCGGCTCCGAACCGTACCAATGCGGCCGTATTCATCGTCGGCAAAATCGATGGTGTACGTGGATTTTACCGATCGGATGATAGCGGCGCGAACTGGGTGCGCATTAATGATGACGAACACCAGTACGCACGGGTGACGACGATTATCGGCGACCCTCGGGTATACGGACGTGCGTATCTGGGAACCAATGGACGTGGAATTCTCGTGGCGGACCGCTTGAGCGGCGAAGAGGCTCCGGCTCAGTCCACGATTACCCCTACGGCTGCAACCTATGGGCCGGACGGCAGTTATGCTGATATTTCTGTCAAGCTTACACTGAATGGCAATACGCTGGATGAAATCCAGCAGGGCAGCAAGGTATTAAAGAAAGATGAGGATTATAAACTAGACGGCGAAAAGGTAATCCTCTCCAGTAAGTATTTGTCCACACTTCCAAAAGGAAACACATCATTGACGTTCCATTTCAATACAGGTGGCGATGCTCAATTTGTCGTTACAGTGAAGGACAACACGCCTAGTGACCCGGGAACAGATCCAGGAACGGACCCAGGTGCTGATCCGGGAACAGATCCAGGAACGGACCCAGGCACTGAGCCTGGAACAGAGCAGGGCGTTCTGAAGGTACAGGCATACAATGGCAATTTGATGGATACAACAAATACAATTAATCCTAGAATTAAAATCTTTAACACAGGCACTTCTCGCGTCTCATTAGCGGATGTGACGCTGCGCTATTACTTTACCGTGAACGGGGAGAAAGCTTTGAATTTCTTCACGGATTGGTCTAACTACGGCGCATCCAATGTATTCGCCAGCTTTAAAAAGATGTCCGATCCAAAAACAGGAGCGGATACTTACGCGGAAATCGGCTTTAAATCTACAGCAGGTTATTTGGAGCCTGGTCAAAGTGTCGAGCTGCAAACTCGGATATCCAAGGTGGATTGGACCAACTACTCACAATTTGATGATTATTCCTTTGACAGTGCATCAAACAGCATGAAGGATTCAAGCAAAATAACTGCTTATTTATCTGGCAGCAAACAGTGGGGAATTGAACCGTAAATCTAGTTAGACATATCTTGGATGCACACAAGGCTAATTTTTCAGCAATAAGCCTTGCGAGTCCTGCAACTGTTTAAAGCTTGCAATGAAGCCAGCCACTCTGTATGAGTGAGCTGGCTTTTTGCTGTCCAGCCATTATTGCAGGCTTCGGACGGTAAACTTGTTGGTGCATGTACAGCTTTTGAACGAGACAAAATAAGAAAGTATCAAGCTAGCGAGCCATCAGACGCACAGAAAGGATGAAATGATGAAGCTAACCTTAAGTCATCAACCAGCAGCAAAGGCGGAAATGTTGATTAGAAAACCGGTAAAAGAGGTGTTCGAGGCTTTTATCGACCCTGCGGTTACCACAAAATTCTGGTTCACCAAAAGCAGCGGAAGCTTAAAAACGGGAGAATGTGTTCGATGGGATTGGGAGATGTACGGCGTTTCCGCAAACGTAGAGGTAAAGGAAGTGGAGGAAAACAAGCGAATCCTCATCGAATTTGGCACCACAGTCGAATGGATATTTGCTTCCCGGACGGAGAATGAAACGCTCGTTACGATTACCAACACCGGATTTAAAGGCGATGGTGATGACATTGTAAAGCAAGCCATAGTGTCAACGGAGGGCTTTACAATTGTCCTTTGCGGACTGAAGGCGCTTCTGGAGCACAATATTGTTTTGAATCTCGTATCGGATAAAGCGCCGGATGCCCACGTCAAACGCTAAAAATCGTTTTTTAAAAGAAAATGTCTTACTAATGTATAAAGAGGCGGTTGCAGATTCTATAATAACTATTTCACTATATGAAAAATTCAAAATAGAAAAACCGTCTCTTGTTGCCCCATATCTCCATAAAACACACATCCGCCATAAGAAAAAGAAGAAGATAGAACATATGTTCTTTAATTGGTGAATAAGAAACGCCCTCGTTCGAAAAAGGCGTTTAAACTGTGGAATGGGAATGACCGTCATACAAGGTACCGGGATGCGTAAATCAACAGGGTCATCGTTATGACATTCACAATCGTAGAAAGCAATACCGTTTGTGCGGCAAAATCAGGTTCATTTTTATATTCTTCCGCCAGAATACTTGTATTCACGCCAGTAGGCATACCGGATGCAATGAGCAGTGCCTGAGCCGGAATTCCTTTGAGACCAAGCAGCGATACAATCAGAAAACCGACTATGGGACCTGCGATCAGGCGCAGTACCATACTGATATACACGGCTGTACGGCGCAAACGGAAGGGATATTGCACAATTTGCGCCCCCAAAGTAAGCAGAGCAACGGCAACCATCGACTGGCTGATATAATTCAAAGGCTCAGTTAGTAAATGGGGCAATGGACTATGCAGCACATTCAGCAGCAAGCCCAGCGCCAGCGCGTAGGGGACAGGCATTTTCAAAAAATTAATTAAAATCTTTCGGGTATTGGCCTTGCCACTTTGTACAACAAATGTACCGTATGTAAACGTAACAAAGCTTTGAAAGGTCATGATCAGAGCTTGAACGGAAATAGCCAGTGGATCACCCTTAAACACCAATTGGTTGATTGGCAGCCCATAATTTCCTGAATTATCTAGCATAACACTGTTTGTAAATGCTCCACGCATTCCGGGGCTGTATTTCAGAGATCGGGCGACGGTTGTGCTGATCACGTACAGAATAGCTATGTATAAGGCGTAAAAAAGCGAAACCTCACCCATGAGCATCAAGGATATTTCCGAATTATAAAGGCCCGTAAACACTACCGCAGGGGTGATGTAGTAAAAATTGATTTTAGCCAAGGTGTACAAATCCAGTCGGAAATAATATTGCATGATGCATCCCAAGCCAATGAGTACAAAAATAGGTAAAACAACGTCCAAAAGTATGGTGCCAAACATGTCTGTTTCATCTTCTTTCTATTATGCGAATGTAAGGGCTAATGCTTAAAAATGCATGTGTAAATTCCATTATACTGTGGAAATCGGTCAGGCGTATATTAAAATTTTAGACTGGATTGGCAATCTGCGCTGCAGCTCTCACGGCGTTTCACCCATTAGTTAAAAAAAGATAAAGAATCAGCTTATAGAAGCCGTTAATACATCTAGGGACATTGGAGCCCGGTCTTACTATAAGGAGGAATCGCATCATGAGAAACACTTGGACAGCCTTATTAGCGTGTATACTAGTCTTGGGATTGACAGCAGGAACTGCTGCAGCCAAACAGGGGCGCGGAAATGGTCAAGAGAACAGGCAGGAAGCAAAGACGTCTGTTAAAGACGTGAATGAAAAGAGCAGGGAAAAGGTAAGCAAACCTCATGACTCAGACAATGATCAGTCCAAAAATCCTAACGATAAAGCATCTGGAAAAAAGGGTGAAGCTGCACCTGCTGCAGTAACGTATGATACATACGGGGAGTTCAAAGGTCACAAGGGACACAACGGGTACAAGGGGCTGCTTAAAGCGGTAGAAAATACGAAGGATAAGCCGGCAGGAGCGGTTATTGCGAACCTGCTGCTTACGAAATACCCGGACCGATTGACTCAGGAGCAGATTGCTGAACTCGAATTGATCCGGAATTCAGGTAAAGCACTGACTGAGGCAGCTGATCTGCTGGCCCAAAATGGAAATGTAACAGATGCTGTTTACATGCAAGAGGAAGCGGTGCTGGCTGATGTAACTGATCTGGACAGCTACAAAAAGCTAGGTGAGTTCTCGAAGAAAGCTGGAGTGCAGTCAGGTATGAAGCTGTTCGTGAACGGTAAGCAATACGACACCAAACCGATTAATCGCAATGGAACCACACTGGTTCCGTTTAGAACAGCTTCCGAAGCCTTGGATGCGAAGGTTGCCTGGGATCCGAAAGAAAAGGCTGTTATTGTCACTCGTAACGGCGTAACTGTCAAATTAATTGTTAACAGCTCCAACGTATATATTAACGGTCAGTCGTATTCTATCGAGCAGCCGGCATCCATAGTGGACGGGACGACAATGGTCCCTGTAAGGGTAATCGTAGAGGCCTTGGGAGCCAATGTTAAATGGGAGCCTGAGAGCCAGTCCGTTGTCATATACGAGCAGCCAACAACATTAACGCCTACATCAACACCTACATCAACACCCTAATGTGCTGTGAACACAAATTTTTGTAATAGCGAAAAGGCTCTTGACTAAATCGTCAGAGCCTTTTCTATCTGTGTTCAAAAGGAAAGGTTACTCGCATTACATGCTCGGCATGTGTACAATTAAATTGAGATAACAGAGAAAAGGAAGTGGCAAACATGGATTTGGGATTAACGGGAAAGGCTGCCTTTGTTGCGGGTTCCAGTAAAGGGCTTGGCAAGGCAAGCGCACGGGAACTGGCGCGTGAAGGAGCGAATGTCGTGATTTCAGGACGGAACGAAGCCGAGCTTCAGCGGACACAGGCCGAATTACAGGCAACAGCGAGTGGACGGGTTGAATATGTAGTTTGTGATGTAACGAAACCAGAGCATATTTCCAAGGCCATCCGCCGCACAGTGGATTTGTATGGTACCATCGATATTTTGGTTAACAATGCGGGTGGGCCTCCTGCGGGAACATTTGATGACTTTACGGATGAAGTTTGGCTGCAGGCCTTTGAGCAAAATTTACTTAGTCATATCCGGTTGATTCGCGAGGCTCTGCCATATATGAAAAAACAGCAAAGCGGCAGGATTTTAAATATTGCCTCTTCTTCGGTGAAGCAGCCGATTCCTGGCCTGATTATCTCGAATACGCTGCGTACTGGGGTCGCTGGACTGGCAAAAACATTGTCTATGGAATTAGCTCCTTACAATATTCTGGTACATACTGTAGCACCTGGGAGAATTGCAACAGATCGTGTTCGCAGCCTGGACGAGCATCGGGCAGAGAAAACTTCCCAGACGGCAGATCAGGTTCGCAGGCAAGCAGAAGAGGGCATTCCGTTGGGACGATATGGGGAGCCTGAGGAGTTTGGTAAAGTCGTTGCTTTTCTGGCGTCGACAGCTTCATCCTATTTGACAGGCAGTACCATTCTTGTTGATGGCGGAATGATTAAATCGTTATAAATAAAGAAGCGTGCCAGCAGCGAAGTTCATCGGCTGTTAGGCACGCTTTTTTTGAAGTTTTATTTCTGGCGAGGAATTTCACAACCGTCGTCAGTACAAACACCGCCTGCATCATGTTCGGAGGAGTCTGCGCTTACCATCGTAAATGGAGAACGTTCGCTCCATGCTTTTTGCAGAGCATCATGGAACACTTCCTCCGGCTGAGCGCCCGAAACCGCAAATTTCCGATCAAACACAAAGAACGGCACACCGCGAACGCCCAACTCAGCGCCTTCGGCTTCATCGGCACGAACTTCATCCGTAAAGCGGTCACTGGCCAATATAGCAGCAGCTTCTTTCTGATCCAAACCTACCTCGGCAGCCAATGCCGCCAGCACTTCATGGTCGCCGGTATGCTTGCCTTCTATAAAGACAGCCTGGAATAAACGCTCGCTCAGCTCCAGCATTTTGCCCTGTGTTTGAGCCCAATGTGTCAAACGGTGAGCATCAAGAGAGTTGGTCGGCACCATCGCGTGAATATTGTATTCCAAACCTGCAGAGCGTGCATTTTCGTTCATACGGTCATTCATCGCTTGTGCTTCTTGCAGACTGACGCCATATTTAGCTGACAGCTCTTCATTAATCGTTTTGCCGCTATCTTTTACAGCATCCGGGTTCAGTTCAAAGCTCTTAAATGTTAATTTTACCTCATCGCGGTGTGGGAATTGCTGCAGCACTTGTTCCAAACGGCGTTTGCCGATATAACAGAACGGGCACATAAAATCTGACCAAACTTCAATATTCATAAGGAAAAGCCTCCATGTTTTATTGAGTAAGCGGAAATGAGTCAGCTCACTTTTACAATGTGTATCAAAGATGAAACTTATTTGGTTACAATATGGATTATAAGCCCACGGCGTTTAATGTGCAAATATTTAATACTTGTCAAAAAACAATTACTGTGATATTTTATACCTGTAACCGGTTACACATTGGAGTTGAAACTACATTATGACAACAATTAAACAGGTCGCCAGCTTTGCAGGTGTTTCTGTAGCGACCGTATCCAGAGTTATTAATGAAACAGGCTATGTGCATGAGGACACACGCCGGAAGGTTGAGGCGGCTGTTAAGCAGCTGAATTACAAGCCTAACGAGGTCGCTCGTTCTTTGTATAAAAAGAAATCCAGATTAATTGGTCTGCTTTTGCCAGACATTACGAATCCTTACTTTCCCTTGCTGGCTCGCGGGGTGGAGGATCGAATGCAGGAAAATGATTTTCGAATTATTTTTGGCAACAGCGATGAAGATCGCCAAAAAGAACTGGATTACATGGACACGTTTACGCAAAATAATGTTGTTGGAGTCATTTCATCTACCAATGATCCAGACGCCGACTGCTATGCCAAGCTGAAAATTCCTGTCGTTTTTCTTGACCGGACTTCCAGTGACAGCCTTTCCGTATTTGCAGATGGGGCCCATGGTGGTCGATTGGCGGCTCAGGAAATGGTTGCCCGTGGCAGCAAACAAATTACAGTCTTGCAGGGTCCCGCACATATTCGTCCGGCGCAGGATCGTTTTCGTGGAGCGGTTGAAGAACTTCAGCAATTGAACATTACTTATCATGTCGTCGAAACAACGTCCTTTTCGTTCAAGGATGCGGAATCGTGGGCCAAAGAGCTGTTTAGCAAGCATCCGGATACGGACGGGGTTATCGCCAGTAACGATATTGTGGCTACAGCGGTGATGCATGAGGCACATCGATTAGGGAAAAAAATCCCGGATGATGTTCAAATTATCGGGTTTGATGATATACCATTAAGCAGCTTGCTGTTCCCGCCTTTGTCAACGATTCGCCAGCCTGCTTATGAAATGGGCTGGGAAGCGGCAGGTTTGCTGATTCAACTGATTGAGCAATCGCAAGCAACGAAGTCAAGCATGCGCCAACCTCATTCAAGCATATCCTATTCAAGCATTCAGTTGCCCGTCAAATTCATCGAACGGGCAACGACGAGAAAGGTGGATTTTCATGGCTAAAATTTTGATTATTGGAAGCAGTACAATGGATCTTGTAGTCACTTCATCGAAGCGCCCTGGTGCAGGAGAAACTGTACTCGGCGAAAGCTTTACAACCGTGCCTGGGGGCAAAGGCGCTAATCAGGCAGTAGCTGCAGCCCGTCTCGGAGCGGACGTAACGATGATTGGACGTGTAGGAGATGACCAATTCGGACAACAGATTTTACGGAATTTCGAAGAAAATCATGTCCATATCGGCTATGTGAAACCGGTTACACATATGGAGAGCGGCACTGCACATATTATACTGGCTGAGGGCGATAACAGTATTATTATGGTCAAGGCAGCCAATAACGAAGTGACACCCGCCTATGTGGAAGAAGCACTTGATGTCATCCGAAGCTCGGATATGGTGCTGGTACAACAGGAAATACCGGCGGAAACGGTCGTTTATGTAAGCGAAATGTGCGCAAAGTACCAAATACCGTTCTTGTTCAATCCTGCTCCGGCACGTGAAGTAGAGGCCAGCGTGATTGAGAATGCGACATACATTACGCCAAATGAGCATGAAGCTGCCATCATGTTCAAGGACTTGAGCCTTCAAGAGGCCCTGCGCAAATATCCGAACAAGCTGTTTGTTACGGAGGGCAGCAATGGAGTACGGTTTTTCGACGGAGAACAGGAAGTAGTGGTTCCTACTTATAAAGTAGAGGCTGTTGATACCACCGGTGCAGGTGATACATTCAACGCTGCATTTGCGGTGGCACTGGCTGAAGGAAAATCGCTGGCTGACAGTGTGAAATTCGCTAATCGTGCTGCTTCATTGTCCGTTACCAAATTTGGAGCCCAGGGTGGTATGCCGACCCGACGTGAAGTGGAGGAGCAATTATAATATGAAAAAACATGGAATCCTGAACAGTCATATATCCAAAATTTTGTCGGATCTCGGCCACACGGACTATATTGTCGTGGCCGATGCCGGTCTGCCTGTTCCTGAAGGCGTTCCCAAAATTGATTTGGCCCTTAAGCTGGGTGTTCCCTCTTTTCAGGACGTCGTAGATGTCATCGCTGCGGATATGGTAATCGAAAAGGTGACGTTGGCTGAAGAAATCAAACATGAAAATGAACGGGCATTACAGCAGATTACCCGTACGTTTTCAGGGGAGCAATCAGAAAATCTGCAGCTTGCGGCACAACCTGCAGTCATTGAATTTTGCTCGCATGAACAATTCAAGGAGCTGACCCGGCATGCCAAGGCGATCATTCGCACAGGTGAAGCCAAGCCGTATGCTAATTGTATTTTACAGGCAGGGGTTAACTTTGGATAATCCATTTTGGCTAAGATATTTTTTGAATAAAAAGGAGGGTGCAGCATGCAGATTCAAATGAAGGGAATTCACAAATCCTTTGGAACCAATCAGGTGCTGAGTGGAGTAGATTTTGATCTCCGTGAAGGAGAAGTACATGCCCTCATGGGTGAAAATGGCGCAGGCAAATCAACGCTGATGAATATTTTAATTGGATTGCACCAGCGTGATGAGGGAACGATCACGATCGACGGTCAGGAAACGTATTTTACTAATCCCAAGGAGGCCGAGCAAAAGGGAATTGCTTTTATTCATCAGGAATTGAATGTGTGGCCGGAGATGACGGTGCTGGAAAATCTGTTTATCGGCAAGGAAATGACATCCAAGTGGGGATTACTGAACAGTACTAAAATGAAAGCGTTAGCAAACGCGCAATTCGCTAAG
Organism: Paenibacillus kribbensis; assembly: GCF_002240415.1. Taxonomy (NCBI): domain Bacteria; kingdom Bacillati; phylum Bacillota; class Bacilli; order Caryophanales; family Paenibacillaceae; genus Paenibacillus; species Paenibacillus kribbensis. Next base: position 2,588,654 of record NZ_CP020028.1, read on the forward strand.
CTTGCAGTAAATCTTCCCTTGAATGGTGAGGCAGGCGATTGCTCTGTAGGTCAACAGCAGATGATTGAAATAGCCAAAGCACTGATGACGGATGCAAAAGTTATCGTGATGGATGAACCAACAGCCGCTTTAACCGAACGGGAAATTCAAAAGCTGTTTGAGGTTATTGCTTCCTTGAAAAAGGATGGCGTTTCAATTGTATATATATCACACCGGATGGAGGAGATATTTGCGATCTGCGACCGTATTACCGTCATGCGTGACGGGAAAACAGTGGATACCCAAGCCATTCCAGATACCAATTTTGATGAGGTTGTACGTAAGATGGTCGGAAGAGAGCTGACCGAACGCTACCCGGTAAGAACGCCTGCTTTGGGGGACGTGGTATTGGAGGTCAAAAATGCCTCGCATAAAGGTCTGTTTGAAAATGTGAATTTTTCGGTAAGATCAGGTGAAATTGTAGGTTTCTCAGGTTTGATGGGCTCGGGACGGACCGAAATCATGCGGGCACTTTTTGGACTGGATACTTTGGACAGCGGAGAAATACATGTACGTGGAAAAAAGGTGTCTATTCGCAAGCCGGATGATGCGGTGAAGTTGGGAATTGGCTTCATTACTGAAGACCGTAAAGATGAAGGTTTGGTGCTGGATTTTTCGATCAGGGAAAACATGGTGCTGCCCAATCTGTTTAGCTTTACTTCAAAAGGATTGATTTCAGACAAAAAAGAGCTGGATTTTGTTAATACATTAATTAAGCGCTTACAAATTAAAACCCAGTCGGGCGAAACGCCTGTCCGCAGTCTGTCAGGTGGGAATCAGCAAAAGGTAGTTATCGCCAAATGGGTAGGCATTGGACCAAACGTTCTTATCCTCGATGAACCAACGAGAGGCGTGGATGTGGGGGCCAAACGAGAAATTTACCAATTAATGAACGAACTGACTGAACGCGGAGTCGCCATTATCATGGTATCCTCAGAGCTCCCCGAGATACTCGGCATGAGCGACCGTATTGTCGTGGTGCATGAGGGAAAGATCAGTGGAGAGCTGAGCAGGGAAGAAGCCACACAAGAAAACATTATGACGTTAGCTACAGGAGGACAGTAATATGACAACTATGAATGAAGCAAAAGGCAGCAAAGGCTTTTCGATGTCACAAATTACACAAAAGCTTGGTCCGTTGTTGGGACTCATTATTCTGGTGATCATCGTCTCTGTCTTGAATCCCAGTTTTTTGGAACCGCTTAATATTTTGAACTTGTTACGACAGGTGTCCATTAATGCGCTGATTGCGTTTGGCATGACCTTCGTTATTCTCACAGGTGGAATTGATTTGTCAGTCGGCTCCATATTAGCATTGTCCAGTGCCTTTGTTGCCAATATGATGCTGGCCGGTTTTGATCCAATTCTGGCGATTATCATTGGCTGCGCATTGGGTGGCGTGATGGGGATGGTCAACGGCTTGATGATCACGAAAGGTAAAATGGCTCCGTTTATCGCTACACTGGCAACTATGACCATTTTCAGAGGATTGACACTCGTCTATACCGACGGGAATCCCATTACAGGACTTGGGGACAGTCTGATATTTCAATTGTTCGGTCGCGGCTATCAGTTTGGTATTCCGGTTCCGGCAATTACGATGCTCATTACGTTTGCAGTACTGTGGACCATTTTGCATAAAACGCCGTTCGGACGCAAAACGTATGCCATCGGGGGAAATGAGAAGGCTTCCATCATATCCGGTATTAAAGTGCCTCGCGTAAAAATTTGGATTTACTCTCTCGCTGGAATGCTGTCTGCTTTGGCGGGTGCTATTTTGACCTCACGTTTGAACTCGGCGCAGCCGACAGCAGGAGCCTCTTATGAACTGGATGCCATTGCAGCCGTCGTACTGGGTGGAACAAGCTTGTCAGGAGGACGCGGACGAATCGTAGGTACGTTGATTGGTGTGCTTATTATTGGTACGTTAAACAATGGCTTGAATTTGCTGGGTGTTAATTCTTTTTATCAAATGGTGGTAAAAGGGATTGTCATCGCCATTGCTGTATTGATTGACCGTAAGAAATCCGCATAAATCACCTAATCTGTATAAAAGGAGACCACAACTATGAAAAAGCTTACATTAATCATGGCAGCCCTGCTGCTTGTGCTCATGACAGGCTGTTCCCTGGAATCGCCGGAGTGGGCGAAACCTAAAGCAGCCGCAAGCTTAAAGGACATTAAAATCGGCTTGTCGATATCCACATTGAATAATCCATTCTTTGTTTCTCTCAAGGACGGAGTCGTTGCAGAGGCCAAAAAACAAGGACTGCAGGTCATAGTCGTCGATGCACAAAATGATTCGGCGAAACAAAGCAACGATGTGGAAGATTTGATGCAGCAGGGTGTGAATGCCCTCCTGATCAACCCGACGGATTCGTCAGCGATTTCTACGGCAGTACAATCCGCGAATACTTCGAACATTCCGGTCATTACGCTGGATCGTTCGGCTGACAAAGGGGATGTAAAAACGCTGGTCGCTTCTGACAACGTGGAGGGCGGACGGATGGCAGCCAGATACTTGGTGGAGCATGCTGGCAAAGGAGCCAAGGTGATCGAGCTGGAAGGTGTGCCGGGTGCATCCGCTACCCGCGAACGGGGAAAAGGCTTTCATGAAGTGGCCGACAAGGAACTGAAAGTGATTGCCAAGCAAGCGGCTGATTTTGACCGAACCAAAGGTTTGAATGTCATGGAAAATCTGCTGCAAGGCAATCCGGATGTTCAGGCAGTATTTGCCCACAATGATGAAATGGCACTGGGGGCGATCGAGGCCATCCAAAGCTCAGGCAAGAACATTCCAGTCATCGGCTTTGATGGTAACGAGGATGCGCTTAAATCTATTAAGGAGGGCAAGCTGACAGCCACGGTAGCACAGCAACCCGAGCTAATTGGGCAATTGGCTGTTCAGGCAGCCAAGGATGTACTTCAAGGCAAAACCGTGGAAAAATCAATTCCCGCGAAGCTGGAGTTAGTGGATCAATCGAAATAAAACGGGTGTATACCCGACATAGTTAAAATGCAGGACTGGTGCAGAAAGGTGCATCAGTCTTTTTTTATTTTTATATTGTAAGAAGACTAGTTAATAGATAAAATAAAAATTATATGATAATGAGAATCACTATCATTTTGATATATATATTTAAGGGGGATTTATATCGTGCAGCAAATTAAGAGAACGAAATTGGGAATCACGATTTGTCTGGTTGTACTGTTGACGTTGGTGCTGGGTGCATGCGGGAACGCGGGTAACAACAATCAGACGAACAAAGAGACGGGTACTAATGATTCTTCCGGGCAATCGAAAACGGTTGCTACGCGTGAATATACAGATGCTACCGGCAATAAGATCCGTATTCCTGCCAATCCGCAGCGAGTAGTCACGACGCAATATTTGGATGCTATGCTGGCTTTGGGTGTTAAGCCAGTGGGAGCTACTTCTTATTTGCTGGAGGGCGTCTATTTAAATGGAAAGATTGATGGGATTGCTGATATTGGGAACCCGACCAATGTTGAAAAGGTGTTGGAGCTCCAACCGGACCTGATCATTGCAACAGAAGATACCACTCCGGAAGTGAAGGAGCAGCTGGAAAAGATTGCTCCAACCGTGGTCGTTTCTTTTGGCAACGGAGATGTATTCAAGCAATTGCGGGATGTTGCAGCCGTGCTGGGTAAGGATAAGGAAGCTGAGCAGTGGATCGCCAGCCTCAATAAAAAGGCCGAAGAAGGACGAAAGAAACTAGCCGGGAAATTTAAGAAAGATGAAACAATAACGATTTATATGACCTATGGCAAGGATGTGCTAAGAGTTTACGGGGCGCGAAATGTAGGCCATGTCATCTACCGTTCATTGGAATTGAACCCGCCCGAGTACATACGTCAGAAGCTGGCTCAGGACCCGAAATTTAATTTTGTTTATGATTCCATTTCGATGGAAAAGCTGCCCGAACTGTCTGGAGACCGGATTATTATGCTCGTTTATGATGAGGCGACTAAAGACGGGATACTTAAGGAAATTGAGCAAAGTGCTCTGTGGAAAAACCTGCCGGCTGTCAAAAACCACAAAGTGTATTTCATCAAGGATGATCCATGGTTTACATATTCACCCCTTGCTATTGATAAATCACTGGATGAAGCCATTCAAATGTTTTCCGGTGATCCTAAATAATTAGTTCATTTGAATTAAGAAGGGAGAAATCATAACTATGCTTAGACGATTTTTTGAATATTACCGTCCTTATCGGACTTTATTTATCATTGATTTCTCTTGTGCTTTGCTGGCTGCGCTGCTGGAGCTGGCTTTTCCTCTTGCGGTTAACCGAGTGGTCGATGATTTGCTGCCTAGTGGGAACTGGAAATGGATTTTATTTGCCTGTCTAGCTCTGCTTGGGATTTATGTCGTAAGTGCCGGACTGAATTACGTGGTTACTTATTGGGGGCACAAGCTGGGAATTAACATTGAGTCAGACATGCGCAAAAAGCTGTTTGATCGCGTACAAAAGCAATCCTTTCGTTTTTTTGACAATAACAAAACAGGGCATTTGGTCTCCCGTATGACCAACGATCTGATGGATATCGGAGAAATTGCCCACCACGGACCCGAGGATTTGTTCATTGCACTGATGACTCTGGGTGGGGCCTTCGGTATCATGCTCAGCATTAACTGGAAGCTGGCTGTGCTGACATTTATTATTGTTCCGCTGATGATTTACTTGTCCTTGTATTTTAGCCGTAAAATGAATGCTGCTTTCCATCGTATGTTTTCTGATATTGCGGATTACAACGCCCGGATTGAAAACAACGTTAGCGGTATCCGCGTTGTTCAGGCTTTCTCCAACGAAGCACATGAAATAGAGCGTTTTGCTGAAAATAACGGACGGTTTCGTAATACAAAGCTGATCGCTTATCGCATTATGGCATGGAATTCTTCGATTAGTTTTATTCTGATGAAGCTGGTCTCACTGTTTGTGCTTGTATGTGGAACATGGTTTGTTATTGAAGGGCAGATGACCTATGGGGAGTTTATCGCATTTGTGATGCTGTCCAATGTATTTCTCGCACCAATCAAACAAATTAACTCCGTCATTGAAACATATCCCAAAGGGATTGCCGGCTTCCGACGTTACCTGGATTTGCTGGAGAGTGGATCTGACGTAGAGGATCTGCCAGGCGCCAAGGCCGTTAAGCATCTTAACGGAGATATTCAATTTGAAGGTGTCACGTTTGGCTATGAAAACAAAGATAAGGTACTACGCAAAGTGGACCTATCCATTCATGCAGGAGAAACCGTAGCACTTGTTGGTCCATCGGGAGCAGGTAAAACGACACTTTGCAGCTTGCTGCCTCGCTTCTATGATGTCGAGGAAGGCAGCATTACGATTGATGGCATGGATATCCGTGAAATGAAGCTGGATTCGCTGCGATCCATGATTGGTATCGTACAGCAGGATGTATTTCTCTTTGATGGAACGATTCGTGAAAATATTGCTTACGGCAAGCTTGATGCTTCAGAAGATGAAATTTGGGATGCTGCCCGGCGGGCTCAGATTGAAGATCTGGTTCGCTCATATCCGGAAGGGCTGGATACGATGATTGGCGAACGAGGCGTGAAGCTGTCCGGCGGTCAAAAGCAACGCTTGTCAATTGCTCGGATGTTTCTGAAAAATCCGCCAATTCTCATTTTGGATGAAGCGACATCAGCATTGGATACGGAAACGGAGGCCGCGATTCAGCAAGCACTGACGGAGCTGTCGCAAGGCCGAACAACGCTCGTGATTGCCCATCGTTTGGCAACGATCAAAAATGCCGACCGCATTATCGTAGTTGCAGATCAGGGTATCGCCGAGCAAGGTAGACATGAAGAATTGCTGACCGCAAAGGGGGCATATAGCCGTCTGCACCAAGCTCAGTATGGTACGTAATTAGACCTTTGAAAGTAAAAGTGAGAGGGATGAAATTCTTGAAGAAGCAAATTTTGAGTTTGGCAATACTGTTTATACTCGTTGTAGCTCTGAGCGCATGTGCAGGCCAAACGAATCCGTCTGCTGAAAAGCAGGATCAAGCTTCTGGCGGAGAGAAGCCAGCGGCAACCAAGACAGTCCAAACCATTCATGGAGAGATTACGATTCCTGTTCAGCCCAAACGGATCGTGGTAGATATGTATCAAAATGATTTATTGGCCCTTGGGATCAAACCCGTGGGAAGTGTAAAGTATTATCTGGATAACCCGTTTTCGAAGGAGCTTGTACAAGGCATTTCAAGTATTGGAGACCGTGGTAGCGTGTCCGTTGAAAAAGTCCTGGCTCTGGAGCCGGATTTGATCCTGATTGGTTCCAAAGATGTAGGCGAGTATGAGAAATACAGCAAAATTGCTCCGACCATCGTCATTCCTTATGGGACGTACAAAAATGTGCATGAGGAGCTGACCGCTTTTGGTGAGCTTCTTGGAAAAGAACAGGAGGCCAAAACATGGCTAGCTCAATATGATCAGCGGATACAGGCGGCGCGTGACAAGTTGAAGGGAATCATCCAGCCAGGGGATACGTTTACCGTTATGGAGGCCTCTGCCAAGGAATACTATGTATATGGTGACAATTTTGGCAGAGGAGGCCAGGCAGTCTATAGAGGTCTTGAGTTAACACCACCACCGCTGGTTCAAAAAGAACTCATGGGTGAAACTCAATGGAAGTCCGTTTCGAGAGAGGTAATTGACAAGTATGCAGGCTCTTATATTTTTCTGACCGTTAGTAAGGAAAACACCGGATATAAGGGAGACAGCATATGGAAGTCACTGAGTGCCGTTCGAAATGACAGAGTTTTTGAGCTTCAGGAGGACCGGTATTGGTATTTTGATCCCATTGCTATTGTGGGACAAGCTGAAGAGCTTGCAGATCTTCTTGTGCAGCGGAATGAAGTGAACGCTTCATAGAAATAGCAGCTCAGACGTTGCTGGTAGCCCTTTGGTATTTATGCCGAAGGGCTTTAATTATTTCTAATTAGCAAAGCTATATGAGATTGTCGAAATTAGCTATTGAAGCGATTGACGCATTAATTTACAATAATAAAGATTGCGTGATAATAATTCTCATTATCATACGTTTCGTCAGCGCAGGTTTATGGGGAACCTACATACTATTCAACAGTTAGGGTGAACAATAGTCATGAAATTATCAGAATCATCGGATAATCCTGCTCGGAGTAGTCATAACCAGCCGCCAACTCAATTTCACTCGCGGCCGTGGGCGGCTTCACTTATTTTAACAGCAGGGATAGCTCTTTTAGCATTCGGTATCGCTTTATCCTTATCCTTTGGTGCAGCCTCGATTAGGCTGTTTGAGGTATGGAACGCAGTTTTTCATTTTAATCCTGCAATTCAAAACCATCAAATTATTTGGGAAATCCGCTTGCCTCGAATTTTGGGAGGTGTATTAATCGGAGTCTGCTTTGCTGTTGCAGGGGCAATTATGCAGGGCATGACCCGCAATCCACTTGCTGACTCGGGCTTGCTTGGCCTGAATTCAGGAGCAAGTTTGGCGATGGCGATTTGCTTTGCTCTTTTTCCCGGCTCTTCCTTTTTACAGTTGATGCTGTACTCCTTTGTTGGTGCGGCCTTGGCTGTTGTGATGGTATATGGTACAAGCTCCTTATCCAAGACCGGCATTACACCAGTGCGGCTTGTATTGGCAGGTGCAGCTGTGACAGCATTATTGTCTGCCTTGGGTGACGCGATCAGCTTGTATTTTAATGTTGGACAGGATCTGGCCTTCTGGTATGCAGGGGGACTGAGTGGAACGAAATGGGTTCAGCTGAGTATTGTCTTGCCTTGGGTGGTGGTAGCCTTTATCGGCGCTCTCATGTTGTCGCGCTCTATTACGCTGCTTAGCTTGGGCGATGAAATCGCACTGAGTCTGGGTCAACGTACAGGGCTGGTAAAGATAACGGGAATGCTGCTTGTTCTAATTCTCGCAGGTGCGGCGGTATCGTTAGTAGGCTCCATAGGCTTCGTGGGATTGATCATTCCTCATATCACCCGTAAGCTGGTTGGGGTTGATTATCGCTGGATTATTCCGTGCTCGGCCATTATGGGAGCTTTGCTCATCGTGTTTGCCGATCTGGCGGCCCGTATGATTAATGCACCTGAGGAAACACCGGTAGGTGTGCTTATTGCCCTCATTGGTGTGCCGTTCTTCCTTTATCTGGCACGCAAAGAAAGGAGGGCGCTGTAAGATGAACAATGTTACGAGTGGGGTTATTGCCAAAGCAAGTCACCGCAAAAAAATCCATGATTGGATCGTTGTTATCATTTTAATCATGTTGCTCATTGCTGCATTTACCATAAGCGCGAATACGGGAACGATTCGACTTTCGCCCATGGAGCTTTTTAAAACTTTATTGGGTCAAGGGACTCCACAGCAGGAATTAATTCTGTTTGAATTTCGATTGCCGCGCATGGTTATTTCCATTTTGATCGGTGCAGGTCTGGCTGTATCCGGGTGTATTATGCAGGGGGTTTCGCGCAACGGTCTGGCGGACCCTGGTATCCTGGGAATTAATGCGGGGGCCGGGCTAATGGTGATGCTGTTTGTATTGCTTTTTCCATCCATGCAAACTACAAATTCATTATTCTTATTGCCCGGGCTTGCGCTGATAGGCTCAGGAGCGGCTGCAATTCTAATCTATGCGCTTTCTTACAAAAAGGGCGAAGGGATTTCACCGACAAGGCTATTGCTGAGCGGTATTGGTGTAGCGGCAGGTATCAGTGCTGCCATGATCATTATGACGCTAAAGCTGACACCTGAAAGCTACACGTTTGTGGCAAATTGGCTGGCTGGAAGCATATGGGGATCAAACTGGAAATTCGTCATGGCACTGTTGCCTTGGCTTATCATATTGCTTCCCTTCGCATATTATAAAGCCAATGTAATGAATGTACTGAACCTAGGAGATCAGACAGCATCCGGCTTAGGTACTCCTATCGAAAGGGAGCGTATTCTTCTTCTTGCTGCTGCAGTGGGGCTTGCTAGTTCCAGTGTATCAGTTAGTGGTGGTATCGGTTTTGTTGGTTTGGTCGCTCCGCATTTAGCGAGAAAGCTGGTGGGGCCAAAGCATAAAATGCTGCTGGTAACCAGCGCTTTAGTCGGAGCACTACTGGTGCTCGTAGCAGATACGATTACACGATCCTTGCCTTTGCAGAAAGAAATTCCTACAGGTTTGATCGTGGCCATTATTGGTGCGCCATACTTCCTGTATTTGCTGAGCCGCTCCAAGGGATAACACAAAAAATAACCTTCAAAACCACTAAGAAAGTGGGATGAAGGTTATTTTTCATTTGCGTTTTAGCAGTCTTGCATCTCAACGGGAAGTATTCAGAGCATGAGAGGTTTGATGCAGTTCTCTGATCATTTTGTGCAACGTGTAATTTTCCTGACGTGTCACGCCGTGTTGATTTTCCTGAACCAGCAACTGATGGATGTTACGTTTAAGAATTTCACTTCGACGTTCCAGCATTTCGGTACTCATAAATAAATGAACACTCCCTTTGTCATGAATAAACCTATATTTTTGAAATGAGCATAGGCTGTAAATCAGCTTGGCTTTCGACTTCTTTAAGTATATCGTGCTGGATGATCCAGGAAAAACGGAGCAAGACAGCAAAATGCTTTTTCTCATCACCCTTGTCGTGGCAACGGCTACTCACCCCATGGGTTCTTAGATATGCTGCCTAATGCTGGTGATAACAGGATATTAGACGTAATTAGCCTATTCGAATATCAATCCACTGCCTGAATCCATTTAAAATTTGATTGGCTTTCTACAGCAAGTACTGGAGTACGAATATGTTGCGATTCTTTTTGTTTTTCGAAAATGAATTGGGATTAGAAGCTGGACAAGGGCAACAAGCTTTTTTATACTTAAAAAGTGCCTAAAATAACTGCGTATAATATAAATTATACGCAATTTAGGTTTAAAACGACTTTCTATAGCCTTCTTGAGTAAAGATGTCGATTGAATTGTCGATAAAAAGCAGACGAAATTGAACGTTTTGCAGCATATTTCAGAATAAGAATGGTAAAGGAGGTCATTGGAATGAGAAAAGAGCAGCGGCATACGGGGGCGTTCACAATAGATCAAACAGATGAAATGTATGCTGAGGAGTTGGAAGCCTTTTTAATCTGGATGAAGGATGCGGGATATACAGTACATACGCAAAAAAACTATTTAGGAGATGTAAAGCAGTTTTTGTGCACATTGCGGGATAAACCACTCGATCAAGTGAAAAAGATTCATGTTATGTCGTATCTGTCTAAAGCTCGGGAAGGTGGGGCTGGAGACAGTACCCGAAACCGGAAGCATGCAGCGGTGAGCAGTTTTTTCAAAGCACTGCAGGAGTTTGAATTATGCAGCACGAATCCGGCGTCCGGAATTAAAAAAGCAAAGACAGTAAAAAATCGTATGCCCGTGTACCTGGATGAACATGAAATCCGGCCATTTTTACTCGCGGTGGAAGGGAAGTATGCTAATCGGAATACGGCTATTTTTCTGCTCATGGTATATATGGGATTGCGGGTGGGGGAGGTCCACTCTTTGAATGTCTCGGATTACAGCCGGGAACGACGCACTTTGGATGTGTTCGGTAAAGGACGAAAGTGGCGTACTCTTCCAGTGCCGGAGGCTGTGTGTGATATTTTAGACCGTGCAGTGGCGGAAAGATTAACGCCGTGGAGAGGGAAGGAGGATGCAATGTTCGTGTCGCAAAAAGGCCGCCGACTGGCAGTGCGCTCTATCCAGCAGATCGCTACAGAAACGTTCGAGCGATTCCAGCAAGATAAAGGTGCGCAGGCTCGAGTTGCTTACTCCAGCCATAAGCTGCGGCATACGTTTGCAACGATGCTTTTGCGTAAGGGGGCCGATCTGCGTACGGTGCAGGAGCTGCTGGGGCACTCATCCATCCAGACAACCACCGTTTATACGCATGTCACGGATCGGGAGAAGGAAAAGGCGATGGATAAGCTGGATATTCAGGTGCCGATGGTAGAATCATGAGAAAATATCATGAACGAATGAAGCGGGTTAAACAACGAGATTACATAATATATATTATGTAATCTTTTTGGTTTGGATTTTCATTTAATTTCAATAGCAAAAGTATCGTCAACAGTTAATCTTCAGTTTAACGCATAGTTTAGTTATTGATTATTATCTCCAGAGCCTTCTCGGCGTGGCTGACTCATTTTTTATTGCGAGGCTCGGGCTGCTTTCCATAAATGCCGTTGGAGTGACAAATATTTATAGTTTGACGTACCTTGGCGTATTCACCGCAGTTTCCACTGCGATATCTGTTTATGTATCCCGAGCCATTGGTGCTACAAATTTGGAGCAAGGACGTTCGGCTATTTGGCATGGTTTCGTGGTTGCTTTTATTATAGGGGTACTGATCTCCATAGGGTCGGTCATTTTTGCTGTACCCCTTTTGCATATCATGGGGGCTTATGGAGAATTGCAAGTGACTGCTTTACCGTATTTTTGTATAGTGCTAGGAATTTCACCGTTAATAGCATTATTTACTGCTCAATCGGCAGCATTTCGTGCTACAGGAGATACGAGAACGCCTCTTAAAGTTGGACTAGAGATGAATGTGATTCACATTATTTTTGACTACATTCTGATTTTTGGAATTGGATTTATACCCGGATTTGGTTTAGCAGGTGCAGCGTGGGCTATGGTACTTGCCCGGTTGTATGCGTCTTTACGTCTGTGGTGGAAGTCCAGAAAGGTCGAAGCCATTTCGCTATTAAAACAAGACCTAAGAATACAGGTATCATTCTTGGCAAACATGATGAAGTTCGCTATACCCGTTGCCTTTGAACGATTATCCATGAGACTTGGGCAAGTCGTTTATTTTGGCCTAATTGTAAGAATGGGTGTTGAAACATATGCCGCGCATAACATTGCGGGTACACTGACGGTATTCGCATCAACCGTTGGTTCAGGTTTTGCCATAGCAGCCAGCGTAACAATTGGACAAGCAATCGGGAGCAAAAATGATTCTGCTGTACAATCCTACAGACGATGGAGTTATATCCAGTCTGCTGTTTCTATGACGGTTATTACCGCTTTGCTTTGCATCTTTTCGCCTTGGATTTGGCTTAATGTTTACCGATAATAGCAATGTAATTCATTTATTGTTTATTGTGCTGGCTATTGACACATTGTCACAACCGTTTTTAGCTTCAGCTCTAGTGGATACTTCAGCCATCCAGGCAGGAGGAAACAGCAAATATCCGATGATCGTGACGACAATTGGTATCTGGGGAGTTCGAACTCTTGGCGTGTACTTATTTGCTTGGCATTTAGGCTTAGGTCTTCCCGCGGTTTGGGCAAGTATCGCTGCTGACAACGCACTGAGAGCTTTTTTATTTATGAGATATCGGAAGAAAGCCAAACCAACGACTTTTCTGGTTATTTAATCCTCAAGAGGTGGGCCTGTATGATAACCTGGTTTGCGAAGTATTGAAGCAGTGCTTGACTTGTAACGCGTTTCATCAGGTAAAGTAAAGTTATAACTGCAAAAAACAGTGAGGACTTTCTTGTGATTCCACCCATTTTTTGTTAGTTGTATGAGGTTGTGTATGAAGGTTTGCCTTATCTAGCAGAAGAGGGGTTTATATCCTAATCAAGGGGAATTTGATATTTAAAGGGGAGAAGAGTTAATTACAAGCTATAGAAGTGATTGAGCATTTTGTCTATAATCTAATTATCATCGCTTGTACAAGTGAAGGCGGATTTTAAAAGCTAATATCCAAGAAGAGTACAATGACATTGTGGTTTCTGTGCCCTGGTGGCTGAATTTTACAAAAAAGTAATTATTATTTTTGAAAACGGTTAATCAGGCATCGAGATCACTCTATGGAGGAAATGGACATGAAAAATAAAATACTCGTTTTTGATATCGGAGGCTCCTTTATCAAGTTTAGTTTATATTTCGAGGATCGCTTTTTAACAAAGGGGAAAGTGGTAACGCCCAGGGATTCACTGGAAAGCCTTATAGTCGCTTTGAAACAAATACACCATCAGTTTATAGATGAAAGTGAAGGTATAGCCATAAGTATACCGGGGGTCGTAAATTCAGAAAGTGGTCATATGGTGCATGGTGGCTCCTTGGATTATATACGTGACATCAATATGATTAAAGTTTTTGAAGAGGCGTTTGGCCTTCCCGTATCGATTGAAAATGATGGGAAATGTGCTGCACTTGGGGAAGCATGGCGCGGCTCATTACAGGGAATTTCTGATGGTGTTGTCTTGGTCATTGGAACAGGGATGGGAGGCGGAATCATCTCTCAGGGGAAATTGCTGAAAGGTCATCATTTATCTGCAGGGGAGTTTTCTTTCATTCGAACGAACAATGAATTCACGAACAACCATGAATATATGCTTGGTTTCCAGGGAAGCAGTGTAACCTTAACCAAAACTGTCGCAAAAATGAAGCAGCTTCCTGAAGGCTCTATTACAGGTGAAAAGGTATTCTCCCTCCTCGAAGAGGGGGATCAAATGGTTCAATCTGTTTTTCAAGCATATTGCCAGAATATAGCCACCCAAATCATCAATCTTCAATCCATCCTTGACCCTGAAAAGTTTGTTATTGGAGGCGGTATCTCTGCAAATCCGCTGCTCGTCATTACGATTAAGCAGGAATTAGAGAAGCTTTATGAGCATTCTCTAATTGATTTTGTTCATGCCAATATTGAACAAAGCAAGCTAGGTAATGAAGCCAATTTGCTTGGTGCTGTTTATAATTACAAAAAGTCACATCATATAGAGATGTAAAATAAAAGAAGTACAAAGAGACATAATAATTATTATGTAAACCTAAATTTTCTTATAATCTTAGATAATAAATATTAAGCAGAAAATGTAAAATCTGCAAGTGGACTGCTTTTTACAGCACCCAGCTTGCAGATTTTCATTTATGCGTCCCGTCTAGGACAGCTTCCGTTTAGTCAGACTATACGTTTGTACTTGCACTTAATCTTCTGGAGGCGTTTCAATGATCAGACCCGGGACATGTTTACGGCCTAGAAGCTTCCGTTTTTTGCGGTTTTCCTTGGTTTCTAAAACAATGTCCAGATCATAGTCGTCAGGATACAATTCAGTAGCAGCAATGTGAAGCGTGAGCCTCTTTTTGTTAATGGCCAGCTTTTGGCCTTGGATCAAAATTCCCACATTCCCTCGTTCATCCTCTGTTGTACATACGATTCCAGTCCGATTGAGGTAGCCTACAAAAACACTATCGCCAAGCGCAAATGGCTTGGTTTGGGCAGGATGGTTTGGTTCCTTCTGTTTTGTGACAGACGGGGCTATAACCGCTTTCTCATCATCAAGAGCAGGGGGCATAATAAACGGTTTCTGTGTATTCCGAGACGTTCTGCCTGCAGAAATGGTCTGAGAACGCTCGATAATACGATTCCACATACCCAGCTTCAGGGCAATTGCGTATGCGTAGCTTTCCCCAGCTTCGCCGATGCGAAGACGGTACAAGGGTTGCAGCGTTTCGGTATCAAACTCCATACGAGCATTTTGGAATCCCGGTGTGTTTTCAGCAAAATGCTTGATTTCACTAAAGTGTGTCGTGGCCACTACCGTTGCCTGGCGGCGGTGGAATTCTTCCAACAGTGCAATGGAGAGTCCTACGCCTTCTCCCGGATCGGTGCCAGATGCCATTTCATCGATCAGGATCAGTGTGGAACTGCCCGCCGTTTCCAAAATGCCAATCATATTGCGAATATGTGCTGAAAAGGTGCTCAGCGCATGTTCAATGCTTTGTCCGTCCCCGATGTCTACCTCAATTTCCTCGAATACAGCCATTCGGCTGCCTTCCAACACAGGTACGAGCAATCCGGATTGTACCATTAGAGTCAACAGGCCGACACTTTTGAGAGTCATCGTTTTTCCACCTGTATTTGGACCGGTAATAATGAGCGAGGAATAGCCTTGACCAATTGAAAAATCAAGCGGAACCATGCTATTCGCCATCAACGGGTGACGTGCACCATGGATATCTATAATCCCGTCTTGGTTAAGCTCGACCGGCACAGCATCTAGTGTCATGGCATACTTAGCCTTGGCTAATAAAAAATCCAGCACACCAACCGTCTCTGTGTTGATACTGAGCTCCCGGGTGTATGATTCGGCGAGGGCAGTAAGCTCTCCAAGCACTTTCATTTCTTCTTTTGATTCTTCCGCCATGTTCGCGCTCTGATCGAATTGCAGGCTGACAATTTCAGCAGGTTCAACGTAAACCGTTTGACCGCTTCCTGATTCGTCGAGGACGTTGCCTTTTACTTGTTTGCGAAATTCTTTTTTGATTGGAAGCACATAGCGGCCGCCACGCTGGCTAACCATATTTTCCTGCATGATAGATCGATGCCGGCTGATAAGAGAATCAAGTTTCCTTTTAATTCGTTCTTCAGTGACCGTTATTTTTTTGCGAATTTTAGCCAGCTCTTTACTGGCGATATCCGTCACTTGTCCTGAATAAATACATTTCTCGATTTCAGACAGAAGTGGCTCCATACCATACATGGAGGAAGCGTAGGCACTGACAGTTGGAGCGGCATCTGCCTTCGAATTCATGTATTTTATGAGTTGGCTGCAACTTCTTATAAACTGAGCCATGTGAGAAAAATCGCGCTCGCTGAACAAATAACCGGTTCCCAACAAGTGAAGAATGTATTCCATCCCTTCCAGTGAGGGGATAGGGACGCTTGCTCCGTGGCGTATCAACTGCAAGGCTTCGTTTGTTTCATTAAGACGAGTCCTGATTGTACGAATGTCTGTAATGGGAAGCATGGAAGCGGCATGATGCTTGCCAAGGTAAGAAAAGGCACATTCGGAGACTCTTGTTTTGATTCGGTCGTATTCCAAACGCTGCATTGTGGTTTCATTCATGAGAAATCTCTCCTTTGGTGGTTTGTCAGGATTTTTGGAACCTTGCTGCAAAAGAAAAAGGGCGGAGAATGAACAAATCGTTCATTCTCCGCCCATAAGGAAAGAGGGAAATTATCGACAAATAAGCCTATCCTTCAGCTTTTGCAGCCCAATCTCTACGACTTCAATCCATTCACGTATCAGCCCATTTGTAAGCCATTCGGCTCGTGAATGAAAGACGTTTAAAAGAAGGCTACAGAATCTGAAAACAAAAAAACCGCGCTGAACACAGCACGGAATAAGGCCTAGATGAAAATAATCCCTGAGGCGATTTATGATATCCGCATGTTCTTAACTAATAGCAGGGAAAAAACATAGCAACAAACAAACCTGTCCCGAAAGGTACAAGCGCCTGATGGTCTTCCCTGAATATGCAATTGCTTAGTTAAGAACGTTCACCGACATCAAAATCTCTCCCTTAATTGAAGATATACCCATACTATACGATTAGGAAATCACAAAAGTCAAGGCCAATTCTTCAATTCGATACAATGATGATCAAGAGGAGATCGGGACGATATTTACGTAAAATATATTATGTTAACCTAATATAATTCAAACGCTTATTATCTTTCAATCTACATTTAATGATTATTTCAATCAGGCATGAAATCATGATACAAACATTAAAAAACCGCCCCGGGAGAATGGAAAATCATACCTCCAGGGGCGGTTTCTTGTGCTGTTATTCAGAATCATCGGCTACGACAGCTTGTACAGACTGCCTGTCACGAAGTAATGGAAACAATAGCATCGCTCCGACTAAAAACAAGCCGGCGCTCACGGTATATACGGTGTCCAGGGAGGATTCGCGTTTAAGTGTTCCGCCGATACTCATACCGACGACCATCATCCCGGAGAACAGGGGAGAGAGGGCGCCACCAACGCGGCCGATAAAAGCAGCTTCGGCATTTTTCATCATCATGGTGTTGATACCGATATGAATGCACGGATAAAATAGGCCGCTGAATACTTGTAGTGTCATGGTTAGCACAATACTGTGCGACCATCCGACTCCAAAGGTGGCCAGTGTGCTGACCAAAAGCCCGGTCACCAGCAGCATTTGCGGCTGTACTTTTTTGGCAACCCCCATAATCATGCCGCCTCCTATCAACATAGCCGCTCCGTTCGCCATTAACGGCCATTGCAGAAATTCCTTGTTTTGTCCAAGGTTCTCTATGGCGACAAAAATCATTAAAGGCTGTATAAGTCCGACTGCCAGTCCAATTACCGTAAATGTTCCCCCAAGCGTGCGAAGTGTACGGTTATTCCATACATAACGTATTCCTTCTTTGAGCTCTTGAATGAAATGAGTTGGATGATCATCTATTTCCAGCTCTCGTTCATCTTGTGGAATACGAGTCAGAACAAGTGCCGAGATGAGAAACAATATGCCTGTTATAGACAATGAGACGAAAATTCCAAAGTGTTGATAAATAAATGTACCGATAACAGGGCCGATAACCATAAATAAAGCCATGAGAGACTGAAAAAGGGCCATGACGCCCTGAAGTTGTTCAGGTTCCACTTGCTGCTTCAATAATTTCATTGCAGATGGTTGAGAAAATTGAGATAGAATTGCAGAGAAAAAAGTGGACAGTAATAGTACCTGCCATGAGCCATACCACAACGCCAATAACACGATGAAAATGGAAGCGGCCGATAACAGATCACAACTGATCATGGTTCGTTTGGGCCGCCAGCGATCCGCGAATGTGCCCCCAATGATGGCAAACAGAAAAATGGGTGCAAATTCCGCTACCGAAATGAGCGATACATACACGGGATCATTTTGAGTCAGATCAGTTACATACAGCAGGATGGCAAAGTTTCGCACCCAAATGCCTAAATTGAGCAGTGCATTGGAGGCGATAATGGTCCTTATATATGGATTTTTTAACAACAGATAATTCTCCTTTCATCCTCTCTCAGGGATAACATCCTTGAAAGTGTTTTGTTCTAATTAATAAACGATAAATACTTTTGTTTGTTTAACAATAGATAATATAATGAAACGTCTTAATTTAGTCAATTGTTTTTTTGTAATCCAAAAGAGCTAGATGTATAAAAATTGATTTCATAATCTGCACTTAAAGAGGTCGAACTGCACTTAAAGAGGCAAATAAGGTGCAATTAAATAAATGAAAAAAATTGTATTAAGATAGTAGTCATTTCAAATTTGTATTTTAGTTTTCATAATATTTATTATGTAAACTTTAATGTGCAGCTTAACGATGTGAATTTGAATCGGATGTACCTTTTAAATTCATAGTGATATAATTACGCGTACATGCCTGAAAAGGAGCGTATGGAACGTAGATGAACTTTCAAGTGGACTTTTTATCTTTTTTTGTAATTCAGGTAGACGGAAAGGAAGGGCAAGGCGGCAAGTCCTACAAGCATTACGCTACGATGGATAACTATGATTATGACGAAAGCGATGTTAAAAAATTTCTGGACGGGGAATTTGCCCGTATCAGCAAACGCAAGGTCGAGAAAAACCCAAGTACGGAGCAGGCCCCGACCAAAATTGGCCGTTTTATCGTCGAACCGGAGCATGATCTGAGCAGCAATCCGAATTTCAATATGTTCGCACGGCTGCGAGCGGCAGAGGAGAAGGAAGAGTTCAAAAACGCATGCGACGATCTGGTGCGAATGTATCTGGATACAAGCGCGGTACGTGGTGGAGCATTGATCATTGTACAGGCTACCTTAAATACACACTCGGACGATCCGTTTATTTTTGTGCTCAAATGCGACTTTGAACCCAAAATTGCCCGGATAACGGAAAGCAGTCTGGTCAGTGAAGTTGAAATGGCCATTTCAGCACGTAATATGAAATCCATTATGTATCCTTACATGCTGGAGGAGGGCATGAACGATGAATGGGAGCTTAAGATTCACCAATCTTCCCATGCCCGTTATTTTGAGGATTTTCTGAAATTTGTGACCTATGAGCAATCCATGCCGGAAATCGTCAATGACCATGTCATGGGTTTTGTTCAGAACTATGTAGAAACCAAATGGCCAGATGCATCTAATGAGGAAAGACAGCAGGAAGAGCGCGAACTGGAGCTTTGGGCGGCCAGTGAAAAGCGTGATTTGCAAGGGAAATGGGAACCTCTGCAGGTCGTAGAGGCTGCACAGCACATTGTTGAGCTGAAACCGGAAATTGAAGTTCGCTTCAAGCTGGATGATACGGCTGTGCGCGGGCTGCTGTCCGACTTTGGGGCCAAGCTGCATATTACGAAGCTGCATGACAGATATGCGCTTATCATTGAAGGTGATGCATTTACCTTTGAAAAGGGTTTTTCACCAATTGAGCTGCTTCAACCGGAATCGTTTGAAACAGTAGCTGAGCGGCTGAAAGAGAAACGCCGGCAAGAAGCAGAGGATGGTGATACTCCGCCTTGGTAATGCGACTATCGTATATGAAACAAGCTGGACTCTTATATAAAATGATCAAAAAACTGGCCTCTCGGGCGGATGTTACCGCTGTAGAGGCCAGTTTTTGTTTACCATTTATTTTGCCTGTTCTACAGATGCACTTTACTGATTTGATCTTTTAACTTGTCCGCCGATTGAAGCAGTCTTGCCCGTTCCTCATCATTGAGCGGAAGATCCAAAATTTCACGTACCCCGTTGTGATCCACGATACTTGGGACACCCAAATATACGTCAGATACTCCGTTATAATCTTCCAGCAAGGTGGACACATTAAGTACAGACCCTTCGTCTCCGAGAATAGCGGCTACGATCCGGTCCAGAGCCAGCCCGATGGCGTAAGAAGTTGCGCCTTTGGCATCTATAATTTCATAGGCTGCATTTTTGGTGTTTTCGAAAATTTCATTTTTCGTGTCTTCGTTCAGCTCCAGTGGAGTTCCTGCAACGTTGGCCGTGCTCCATACAGGCAGCTCGGAGTCACCATGTTCACCAATAATATGAGCATGGATACTGCGTGGATCTATACCTTTTTGCTTACCGATCAAATAGCGGAAGCGCGCGCTGTCCAATAGCGTACCTGAGCCGATGACTCTGCTTGAAGGCCAACCGCTGCGTTTCCAGGAGATGTAGGAGAGAATATCTACCGGATTGGTTGCAATCAGCAATATGCCGTGTGTGTTCACCTTAACGATATTATCAATGATGCTTTCAAAAATTTCGGCATTACGCTTGAGCAGATCAATACGTGTTTCTCCCGGTTTTTGTGAAGCACCTGCTGTAACAATAATGATGTCCGCATCACGGCAATCTTCATAATCACCGGCCCATACTTTGACACCGCCGAGAAAAGGAAGCCCATGATTCATATCGAGCATTTCCCCCTTCGCCTTTTTGACGTTGACATCAATAAAGACAAGTTCTGACATGCGTTGGCGTAGCAGCAGGGTATAACCGGTCGTTGTGCCGACTGCTCCCATGCCGACAATGGCCACTCTGCTTCGTTTGTAAGGTTTTAAGCTCATAAAATCCTCATCTCCTTCTCGGGTTGTTTACCTTTTCATTTTAGAATAATTATTTAAAATTTATCTTTCCAACTTAGTTTAACGTATATGTGTACTCTACTGCAAAAAAATATGACATTTCTCCTTGACTTCAAAGCGAGACTCGCTAATAATTAATCGAATGCTAAGAACATACACTAAAG
Source organism: Paenibacillus kribbensis (assembly GCF_002240415.1). Taxonomy (NCBI): domain Bacteria; kingdom Bacillati; phylum Bacillota; class Bacilli; order Caryophanales; family Paenibacillaceae; genus Paenibacillus; species Paenibacillus kribbensis. The sequence continues at coordinate 2,609,325 of NZ_CP020028.1, forward strand.
CGTTGCAGCAGCGATATTAACGTATGAATTAGGGAAAGAGGATTATGGATATGGACTTATTTCGAAAAAAAACTGGACTACTCCCACATGAGGAAAGCGGATCTACAGGACAGTTAAAGAGAACGATGAGCGCCTTTGACCTTACTATGCTGGGTGTAGGTTGTATCATCGGTACCGGGATTTTTGTTATCACTGGCAAGGCAGCAGCAGAAAATGCAGGTCCCGGATTGATGCTCTCTTTTGTAATTGCAGGGATTGCCTGTGTGCTGGCTGCTTTGTGCTATGCAGAGCTTTCATCTACAGTCCCCGCAGCGGGCAGTGCTTATGCATATAGTTATATTGTATTTGGAGAAATTCTGGCCTGGGTGCTGGGATGGGACTTGATTCTGGAATATGGAGTGGCGGCCGCCTCTGTGAGCAGTGGCTGGTCTGCTTATTTTCAAGGCCTGCTGGCAGGGTTCGATATACATCTGCCCCTTGCTCTAACCGCAGCCTTCGATTCGGTCAAGGGGACCATTATTGATCTGCCTGCCGTGTGCATCATTATGTTAATTACGCTATTGCTGAGTCTCGGGGCAAGGGAGACTGTTCGATTCAATTTTATAATGGTTTGTGTCAAAGTCGGAGTTGTACTGCTATTTATTGGAATCGGAATCTTCTATGTTAAACCTGCCAACTGGACGCCATTTTTGCCTTATGGATTTTCCGGTGTTCTAAGTGCAGCAGCCATCGTATTTTTCGCTTATCTGGGCTTCGATGCCATCTCAACCGCTGCCGAAGAGGTACGCAATCCGCAGCGGAACATGCCAATTGGCATTATTTCTTCGTTGGCGATCTGTACGGTACTGTATATAGCGGTTTCGGTCGTATTAACAGGAATGGTGCCTTACACGCAGCTGGGGGTAAGCGATCCTGTTGCGTTTGCCCTGCGCTTTATTCATCAGGACTTTGTGGCAGGATTGATTTCAGTCGGTGCGATTGCAGGGATGACTACTGTACTGCTGGTGCTGCTGTATGGTCAGACACGGTTAATTTTCTCCATGTCACGTGATGGACTTTTACCGCTATTTTTGTCTAAAGTAAATGCCAAAACTCAAACACCGATTCGAAGCACCTGGCTGGTCGGCAGCATTATTGCCTTGGCTAGTGGATTGTTTCCGTTACAGGCACTGACTAATCTGACGAGCATTGGAACCCTGTTCGCTTTTGCAGTCGTATCGGTGGGAGTTATCGTTCTTCGTAAGAAACGGCCGGATTTGAAAAGAGGATTTGTCGTGCCATGGGTTCCGTTGATTCCGATTTTGAGTGCTCTCGTGTGTATCGGTCTGATGCTCCAGCTTCATATTAGTACGTGGATCGGATTCATCGTGTGGCTCCTGCTCGGGCTGCTGATTTACTTCTTTTATGGATATCACAAAAGCTTGTTGAATCGTAAATCTTGATCGAATGATTATGGAAAAAGCCGGATTTCTGCACTTAAGTGCAGATCCGGTTTTTTTTGTCATGAGCGCGAAAAGTGTCACATAAGGTCGTTTATGTTATAATTTTGTTTCAGATAAGCTTTTGGCACGGGATTACCGCATGCCATTGAGGGAGGATTTTTATATATGAAACTGCGCTGGCGTGCGCTTCTGGGGGGAATAATGCTGTTGACTGGCATTCTGTTGACTGCCTGCTCTTCTGAACCCCCAAAAACTGTAACCCAACCCCCGGTAGAAGAACCTGATGACCAGGGACAAACGATCACGATTAATCCACCTTTAACTCCACAGGTGGGCGATCCAAACGCCAAATATGTAGTGCAGACGCGAATAGCCGATTTTCATTTGATCGATAACAATAAAGGCTTGGTTTGGGGAGTTACCCGCAATGAGCTTCGACTTTACTATACACATGATGGAGGAAAGACCTGGAATAATATATCTCCTTCCGAAAATGTTCAATTTCAAGACAAACTTGAATATGGAAAGGACATTAGCTTCACTGATTCCCGTCACGGTTGGGTTGTCCGTCAAAATTTGGACAAAACAGCAACCGTTATTCTCCGAACGGCTGATGGAGGACAGAGCTGGGATGTGTCAGCACTGCCAAACGGGGAATATGTGAGTTCAATTCAATATGTGAATCCGTCTACAGGCTGGATCATGGCATATGTAAACCTGAATGAGCGGGATCAGCAAAAATTGTTGTATCACACCACTGACGGGGGAGCCACCTGGAAAAAGATTGCGCAAAGTTCCGGTATGATATCCGGTGTATCAGGCTCGGGGCTGCCCGATCAGGGCAGTGTAGCGGGGATGAGTTTTTCTTCCGGCAATCAGGGTTTTGTTGCGATCAATCTGGATAGCAGTGTTAAACTGTATAGAACTCTGAATCAAGGGAAAACATGGACTCCGGCAGTTCATAGATTGCAGGGTTGCCCACAGGTACAGGCAGAAGCTCAGCAGTCTCTTCAAGGAAGCAGCTCCTCATATTGGGTTCCAGTCCTTTGCTATGGAGATAACAGCACAAAATATAGCGGGCTGTTTACTGCTGATGCAGGCACACAATGGAACGCTGTGTCTTTGGGCCTGAGCAGCAAAAGCAAGTCTATTATCCCTGGGCGTACCTTCCTAAACGAAAAGGAAGGCTGGATTATAACCCAAACCGGAATGAGCCGCACGTTGGATGGGGGAAAGACGTGGACAAGTCTCACAGGCAACAAAGTACTGGCTTCGAAGCTAAAAGATTACCCTCGATCGGTCAAGCTCCGTTTTGTTTCATCTTCGGTAGGCTGGCTGCTTTTGGAGCGTCTGGACGATAAGAAATCACTATTGCTGAAAACGACGGACGGCGGCGCAAACTGGAGAATTCTATAAACTTTATAAAGCTGATCGCCCTGGGCTTTTTTCCTAACTTTGCAGGTTCTCAAAAGACATGCAGACTCAGGAAAAAGGCGTGGGGCGGTTTATTTTTAAAAAATTTAAATTTTATACGACAATATGTGAAAAAAATCACAATGTAAAAACTGCGGCGCTGTTATACTAAACCTGTAAACAACGATAGGAGTGATAATCATGAGAGCGAATCAGGATCATATGTTAACCCAATACTACCTTCAATTTTGTTACACTTGTCAGGATGCCTATGGTTGCACGACTGAAGAGGACTGCAAGCAGTGTGCGGAGCGTTACGCTGAAGCCGAAGATTGTGAAGTTCTGGATGAGACACAACATTATCTCCAGCTTGTACATGTGTAAATCAATGTACCATTCTGATATCGCCATATCTTGAGCCTCCCGGATCATTCCGCGGAGGCTCTTGGCGTTCTTAAGGAGTTACTATCAAATTTGGGCAGGAGTCTACATATACTATTAGGGAAAGCTTAGGTCATGTGAGGATGCCCGGCGGTTTCCCTGTGGAATGCCTGGCGGAGAGGAGTGCGGTGCATGGGATTTGAGTCATTATGGATGTTCGATTGGCTGGGTACGGTACTGCCCGTTTTTTTCGTAGTCGTGTTAGGCATTGTCGTGTTGTCTGCGGGCAGAGAAGTCATGGAGTGGCACCGAAATAAAAGGCAGCCTGTATTGACAGTTGGTTCCCGAATTACGGCCAGAAGGACACATCTCCAGCAGAGGCGGCAGGAGGAGCAAGGGACTCGTACCTATACTTTCTATTACTTAACCTTTGAAGTGGAGAGCGGCGACCGAATGGAGTTTAAGGTAACAGGAGAAGAATACGGTCAATGTGCCGAAGGGGATGAGGGTCGGCTTACCTTTCAGGGTACACGATATATCGGATTTCAACGTCTGAATCGCTATAGCCTGGAACAGGTTAAAATGTGATCACAGCTTATTCCCTCATTTGATCATTCACGGCCTTCTGCGATGCAACAGGGTAGGGGGCTGTGAGTGTTTCTTGTACAGCACATTTTGGTACATATATACTAGTAAAGAGTTTAGAGGGAGGAATGAGGCGTGTCATTTGAAGGACAAGTTGTTATTGTGACAGGAGCGGCCCATGGAATCGGGAAAGAGGTCGCTTTTGCCTACGCTGCACAGGGTGCCAAAGTCGTATTTGCGGACCGTAATGAGGAAGAGGGCGCGGCCGCCGCTGCAGTGGCACGAAATGAAGGATATCAGGCCATTTTTATTCCTTGTGATGTGCGGAAAGTAGAAGATATTGTAACGCTAATTCGTACCACGGAGGAAGAATACGGCACTATTCATACACTGATCAACAACGCAGGTGTCTCCAAATGGAAATCCCCGTATGAGTTAACGGTAGCAGAATGGGATGACATTTTGAATACGAACGTACGCAGCTGTTTTATTGCGACACGGGAAGCGGCCAAGGTGATGAAACGAAATCCGGAGGGGGGATCGGTGGTCAATATGACCTCTACACGGGCTTTTATGTCGGAGCCGGATACAGAAGCCTATGCGGCGTCCAAAGGCGCCATTGCGGCCCTTACACACGCGATGGCCATATCCCTAGGAAAGGATGGAATTCAGGTCAATTGCATCAGTCCAGGGTGGATTGAGACCGGGGATTATGGGCAACTGCGTGTAGAAGACCATAGGCAACATCCGTCTGGACGCGTGGGGACTCCTAAAGACATCGCACGGGCCTGTCTGTATTTGACCCAACCTGGTAATGATTTTGTAACAGGTACAAATCTGGTGGTAGATGGCGGCATGACGCGCAAAATGATTTATGAGCCTTAATACTGACCGAATAAGTAGTCCCTGATTTGGGAGCTATTTTTTTTAATTTGTTTTTTTGGAACTGTCACCTATTGGGCATTTGTACCATACGATACGGTATGTGATGAAGAACGAGGAGGGGACGCGTTGGCTGTTATTAATGTCAACTCAGAGGATGTAAGGACACTCGCCCGACTTATGCGGGCAGAGGCCGAAGGAGAAGGAGAGCTGGGGATGCTCATGGTTGGCAATGTCGGAGTAAATCGGATTTTGGGCAATTGTCTGGATTTTCAGGGAATTCGCCTCATGAACGATATGGTCTTTCAGAGTCCTGGCGGGTTTGAAGCTACTCAGAAGGGGTACTTTTATCAAAGAGCCCGTGATCGGGACATTCGACTGGCCAGACGTGTAATTAATGGTGAGAAAATACGTCCCGCATCTAATGCATTATGGTTTTTCAGACCTGCCGGAGAATGTCCAGATACCTGGTATAACCAGGTCAATTCCGGGCGCTTCAAAGCGCACTGTTTTTTTATCCCTTCCGTACAGGATTGTCCTGCCGTCTACTAGAGAGTTTTAACGTGAGTTTGGATGATTTAAAACCATTTTAGGAGGAATTTACATGATTTCACAGCAAGCTTATCGCCCTGTTTCTTATCCTGCCGGTGGTGGGTATCCCGAATGGCCCAGAGGGATGTATCCAATGGGAACCATGCAGCCCATCAGCACCTTTCCCCCTCAGGTTAACAGCGGTAGCGCGATGACACCGACTGGCACGGTGGTACAGAGTCAGACTCCACAGTATGAGCAATCCTATATTGAAAACATTTTACGCTTGAACTTGGGTAAAGTAGGAACCTTTTATATGACGTATGAAAATAACCGGGAATGGAACGCGAAAATATTCAAAGGTACGTTGGAAGCAGCGGGTCGTGACCACATTATTATCAGTGATCCGGCTACGGGCAAGCGGACCGTTCTACTTATGGTA